>NZ_WSEL01000010.1 GCF_009758015.1 Ramlibacter pinisoli
TCACACGGGAATCCGCACTATCATCGGCGCAGAGGCGTTTCACTGTCCTGTTCGGGATGGGAAGGAGTGGGACCACCTCGCTATGGTCATCAGGCATAACTTGTTGCCGTCCTGCGCAATGCAGGGCGACGAATTCATAGAGCTCAAATCAGCTTCTTGATTGCGTACTTGGCATAACACCTTTGATCGACGATCAAAGTTATAGGGTCAAGCCGCACGAGCAATTAGTATCGGTTAGCTTAACGCATTGCTGCGCTTCCACACCCGACCTATCAACGTCCTGGTCTCGAACGACTCTTCAGGGGGCTCAAGGCCCCGGCAGATCTCATCTTGAAACGAGTTTCCCGCTTAGATGCTTTCAGCGGTTATCTCTTCCGCACATAGCTACTCGGCAATGCCACTGGCGTGACAACCGATACACCAGAGGTGCGTCCACTCCGGTCCTCTCGTACTAGGAGCAGGCTTCCTCAAATCTGCAGCGCCCACGGAAGATAGGGACCAAACTGTCTCACGACGTTTTAAACCCAGCTCACGTACCTCTTTAAATGGCGAACAGCCATACCCTTGGGACCGGCTACAGCCCCAGGATGAGATGAGCCGACATCGAGGTGCCAAACACCGCCGTCGATATGAACTCTTGGGCGGTATCAGCCTGTTATCCCCAGAGTACCTTTTATCCGTTGAGCGATGGCCCTTCCATACAGAACCACCGGATCACTATGTCCTGCTTTCGCATCTGCTCGACTTGTCAGTCTCGCAGTTAAGCACGCTTATGCCATTGCACTATCGTCACGATGTCCGACCGTAACTAGCGTACCTTCGAACTCCTCCGTTACGCTTTGGGAGGAGACCGCCCCAGTCAAACTGCCTACCATGCACTGTCCCCAGCCCGGATAACGGGCCTAGGTTAGAACCTCAAACACACCAGGGTGGTATTTCAACGTTGGCTCCACAAGATCTAGCGACCCTGCTTCAAAGCCTCCCACCTATCCTACACAGATCTGTTCAAAGTCCAATACAAAGCTACAGTAAAGGTTCATGGGGTCTTTCCGTCTTTCCGCGGGGAGATTGCATCATCACAAACATTTCAACTTCGCTGAGTCTCGGGAGGAGACAGTGTGGCCATCGTTACGCCATTCGTGCAGGTCGGAACTTACCCGACAAGGAATTTCGCTACCTTAGGACCGTTATAGTTACGGCCGCCGTTTACTGGGACTTCGATCAAGAGCTTGCACCCCATCACTTAATCTTCCAGCACCGGGCAGGCGTCACACCCTATACGTCCACTTTCGTGTTTGCAGAGTGCTGTGTTTTTATTAAACAGTCGCAGCCACCGATTTTTTGCAACCCCATTGGGCTCCATCCGCGAGGGACTTCACCTACTAAGGGCACACCTTCTTCCGAAGTTACGGTGTCAATTTGCCGAGTTCCTTCTCCCGAGTTCTCTCAAGCGCCTTAGAATACTCATCTCGCGCACCAGTGTCGGTTTGCGGTACGGTCGTGTGTAGCTGAAGCTTAGTGGCTTTTCCTGGAAGCAGGGTATCACTCACTTCGGCGGCAAGCCGCCTCGTTATCACCTCTCATCTAAGCCCGGCGGATTTACCTACCAGGCACGACTACAGGCTTGAACCGGGACATCCAACACCCGGCTGAGATAACCTTCTCCGTCCCCACATCGCACTACACATCGGTACAGGAATATTGACCTGTTTCCCATCAGCTACGCATCTCTGCCTCGCCTTAGGGGCCGACTCACTCTACGCCGATGAACGTTGCGTAGAAAACCTTGCGCTTACGGCGAGCGGGCTTTTCACCCGCTTTAACGCTACTCATGTCAGCATTCGCACTTCTGATACCTCCAGCAGCCTTTACAAGCCACCTTCACAGGCTTACAGAACGCTCTCCTACCACTTGCACTTGCGTGCAAATCCGCAGCTTCGGTAACTGGCTTAGCCCCGTTACATCTTCCGCGCAGGACGACTCGATCAGTGAGCTATTACGCTTTCTTTAAATGATGGCTGCTTCTAAGCCAACATCCTGACTGTTTTAGCCTTCCCACTTCGTTTCCCACTTAGCCAATTTTAGGGACCTTAGCTGGCGGTCTGGGTTGTTTCCCTCTTGAGTCCGGACGTTAGCACCCGGTGCTCTGTCTCCCAAGCTGTACTCTTCGGTATTCGGAGTTTGCATAGGTTTGGTAAGTCGCCATGACCCCCTAGCCTAAACAGTGCTCTACCCCCGAAGGTAATACTTGAGGCACTACCTAAATAGTTTTCGGAGAGAACCAGCTATTTCCAAGTTTGTTTAGCCTTTCACCCCTATCCACAGCTCATCCGCTAGTTTTGCAACACTAGTCGGTTCGGACCTCCAGTACCTGTTACGGCACCTTCATCCTGGCCATGGATAGATCACTTGGTTTCGGGTCTACACCCAGCGACTAAACGCCCTATTCGGACTCGGTTTCCCTACGCCTTCCCTATTCGGTTAAGCTTGCCACTGAATGTAAGTCGCTGACCCATTATACAAAAGGTACGCCGTCACCCTTGCGGGCTCCGACTTTTTGTAAGCATGCGGTTTCAGGATCTATTTCACTCCCCTCCCGGGGTTCTTTTCGCCTTTCCCTCACGGTACTAGTTCACTATCGGTCGATTACGAGTATTTAGCCTTGGAGGATGGTCCCCCCATCTTCAGACAGGATTTCACGTGTCCCGCCCTACTTGTCGCTAGCTCAGTACCACACGTCTGTTTTCACGTACGGGGCTATCACCCGCTATGGCCGGCCTTTCCAAGCCGTTCCGTTAACAGTCGTGCTATCACTAGCAGGCTCTTCCGATTTCGCTCGCCACTACTTTCGGAATCTCGGTTGATGTCTTTTCCTCGAGCTACTGAGATGTTTCAGTTCACCCGGTTCGCCTCGCATGACTATGTATTCATCATGCGATACCCCTAAGGGTGGGTTTCCCCATTCGGAAATCTCCGGATCAAAGCTTATTTGCCAGCTCCCCGAAGCTTATCGCAGGCTATCACGTCCTTCGTCGCCTGTAATCGCCAAGGCATCCACCACATGCTCTTATTCACTTGACCCTATAACTTTGACCCCTCTCACGAGGATTCTCAGTCAATCAAGGAATTGCCAGGTCTTTCACCTGGCGCGTTATGCCGCCTTCATTCGAATTGCTTCGAAGTGAAGTTCATTTGACGCAATCAAAATGTTGTTAGCGGCACGGTCCGCCATGAAGCGGTTTCCGCTAACAACGCTGATTCGAACTCTATGAATTTTTAAAGAACAGCCGATTGAATCCGGACAATGCCGGCTTCAACAACAAAGCAGCCTCTTGCGAAGCAACTTTGGTGTTGATGCGATGGTGTTTGGTGGAGGATGACGGGATCGAACCGACGACCCCCTGCTTGCAAAGCAGGTGCTCTCCCAGCTGAGCTAATCCCCCGAGGTTTGCAGGAGGGATGGTGGGTCTGGTTGGTCTCGAACCAACGACCCCCGCCTTATCAAGACGGTGCTCTAACCAACTGAGCTACAGACCCAAGCCGGTCGCTAGCAACACAGATCTTGCGACCTGGCCGTTGGCGACAACCTTCCAACAACCGATAAGTGTGGGCGTTTAATTTAGATTGCAGTTTCCAGAAAGGAGGTGATCCAGCCGCACCTTCCGATACGGCTACCTTGTTACGACTTCACCCCAGTCACGAACCCTGCCGTGGTAATCGCCCTCCTTGCGGTTAGGCTAACTACTTCTGGCAGAACCCGCTCCCATGGTGTGACGGGCGGTGTGTACAAGACCCGGGAACGTATTCACCGTGACATTCTGATCCACGATTACTAGCGATTCCGACTTCACGCAGTCGAGTTGCAGACTGCGATCCGGACTACGACCGGTTTTATGGGATTAGCTCCCCCTCGCGGGTTGGCAGCCCTTTGTACCGGCCATTGTATGACGTGTGTAGCCCCACCTATAAGGGCCATGAGGACTTGACGTCATCCCCACCTTCCTCCGGTTTGTCACCGGCAGTCTCATTAGAGTGCCCAACTAAATGTAGCAACTAATGACAAGGGTTGCGCTCGTTGCGGGACTTAACCCAACATCTCACGACACGAGCTGACGACAGCCATGCAGCACCTGTGTTACGGTTCTCTTTCGAGCACTTCCACATCTCTGCGGAATTCCGTACATGTCAAAGGTGGGTAAGGTTTTTCGCGTTGCATCGAATTAAACCACATCATCCACCGCTTGTGCGGGTCCCCGTCAATTCCTTTGAGTTTCAACCTTGCGGCCGTACTCCCCAGGCGGTCAACTTCACGCGTTAGCTTCGTTACTGATCCAGCAAAGGACCAACAACCAGTTGACATCGTTTAGGGCGTGGACTACCAGGGTATCTAATCCTGTTTGCTCCCCACGCTTTCGTGCATGAGCGTCAGTGCAGGCCCAGGGGATTGCCTTCGCCATCGGTGTTCCTCCGCATATCTACGCATTTCACTGCTACACGCGGAATTCCATCCCCCTCTGCCGCACTCCAGCGATGCAGTCACAAATGCAGTTCCCAGGTTGAGCCCGGGGATTTCACATCTGTCTTACATCACCGCCTGCGCACGCTTTACGCCCAGTAATTCCGATTAACGCTTGCACCCTACGTATTACCGCGGCTGCTGGCACGTAGTTAGCCGGTGCTTATTCTTACGGTACCGTCATTACGCCAAGGTATTAGCCCGGCGCGTTTCGTTCCGTACAAAAGCAGTTTACAACCCGAGGGCCTTCATCCTGCACGCGGAATGGCTGGATCAGGCTTGCGCCCATTGTCCAAAATTCCCCACTGCTGCCTCCCGTAGGAGTCTGGGCCGTGTCTCAGTCCCAGTGTGGCTGGTCGTCCTCTCAGACCAGCTACAGATCGTCGGCTTGGTGAGCCTTTACCCCACCAACTACCTAATCTGCCATCGGCCGCTCCAATCGCGCGAGGTCTTGCGATCCCCCGCTTTCATCCGTAGATCGTATGCGGTATTAGCTACGCTTTCGCGTAGTTATCCCCCACGACTGGGCACGTTCCGATGTATTACTCACCCGTTCGCCACTCGCCACCAGGGTTGCCCCCGTGCTGCCGTTCGACTTGCATGTGTAAAGCATTCCGCCAGCGTTCAATCTGAGCCAGGATCAAACTCTACAGTTCGATCTTGAAGTTTTTGCCTCT
>NZ_WSEL01000011.1 GCF_009758015.1 Ramlibacter pinisoli
ATGAACAGGATGGTGGCGCCGATGTAGGAAATGGTGGCGAGGCTGGAGGACATGTGCTTCGCCTTCGGTTACTTGCGGAACATCGCCAGCATGCGTCGCGTCACCGCGAAGCCGCCGAACATGTTGACGGCCGTCAGGGCGAGCCCGAACACCGCCAGACCCAGGATCAGCTGGGCGGGCCGGCTGGCGCCGGCGCCGCCGACGGGCGGCGCCACCTGCACCAGCGCGCCGATCGCGATGATCGAGGAGATCGCGTTGGTCACGCTCATCAGCGGCGTGTGCAGCGACGGCGTCACGTTCCAGATCACCATGTAGCCGACGAAGCAGGCCAGCACGAACACGGTGAAGTGGGCCAGGAACGACGCCGGCGCATACAGGCCCACCAGCAGGAACAGCAGCGCACCGACGCCGAAGGTGATGGCCAGCGACTGGGCCGACATCGGCTCGCCGGGGCCGTGGCCCTTCGGCGCGGGAGGCATCGTGGCGGCCGGCTTCTGCGGCGCGACGGCCGGCGCCTTGGGCGGCGGCGCGGGCCAGGTGACCGCACCGTCCTTGATCACGGTCAGGCCGCGGATCGCCTCGTCGTCCATGTTGACGACGGCGACGCCGTCCTTGGCCTTGCACAGCTCCTCGGCCAGCCGCTGCAGGTTGGTCGAGTACAGCGTGGAGGACTGCTTGGCCAGGCGGCTGGCCAGGTCGGTGTAGCCGACGATGGTGACGCCGTGCCGGACGACGGCCTCGCCGGGCACGGTGAGCTCGCAGTTGCCGCCCTGCTCGGCCGCCATGTCGACGATGACGCTGCCCGGCTGCATGGTCTGCACCATGTCGGCGGTGATCAGCTTGGGGGCCGGCTTGCCCGGGATCAGGGCGGTGGTGATGATGATGTCGGCTTCCCGGGCCTGCTGCGCGTACATCGCGCGCTGCGCCTGCTGGAAGCCTTCGCTCATCACCTTGGCGTAGCCGCCGCCGCCCGATCCCTCTTCCTCGTAGTCGACCTTGACGAATTCGCCGCCGAGCGACTTCACCTGGTCGGCGACTTCGGCCCGGGTGTCGTTGGCGCGCACGATGGCGCCCAGGTTGGCCGCGGTGCCGATGGCGGCGAGGCCGGCAACACCGGCGCCGGCGATGAACACCTTGGCCGGCGGCACCTTGCCGGCGGCCGTGACCTGGCCATTGAAGAAGCGGCCGAAGGCGTTGGCCGCCTCGATCACCGCCCGGTAGCCGCTGATGCCGGCCATCGAGGTCAGCGCGTCCATCTTCTGCGCCCGCGACAGCTGCCGCGGCAGCGCGTCGATGGCCAGGACCGTGGCCCGGCGCGCGGCCAGCTGCTGCATCAGCTCGGGGTTCTGCGCCGGCCACACGAAGCCGACCAGCATGCCGCCCTCGCGCAGCAGGCCGACCTCCTGCGCGGTCGGCGGCCGCACCTTGAACACGATGTCGGAGCCGCTCCACAGCGCGGCGGCGTCCGGCACGATCTGGGCGCCGGCGGCGCGGTAGGCGTCGTCAGGAAAATTCGCGGCATCGCCGGCACCGCTCTGCACGGCGACGGAAAAACCGAGCTTGACGAGCTTCTCCACCACGGCGGGGACGGTGGCGACGCGCTTTTCACCGGGCGCGATTTCCTTTGGGACTCCGATTAGCAGCGCTTCGCTACTCCTGTGTGCAGAGGTGGCTCGGGTGCGAAGCACAGTTGCTGGGGCAACAGCAGTCGTCATGAACGGGAGTTCCAAAAAGCTCTGGTGGTGGCCGCAGGAAAAACTTGACCGAAGTGTACGCCTTAATTCACTCTTGGTGAATAGTAGCAAGTCTATGTCCGACTGCCACGATGGGAGCTCTTCCTTGGAAAAGCCTTACTAACCCTTACCATTCCCGGATGGTGAACACCAAGACGAAGAACAAGGCCGATCCGAGCGCGAAAACACGGGACGCAGAGCGGTCACGAAGCGCGATCTTGGCCGCAGCGCGGAAGGAGTTTTCCGAGCACGGGCTGGGCGGGGCAAGGGTGGAGCGCATCGCCGCGGAAGCAAACGTCCACAAGCGCCTGGTCTACTACTACTTCAAGGACCGAGACGGACTGTTTTCCGCCGTGCTGGAGGCCGTGTACGCGGAGATCCGAGACGCGCAGCTCTACCTGCACCTCCAGGATTTGCCGCCCCTTTCAGCACTACGTCGGCTGGTCGAATTCACGTGGGACTACTACATCGCGCACCCCGAGTTCATCACTTTCCTTAACAGCGAGAACCTGCACAAGGCACGGCACCTCGCTGCAGCGCCCAGGATCCGGGAGCTCAACTCGCCACTGCTCCAGACGCTCTCGGACATCATCGCCCGCGGACAAAAGGAGAACCTGTTTCGCGAGGGCATCGACCCCATGCAGCTGTACATCACCATCGCAGGCTGCGCGTACTTCTATCTCTCCAACATCCACACGCTGTCGGTCGGATTCGACCGCGACCTGGCCTCGCCGAAGCTGCTGACACAGCGGATGGTGCACATCGTCGAGGTGGTGACTGCCTACGTGGTGCGCTGACGGAGCAGCAGGAGGGGGGTTGCGCGCCTCCCTTTTTTTGGCCCATAATTCACCAATCGTGAATTGAGCGTCGTTTGTTCGTTCGTTTTGCCGCAGGCGGCCCGGCCTTTGCGCCGCCCTTCCCGGAGCCCCCAATGAGCACCCAACGTCTCGGAATCATCATGCACGGCGTCACCGGCCGTATGGGCATGAATCAGCACCTGATCCGCTCCATCGTCGCCATCCGCAACCAGGGCGGCGTGACGCTGTCCAACGGCGACAAGGTAATGCCGGACCCGATCCTGATCGGCCGCAACGCCGAAAAGATCGAGGCCTTGGCCAAGGCGCACAACATTGGCCGCTGGGGCACGGACCTCGACGCCGCCCTGGCGAACCCCGACGACACGGTGTTCTTCGACGCCGGCACAACGCAGATGCGTCCCAAGTTGCTGGCCAAGGCGCTGCGCGCGAAGAAGCACGTGTACTGCGAGAAGCCCATCGCCACCACCCTGGGCGAGGCCGTGGAGATCGCCAAGGTCGCCGAAAAGTCCGGCCTGAAGCATGGCGCCGTGCAGGACAAGCTGTTCCTGCCCGGCCTGCGCAAGCTCGACATGCTGCGCCGCGCCGGCTTCTTCGGCCGCATGCTGAGCGTGCGGCTCGAATTCGGCTACTGGGTGTTCGAAGGCGACCTGCAGCCGATCCAGCGTCCGAGCTGGAACTACCGCGCCGAAGACGGCGGCGGAATGATCCTGGACATGATGTGCCACTGGCGCTACGTGCTGGATAACCTGTTCGGCGAGGTGAAGTCCATCTCCTGCCTGGGCGCCACGCACATCCCCGAGCGCTGGGACGAAGCCGGCAAGCCCTACAAGGCGACCGCCGACGACGCAGCTTACGCCATCGCGGAACTCGTGGGCCACAGCGGTGAACCCGTGGTCGCGCAGCTGAACATGTCCTGGGCCACCCGCGTGAACCGCGACGACTTGGTGACTTTCCACGTCGATGGCACCCACGGCTCGGCCGTCGCCACGCTGACCGAGTGCAAGGCGCAGAGCCGCGTCAACACGCCGCGCCCGGTGTGGAACCCGGACGTCAAGCAGACCATGAACTTCCACGAGCAGTGGCAGGAAGTGCCGGACTCGCAGTTCTACGACAACGGCTTCAAGATTCAGTGGGAGCATTTCATCCGGCACGTCGTCGAGAACGAGCCGTACAAGTGGACCCTGCCCGAAGGTGCCAAGGGCGTGCAGCTGGTGGAAGCCGCGCTGCAAAGCTGGAAGGAACGCCGCTTCGTCGACGTGCCTTCCCTGGGCTTCTGAGGAGCGGAGTCATGGCTCTGACCTTGAAGCTACCGACTGCTGCGGGCGCGCTGGAGACGTACAGCATTCGCGGGACTCCTCCAACGAAGCCCGCCGTTGGTGTGAAGTTCAATCGCATCGCGTATTCGGCGGCGCACGTGGTGGCCAACCCGCTCGCTGCGGTGAATCCCTGGCTGGATTGCGCGGTCGACTGGGACGCCACCATTGCTTACCGCCAGCATCTGTGGAAACTTGGCCTCGGCGTCGCCGAAGCCATGGACACCGCGCAGCGCGGCATGGGCATGGACTGGCCTACCTCGCTGGAGCTGATCCGGCGCTCGCTGGATGCGGCGCGTGACGTTCCGGGCGCGTTGGTCGCCTCTGGCTGCGGTACGGACCACCTCGCCGTGGAAAACGCGAGGAGCGTCGACGACGTAATCCGCGCCTACGAAGAGCAGATGGCGGCCATCGAAAAGCTCGGAGGCAAGCTGATCGTGATGGCCAGCCGGGCGCTGGCGCGCGTGGCGACCTCGCCCGCCGACTATGAACGGGTCTACGGCCGCATCCTGTCGCAGGCGAAGCAGCCCGTCGTCCTGCACTGGCTGGGCGACATGTTCGATCCCGCACTGGCCGGCTACTGGGGCAGTTCGGACGCCGACCGCGCCATGGACACTGCGCTGGGCGTCATCGCCGCGAATCCGTCCAAGGTCGACGGCATCAAGATCTCCCTGCTCGACAAGGACAAGGAAATCGCCATGCGCCGGCGCCTGCCCGCGGGCGTGCGCATGTACACCGGCGACGACTTCAACTACGCCGAGCTGATCGCCGGCGACGGCTTTGGCAGCGAACCCACGCACGGCAAGAGCGACGCACTACTGGGCATCTTCGACGCCATCGCGCCCGCGGCTGCTGCCGCCCTCGGCGAACTGGCCCAGGGCAACGTCGAGCGCTTTCACGCCATCCTGGGGCCCACGGTCCCGCTGTCGCGCCACATTTTCCAGGCCCCGACCCGCTTCTACAAGACGGGCGTCGTGTTCATGGCTTGGCTCAACGGTCACCAGAAGCACTTCACCATGGTAGGTGGCCAGCAAAGCACACGCAGCCTGCCGCACCTCGCGGAGCTGTTTCGCCTGGCCGATGCAGCCAACTTGCTGGAGCTACCCGATGCGGCAGCTCGGCGCATGAAGACACTGCTGGCCCTGCATGGCATCGAATGAAACACCTATGAGACGAATCGACGCGTACGCCCACATCCTCCCGCGCCCCTATTTCGACAAGATGGCCGACATGGCCAAGGACAAGGCTGCCATCAAGCGATGGCTGACCATCCCCGTCCTCTACGACTTGGACGCGCGACTGAAGATGATGGAGAGCTTCCCCGGCTATCAACAGTTGCTGACGCTCTCAAACCCGCCCATCGAGATGATCGCCGGGCCTGAAGAATCCCCCGCGATGGCGCGCCTGGCCAACGACTGCATGGCGCAGATCCGCGATGACCATCCAGACAAGTTCCCGGCGTTCGTGGCATCGCTGCCGATGAACAACGTGCCGGCTGCACTGGAAGAAATGGAGCGTGCCATCACGCAGCTCGGCGCCCGCGGCATCCAGGTCTTCACAAACGTAAATGGCCGTCCGCTCGACGACGAAGAGTTCTGGCCGATCTTCGAGGCTGCGGTGAAGCGCTACGACGTGCCGATCTGGATGCACCCTGCCCGGGGGGCGGGCATGCCGGATTACGCCAGTGAAAAGAAGTCCAAGTACGAGATCTGGTGGACTTTCGGATGGCCCTATGAGACGAGTGCAGCGATGACTCGCATGGTGTTCTCGGGGTTCTTCGATCGCCTGCCGGAGATGAAGGTGATCACGCACCACATGGGCGCGATGATCCCCTTCTTCGATGGCCGCGTCGGGCCAGGCCTGGACCAGTTCGGCAGCCGGACTTCGGACGAGGACTACGAGGGGATGCTCAAGCGCATGGCAAAGCGTCCCATCGACTACTTCCGCAAGTTCTACGCCGATACTGCCTTGGCTGGCGGCAAGAGCGGCATTCGGTGCGGCCTGGAATTCTTCGGTGCTGAGCAGGTGGTCTTTGCCACCGACTGTCCGTTCGACCCGGAAGGCGGACCCATGTTCTTGCGCACGATCCCCCGAGCGATCGACGAACTCGGTTTGAGCAAGTCGGATCAAGAAGGTATTTATTTCCGAAACGCGCTTCGCCTGCTGAAGCTTCCATGCGATTGCTGAAATCAAGGAGACAAGGATGAAACGACTCGCTCTCTTCGCGCTCGCGCTTGCGGCTGTCCTGGGCTTCACCGCCCCCGCGTCGGCCCAGGCCTGGCCGGACAAGCCGGTGCGCATCGTGGTGCCATACCAGGCAGGCGGAACTGTCGATCTCGTGGCCCGGGTTCTCGCCCAGAGCCTCAGCGAGCAGACAGGCACCCAGTTCATCGTCGACAACCGCGCAGGCGCCAGCGGTGCGATCGGTAGCGACCTGGTAGCCAAGGGTTCGCCGGACGGCTACACCCTGCTGGTGCAGTCGCCGACGTTGCTTGCCAACGCACTGATCAACCGGCGCGTGCCTTACGACCCGATCCGGGACTTCCGCCCGATAGCGATGCTCGGATCGGTGCCGATGGTGCTCACCGTACACCCGTCCGTGCCTGCCAAGAACCTCAAAGAGTTCATGGAGCTGGCTCGAAAGGATCCAAAAAGGTACTCCTTTGGCACCTCGGCGCTTGGCTCTCCTATGCACTTGGCGCAAGAGGCATTGAAGAAGGCAGGCGGTCTGGAGATCCCCATCATCATCTACAAGGGGACCGCCGGGGCACTCAACGACGCGCTGGGAGGCCAGATCAGTGGAATGATCGATGCGATTCCGTCCTCAGCCGCCCACATCTCCTCGGGCAAGCTCAAGCCATTGGCGGTGACAACGGCGAAACGTATCGCCGCGCTGCCGAACGTGCCTACCGTCGCTGAATCCGGCTATCCTGACTTCGAGATGCTGTCGTGGTACGGCCTGTGGGCGCCGCAAGGCCTCCCCGAGCCGATCGCGAAGAAGCTCGAGGGGCTCGTGCAGAAGGCAATGGCGTCGAAGGCCGTCAATGAACGCCTCGCGCCCCAGAACTTCGACGCCAAGGTGCTCGCTGGCGACCAGTTCGCGAACTTCCTCACCGGCCAACTGGCCACCTACTCGCGCATCGTCAAAGACGCGAACATCACTGCCGAGTGATCGACCGATGGGCGCATCCATTCACCTAGAAGACAAGGACCATTCCTTGTTGCAGGACGTCCGCTTCCTGGGCCGCATACTCGGGGAGGTTATCCAGCAGACGGAAGGGGCCGCGGTCTTCGAGCTGGTGGAGAGCATCCGCCAGCATGCGGTTGCCGCGCGGCTGGGGAGCGCGGTTGAAGCGCAGAGCCTGCGTGAGCTGGTCGGCGCAATGGACAGTGCTGTCGCCGTCAAGGTAATCCGCGCGTTTACCTTCTTCAGCCACTTAGCCAACCTGGCCGAAGACAGGCACCAGCTCCGCCGGCGTGCAATGAAGGAGGGATCGGGCCAGTTGCAGCAAGCGACCCTCGCCGCTGCACTGGCTCGCCTGCGCGAAGCTGGTGTGGGGCCTGAGGTCGTCGCGCGCTCTTTGGCGCAGGCCTGCCTGTCGCCGGTGCTGACCGCCCATCCCACTGAGGTGCAACGCCAGTCCATCCTCGATGCAGAGCGCGACATCGCCCGCCTCCTGGAGGAGCGAGACGCCCTTTGCATGAGGATGTGGGCCGCCGACGAAGTGGCCGCGCAGGAGCTGGCCGACAATGAGGAGAACGTGCGCGCGCGGGTGCTGCAGCTGTGGCAGACGCGACTTCTCAGGTTCTCCAAGCTCAGCGTCTTCGACGAGATTGAGACGTCGCTGAGCTACTACCGGTGCACCTTCCTGCAGGTGGTTCCACAGATCTACGAGCAGGTGGAGCGCGAACTTGGGCGGCCGGTGGCCAGTTTCCTTCGTATGGGGCAGTGGACCGGCGGGGACCGGGACGGCAATCCGAACGTGACTGCCGAGACGCTGAGGTACGCACTGAGACGGCAAGGCGAGATCGTGCTGCGACACTACCTT
Source organism: Ramlibacter pinisoli (assembly GCF_009758015.1). Lineage (NCBI taxonomy): Bacteria > Pseudomonadati > Pseudomonadota > Betaproteobacteria > Burkholderiales > Comamonadaceae > Ramlibacter > Ramlibacter pinisoli. The sequence goes on from NZ_WSEL01000011.1 coordinate 7,914, forward strand.
GCGCAGTTGGGCCGCTTGCGCGAGGAGCTGTCGCTGTCGGACGTTCTGGTCCAGGTCACGCCGGCGCTGCAAGCACTGGCCGACAGCGCAAAGGACGGCGAAGAGCATCGCCGCGACGAGCCGTACCGGCGGGCGATCGACGCCATCAGCCATCGCCTAACAGCCACACTGCAGCAGCTGACGGGCAAGGTCGCAATGCCGTCAATGGGCGCGTGCTACGACTTCTTTGAGGATCTGCTGGCGGATCTCTCCACGATGCGCGAGTCGCTCGAAACTCACCACGGTGACGTACTGGTGCGCCGGCGCCTTGGCCCGCTCATGCGAGCTGTGGAGGTTTTCGGATTCCATCTGGCGACGGTGGACTTGCGGCAGAATTCCGAGCAGCACGAGCTCGCGGTCGCAGAACTCCTGCGGCATGCGCGCGTCGAAGCCGACTACTCCGCGCTTGATGAGGATGCCAAGCGGCGCATCCTGATTCGGATGCTCACTGACGCCCGGCCGCTGCGTGTCACCGGCGCGAACTATGGTGCCGAGGCGCTCATTGAACTGGCTATTTTCGAAGCTGCCTACGAGTTGCGTGGCCGATTTGGAGCCGGGGCAATCCGCCACTGCATCATCAGCCACACGGAGGCCGTGAGCGACTTGCTCGAAGTGCTGTTGCTGCAAAAGGAAACGGGCCTGCTGCGCGGGGCGCTGGATGGCGAGGCGACGTGCGATCTCGTCGTGGTGCCACTCTTCGAGACGATCGCCGACCTTCGGATGGCCGACCAGGTCATGCGCGAGTTCTATTCTCTGCCTGGCATTGCGGACATGGTCCGCCGCTCCGGCGGCGAGCAGGAGGTCATGCTCGGCTACAGCGACAGCAACAAGGACGGTGGAATCTTCACCAGCAATTGGGAGCTGTACCAAGCCGAAGTCCGGCTCGCGCGGTTGTTCGCCGAACCCGCCATGGCAGCTGGTGTTCGTCTACGGATGTTCCATGGGCGCGGTGGTACGGTCGGCCGCGGTGGCGGCCCGAGCTACCAAGCCATCCTGGCGCAACCGCCTGGAACGGTCAATGGTCAGTTGCGCCTGACCGAACAGGGGGAAGTGATTGCTTCCAAGTACGGCAACCCCGCCATCGGCAAACAGAACCTGGAAGCGCTGGTTGCAGCCATGCTGGAAGCAACGCTGCTGCATCCGCCCAATCCGCCGTCTTCGGAGTTCCTGAAGGCCGCATCCGATCTCTCGGATGCGAGCATGAAGGCGTACCGCCACTTGGTGTACGAGACGCCGGGGTTCGCGGACTACTTCCTATCCGCGACACCGCTTCGTGAAATCGCCGAACTGAACATCGGCTCGCGCCCGCCTTCCCGCAAGGCGAACCAGCGCATCGAAGATTTGCGGGCGATCCCCTGGACCTTCAGCTGGGGGCAGTGTCGCCTCGCGCTGCCCGGATGGTTCGGATTCGGTTCGGCGGTAGATGCGTTCGTGCAGAACGGCGAGCACGCTGCTGCCCGTACAAAGCTGCTGCGCGACATGTACCGCGACTGGCCATTCTTTCGTACGCTGCTTTCCAACATCGACATGGTGCTGGCAAAGACGGATCTCGGCCTGGCTTCGCAGTATGCGCAGCTGGTTCCGGACGTGGACCTTCGCGAGAAGATCTTCGGCGAGATTAAGCGCGAATGGGAACGTTCGGTGTGCGCACTGGAAACCATCACGGGCGAACTTGAGCGCCTTGCAGGAGATCCAGCGCTGGCGCGCTCCGTGACCCATCGGTTTCCCTACATCGATCCTCTTCACCACATGCAGGTGGAACTGCTGCGCCGGCGCCGCGCGGATAGCTCCGACGAGCGCGCTCAGCGCGGCATCCACTTGTGCATCAACGGCATCGCAGCAGGCGTTCGCAATACGGGTTGAACGCGCCGCAGCGGCGCTGTTCTGTTGTCCTCACCTTCCAAGACCATGTTCAGCAATCCCTTGCGCGATTTTTCGCGCGACCACCGGTGGCTTTCCATCAACACCGCTACCGTTCGCAAGAGCGCCGGCCAGGAGCTTCCACTGCCCGCCATCCTGGAGGCGTGCGCCCGGCGGGGCATCCGCGCTGTGTCACCCTGGCGCGACCAGGTCGCCGCGATCGGGCTGTCCAGCGTGTCAAGGATGGTGAAGGATCTAGAGCTGTCCCTCTCGGGCTACTGCCGTGGAGGCATGTTCACGGCCACCGATGCCGAGGGGTTGAAACTCGCTCGTGAGGACAACCGCCGTGCTGTCGAAGAGGCCGCGGAATTGCGTGCAGCATGCCTGGTCCTCGTGGTTGGAGCGCTGCCCGGAGCGTTGGCGGGAAAAGCCGCGCACAAGGACATAGGCCTCGCGCGCGGCCAGGTGGTTGACGGGATCGGCGAGCTCCTCGAGTACGCCCGTACCGCATCGATGCCACTCGCGATTGAGCCTTTGCACCCCATGTACGCGGCGGACCGCGCCTGCGTCAACACGATGGAACAGGCCCTGGACATCTGCGATGAACTGGATCCCTACCGGAGCGGCAGCATCGGCGTCGCGGTGGATGTGTACCACACATGGTGGGATCCGAAGCTGCAGCAGCAGATCGAACGCGCCGGAGGACGTCGGCTGCTGGCCTTCCACGTGTGTGATTGGCTGACGCCTACCCAGGATCTGCTGAACGACCGCGGCATGATGGGCGACGGCGTCATCGACATTCCGCGTATTCGCGCATGGGTGGAGGCCCAGGGCTTCGCCGGTTACAGCGAAGTAGAGATTTTCTCGCGCGACAACTGGTGGAAGCGGCCTCACGAGGAGGTGCTGAGCACCTGCATCGAGCGTCACATGTCGAGCGTGTGATGTCCCATCTGCCGCAAGGGATTCAGCCCAAGAGGTTCCTCACTGAACTCTTTCGTGCCGCCGTCGAGCGCGCGCTTCCCGCGCACAACATGCGCGAGTATCTGCCGCAGCCGCCCTCTGGGCGGACTCTGGTTCTGGGCGCAGGTAAGGCAGCCGCCGCGATGGCGCAGGCGTTAGAAGCCCTCTGGCCGTGCGACAAGCCTCTGTCAGGACTGGTTGTCACCCGCTACGACCACACGCCGCCCACTCCGGCGACGCGACGGATCGAGGGCATCGAGGCCGCTCACCCGGTGGCGGATACCGCTGGTTTGCTCGCTGCGCAAAGGATGTTGAACCTCGCAAGCGACCTTACGGCCAACGATCTCGTCATCTTCCTTGTCTCCGGCGGTGGCTCCGCGCTCCTGTGCAGTCCTGCCGCCGGGATCGACCTAGGCCACAAGCAGCAGATCACGCGCCAGCTGCTTTTGTCTGGCGCGTCCATCGGGGAGATGAATTGTGTGCGCACGCACCTGTCGGCGGTTAAGGGTGGCCGCTTGGCACTCGCTTGCTATCCCGCCAAGGTGGTCACTCTGGCGATCAGCGATGTTCCTGGTGACGATCCGGCGGTCATTGCCAGTGGGCCCACCATTGCCGACTCAACGAGCTGTCAGGACGCGCTAGAGGTGCTCCGACGCCACAACATCGACATCCCTGCACGGATTCGAGCTCTGCTCGACTCCGGCCGTTCCGAGACTCCCAAGCCGGGCGACGTCCGGTTCTCTGGGCATGAGGTGCACGTGATTGCCACCCCCCGCAGCTCTCTGGAGGCGGCTGCGCGGGTGGCGCGGGAGCTCGGCGTGCCGGCGCACATCCTGGGTGACGCAATCGAGGGGGAAGCGCGTGAGGTCGGAAAAGTCCATGCAGCGATCGCGCAGTCCGTGCGGATGCATGGATTGCCCTTTGCGACCCCATGCGTGATCCTCTCGGGCGGGGAAACGACAGTGACCGTGCGCCCGCACGATTCCAAAAAATCGGGGCGAGGTGGCCGTGCCGGCGAGTGCGCCCTTGGGATCGCCCAGGCACTTCAAGGACGGACCGGAATCTGGGCGCTGGCGGCGGACACAGACGGGATCGACGGCGTCGAAAGCAATGCGGGGGCCTTCGTCGCCCCAGATACCCTGCACCGCGCAGCTGCGTTGGGGTTGCGAATCGATAACGCCCTTGCTGCGCACGACTCCTATGGATTTTTCCACGCCCTCGATGACCTCGTCGTCACCGGCCCGACTTTCACCAACGTGAATGACTTCCGTTCCGTCCTCATCGCGTAGTTGTTTCAAGCCGCAGGCTTCGCTGCGGCACACTATGTGAAGCGCAGCGCCTTGCTGCTTACTACGCAACTGACCCCCTCTTTTCGAAGTCGATCCCTAGGACGGGACTGCGCTAGGCGATGAGTGCTTTGACGCGCGCGAGACCAGCGCCTGGCTCGGGCGTTTCTCGAGTGCCGCGAGTTCGGGCCGACGCACGGACGATGCCGTTGGAACCGTACCATGGTCGCGAGCAATAGGAATGCGCGCGCGGCATATCCTGGCAAGCGCGCGACGTTCTTAAAAAAGGGCCCGCGACAGCGGGCCCGAACCTTGGAACTTGTTGTGGCGACTGGCGCCCCTGACTCTTAGAAAACGTGGCGAATGCCGACGTAGGTCAGTCGTTGGTCCTGCCCCGCCGCGACGACGGGCGTGCCGGAGTTGCCGAAGGACGAGTTGGTGTACAGCTGATAGACACCTGCCGAGCCGTTGTCCAGTCTCGTGATGGATACGCCGACGGACGTTCTCTTCGAGAGCGGATAGTTGTAGCCCACGGACAGATGCCGCGCTCCGGAGCTGGCGACGGTGGCCCCCGTACCCAGCTTCGTGTCGCTCGCGCGTGCGTAGCTGGCGATCAAGGAGCCGGTGCCCAGCGGGACGGTGACCGGTAGGATCCAGGTGGTGCGCTGGGCGGTGCCGACGCCAGCCACCGAGGGCGAAGCGGCAGCGGTCAGGTCACGCAGCTCGGAACGGTCGTAGGTCAGGCCGACTTTGGCGATGCCGAAGTCCCAGCCAGCGCCCAGGGTGTAGGCGCGTTGCGAAGCGGCGGTACCCGTGGCGGCGTTGTCGCCGGTCGTGGCAACCGTGCCTCCGTTGGCGGTGTGACGGTAGTACGAGAAGCGGACAGCCAGGGGGCCCTGGTCGTAGTTCAGGCCCAGCTGGGCAGCGCTACCACGGGGGGTGGTGGCGGCGACCGAACGCTCGGAACCGTAGGGGTTGAAGCTGTACGAAACCTGGCCAGTGAAGCCGCTCAGGTTGGGCGTGACGTAGCGCAAGGTGTTCTGCGAACGCGAGGTCACGGCGATCGAACGGCCAGCGCCGCCCGAACCGTTCACGAACCCTTGCAGGGCGCAGCTGGACGCTTGCAGGGCAATGGCGGTACCGTTGCCGGCGATATCGTCGTTGACGCTCGTGCAGTAGTGGGTGTCCATCTGACCAGCTTGGAACGCACCCCAGCCGCCGCGCAAGCCGATGAAGGTGTTGCCGCTGCCCAGCCGGCTGGCGCCGGCGGTGCCGTCGTCCATACGGAAGCGAGAGTCGATCTGGAAAAAGGCCGCCAGTCCCCCGCCCAAGTCCTCGGTTCCACTGATCAGGATGCGTGAGGAGCCGCTATCGATAAGCGCCGTGTTGCTGCCGTTTACGGCGGGCGCCGGAGCATTGGAGAAGCGGGTGTTGGCAACCCCTTCCTTCAGAATGCCACCGAGGGTGACTGACGACTGCGCATGCGCAGCGAGGGTGGTCAAGGCCAGCGTGGCCGTGGCGACCAAGGTTCTTTTCATTCAGGTTTCTCCAGGGAAAGGCGCTTGTTTGCTGATTGCTTGTTCGCTGGTCGACCGCTGAGGGGGCCTTCCCGCGGGCGCTCACCGGATGATTCACGAACAGTGAATTGTTGCAGACTTCTGGCGCGCATTGCGGGTTGTGCAGCGCCTATTTACCCTGATAATTCACCGATAGTGAGTAACGGCCACTGGCGCGGGGTGTGCGGCAGTGATGTTGCTTCCAAGCAGAGCGTGGCTTAGGGGGCCACCCGGTGCGGTCTCCGGGGTCTCCAATGCACTCCAGCCTTGACGCGCCCTGCGCGGTAGGGTGCTGAACGAATGCCACACCCAGATCGACAAGGTAAAGGGATTTCTCACATGACTACTGCCCGCGGTGTTCCGCGACCCGGCCCAGAGGCGATCAAGACTGCCCGGTTTCTATGTCTTTGCGGCTTTGTTCCCGGCGAAGTTGAATGCGAGATGCGGCATGTGTCGTCGTCGCACGGAAGAGGACGGACTTCGCCGGTGGTGTGGCGAGCGATGCGGTCCGTGCAAAGGAGTAAGACCGTCGCCTTGACAGCCCCGCGCGCATGAAGAGAGCCCGTTGTTAAGCCGGTACCTGCTACTCCCGCGCAAGTCCCAAGCCGTCAATTGCAGCGGCGGCGCCCGGTAGATGCGATCAAGGAGAGCATCCTCGAAGCCAAAGCCATCATCCAGGGCCGCGCCGGCATCGTCGCCAAGCTGGAGAAGCCGGCCGCTATCCTGAGCCTGGAGGCGATCCTGGCCGAAACCGACGCGGTGATGGTGGCGCGCGGCGACCTGGGCGTCGAGATGCCCGCCGAGCAAGTGCCGGCCATCCAGAAGCGGATCGTGCGGGCCTGCCGGCGCCTGGGCAAGCCGGTGATCGTGGCCACGCAGATGCTCGAGTCGATGGTGGGCGCGCCCGTGCCCACTCGCGCCGAAGCCTCGGATGTTGCCACCGCCATCTACGACGGTGCCGACGCCGTGATGCTGTCCGCCGAATCGGCTTCGGGCAAGTACCCGGTGGAATCGGTGGCGATGATGGACGCGATCGTCCGCCAAACCGAGGCCGATCCCTACTACGGCGACGCGATCGAGGCCGGCCACACCCCGCCCGGCGTCAACATCCCGGACGCGATCGGCCTGGCGGCGCGCTCCGTGGCCGGTCTGTTGGATTTGGCGGCAATGGTGGCCTACACCAGCTCGGGCGCCTCGGCGCTGCGCATGGCGCGCGAACGATCAGGGGTGCCGATCATCGGCATGACGCCCCGTCGTTCCACGGCGCGTCGTCTGGCGCTGGTCTGGGGCGTCAACCCATTCCTGTGCCACGACGTGATGAGCGTCGACGAGATGACGGAAGTGGCGCTCAAGACCGTCACGCAGTTGGGCTTCGCCGATCCGTGCCGGGCCGTCGTGATCGCCGCCGGCATGCCTTTCGGCACCCCCGGCACGACTAACCTGCTGCGCATCGCGCAGATGAACTGAAGGAGCCATCCATGGCCAGTATCCAGAACGTCCGCGCCTTCGAGATCCTCGACTCGCGCGGCAATCCCACCGTGGCAGCGGAAGTGCTGCTCTCCGACGGGTCCCACGGCTACGCAGCGTCTCCCTCCGGCGCTTCGACGGGCGCCCGCGAAGCCATCGAACTGCGCGACGGCGATGCCAAGCGCTACGGCGGCAAGGGGGTGCTCAAGGCGGTGGCGAACGCCAACGGCGAATTGCGGCAGGCACTCGTTGGACGCGCGGCCGAAGACCAGCCTGCTTTGGATCGCCTGATGATCGAACTGGATGGCACGCCCACCAAGTCACGGCTGGGGGCCAACGCCATCCTCGCGGTGTCGCTGGCTGCGGCCAAGGCGATGGCCGCGTCCGCCGGTCGACCGCTGTATGCGCATCTGGCCGGGAATCGCGCGCCGCGCCTCCCCATGCCGATGATGAACATCATCAACGGCGGCGCCCACGCCGACAACAGCGTCGACATGCAGGAATTCATGATCGTGCCGGTCGGCGCGCCCAGCCTATCGGAGGCGCTGCGCTGGGGGGTCGAGGTGTTCCACGCGCTCAAGGGCCTGCTCAAGGGGCGTGGCCTGGCCACGTCCGTCGGCGATGAGGGCGGATTCGCGCCCGACCTTCCGTCGAATGAAGCTGCGATCGAAGTCATCCTCGCCGCCATCGCGCAGGCCGGGTTCAACCCCGGCACGGACATCGCCCTGGGCCTGGACGTGGCGAGTTCGGAGTTCCACCGCGACGGGCTGTACGAACTCGCCTCGGAGCGCAAGCGCTTCGATTCAGCCCAGTTCGTCGACTACCTGGCCCGCTGGGTTGACGCTTACCCTATCGTGACGATCGAGGACGGCATGGCGGAAGACGACTGGGATGGTTGGGAGTTGCTCACCGCAAAGCTGGGCGGGCGGGTGCAGCTGGTGGGCGACGACCTGTTCGTCGCCAATACCGAAATCCTCCGGCATGGCATTCAGCGCAGCGTTGCAAACGCCATCCTGATCAAGCCCAACCAGATCGGCACGCTCACCGAAACACTGGCGGCGATCTCCGTGGCGGCAGCGGCCGGCTATGCCTCGGTGGTCTCGCACCGATCGGGAGAGACGGAAGACACCACGATTGCCGACTTGAGCGTATGCACTGCGGCCAATCAGATCAAGACAGGCTCACTGTCCCGCTCGGATCGGATCGCCAAGTACAACCGGCTTCTGCTTATCGAAGCGGAGCTCGGACCGGATGTCAGCTTCGCTGGATCAGCGGCTATTCGCTCTCAGCGGTCTTGAGCATCGCTGACGTCGATCTTGGGGTTGGATTGTCGTCGGAGATTGATAGGGGACTTTCGGGGCAGTCGTCCCTTGGGTGCTTAGCAGCTTTGGCCGGCGTGGCGTTGGTGCGAGCAGCCCTGCCACGTTCGCGATAATCATCGCGTACCGTGGCGCTAGCCAATGGGAGGGGTACGAGAGTTCAAACTCGGATTTCGACGACACCATTTTGGGGGCGTGCTGTTTGCACCACTCCGCATTTGCTGGGGGGGATGGTGGTCGGCGGTCCTCTCAATGGGACGATGCTCCCTGGTCCAAAAGGTGGAATGGTTGTTGGAGGTCCCCTCAACGGCACCCTCCTTCCGGCTGGAGGAGGCGGGATGGTTGTCGGCGGTCCACTTAACGGCACTCTCTTGCCGGGAGGCAAAGGCGGCATGGTCGTGGGAGGCCCATTCAACGGGACCTTGCTGCCGCGCCCGTAGTAAGGGTGCCCCGGGCCAGACCTGGCGGCCGCTCAAGGTGCAGCTGAGCGCCGCATCCTGCAGTACTGAACTTGAACACAACCGCACGAAGCGAGTAGGCTAGCTGCTAGCGCTGGCCGGGGCCCCGGCTCGGCTGAGTTCCGGAGCAGTTGCATCCTGCCTTTGAAAGTCGTTATACTTGATTCAAGTGGACTGGGAGTGCCCGGTCGGCGTCATAGCCTCGGTGAGCTTCATCGGGGCTTTTCGCTTTGTGGCGGCGGGAAAACCTTTAACCCCCAATTTTCGAAGCCCTCTCCGACATTCGCCCGGCCACCGCTGCAGTAGAACTTGCGCTTGAGAACCTCGAATGCTCGGTTCTCTTGGCTAGGCCGGAGATAGTTCATTCCGACTGGGCGCGCAACGAGGTCTGCCAGCTGCAGGCCAGGCGAGTCCACCTTCTTGTCGGCAAAGATGATGTCGAACGGTAGTGCTCGGCCTAAACGATTTGCGCCGTCGCACATGCGTCGAAATTCCAGTTCGAGTTCGGCGTCTTCGCGTTTGCCACGGCACTCGACGACAACGTGGGTCAGCGCACCGTCCTGCCTTTTCTCTTGCATGAACTCGTAGAGGGTCTCGAGGCAGAACCCAAGAGCTACGTGGTATGGATTGTTGGCCTCCCCACGTTCGCGGAGCTTGGCCTTGTCGATCACGCAGCTTATCAAGATGAAGTTGCTGGCCTCGATGATGTCGGTCAGCTCGGTCAAGAACTTGTTCTTGTGCTGCCGACTTGAGAAGAATCGGAAGTCCCCCTTCTCCTTCCGAATCTCATGTTCGTGCAGAACAACCAAGTCGTGCCCGAAATGGTTGAACTTGAACTTGTGGAGCGAGGGCAGCACCTTTTCGCTGTAGTGCCTCTTGTAGAACACGCAGAACGCGAGGACGAACACGGGATAGTTCGTGTCCAGCGTGGTCAAGCCATGATCACCGCTCTCGTCAACATAGACGATGAAGTTGCTGAACTTTCCTGGAGGGGGCGCCGCACCGGCGATCTCCGCTGGACCCGGTCGCTCCGATTCGAACAGCGCAAACTGCTGCGCAACCTCAGTCTGGTATTGGTGTGAGCGCTTACTGTCGGTGACAGCGCTGGAGAACTGAGCGTCATTCTCAGCTTTTGCCACGCGCTTTCTCACGTTTTGGGCCTACCTACACTGCCCCGCGCAACGTCATTTGTCAGGGCGAATGCGGTTTGCTCTCGATGAAGTCCGTGCCGCGCGGTACCTCGTCGCCCATCCGACGGAACTCGTCGAAATAGGCCAGGGGCTGCCGACGCGCGGAGTGGCATGGGGGAGACGGCCATGTCCGCGGGGTATCCCGGAAGGCTCGACCCATATCCCGAGAAATGCCCCCTCGAAGGCCCAGCTCTAAAGAGGAGCGGCCCAGCGCGGTAGTGTGTGCATACTAACATTTGGTCGCCTTCTGAAGAGCGGCAAAAGTTAGACACGAACTTCGGCAAATCTTTGCGCGCTTCGACAACTCACTCAGACGTCGATGTTCGCCGCCCGCAGGGCGTTGGTCTCGATGAAGTCCCGGCGCGGCTCCACGTCGTCTCCCATCAGCATCGTGAACACGCGGTCGGCCTCGATCGCGTCGTCGATCTGCACCTTCAGCAGGCGGCGCACGTTGGGGTCCATGGTGGTTTCCCACAGCTGCTCGGGGTTCATCTCGCCCAGGCCCTTGTAGCGCTGGCGGGCGGTGGAGCGCTCGGCTTCCGAGATCAGCCAGCGCATGGCCTGGCGGAAGTCGTTCACCTTCTCTTCCTTCTGGCGCTCGCCTTCGCCGCGCAGTACGCGCGCGCCCTCGTGCAGCAGGCCGCGGAAGGTGTCGGCGGCTTCGGCCAGGGCCTTGTAGTCGGCGCCGTGCACGAAGTCCTGCGTGATGACGCTGGACTTCACGTTGCCGTGGTGGCGGCGGCTGATGCGCAGGATGGGCTTGTCGGTGCGGGCGTCGAACTCGCTGGCCACTTCGGCCGGGGTGGCGTTGCTGACCTTGTCCAGTTCCTGCAGCTTAGTCTGCAGCGCGATGGCGGCCGCTTCGGCTTCCTGCACCGTGTCGAGGTTCAGGTGCACGCCGTCGGCGATGGCGCGCAGGGCCTCGCGGTCCATGAAGTTGGCCAGCCGGGCGATGACGGCCTCGGCGACCTGGTGCTTGCGCGCCAGTTCGGCCAGCGTCTCGCCGTTGATGACGGTGGGGTTGTCGCCACCGGTGCTGACGCTGGCGCCGTTCAACGCGATGCGCAGCAGGAAGCTGTCGAGGTCGCTCTGGCCCTGGAGGTACAGCTCCTCCTTGCCGGCCTTGACCTTGTACAGCGGCGGCTGCGCGATGTAGATGTGGCCGCGCTCCACCAGCTCGGGCATCTGGCGGTAGAAGAACGTGAGCAGCAGCGTGCGGATGTGGGCGCCGTCGACGTCGGCGTCGGTCATGATGATGATGCGGTGGTAGCGCAGCTTGGCGACGTTGAAGTCGTCGGTGTCGCCCTTGCCGTTGCTGTTGGCGGTGCCGGCCTTGCCGATGCCGGTGCCCAGCGCGGTGATCAGCGTCAGGATCTCGTTGCTGGTGAGCAGCTTCTCGTAGCGCGCCTTCTCCACGTTCAGGATCTTGCCGCGCAGCGGCAGGATGGCCTGGAACTTCCGGTCGCGGCCCTGCTTGGCGCTGCCGCCGGCGGAGTCGCCCTCGACGATGTAGATCTCGCACATCGCCGGGTCCTTCTCCTGGCAGTCGGCCAGCTTGCCCGGCAGGCCCATGCCGTCGAGCACGCCCTTGCGGCGCGTCATGTCGCGCGCCTTGCGCGCCGCCTCACGGGCGCGCGCCGCCTCGATGATCTTGCCGACGATGATCTTGGCGTCGTTGGGCCGCTCCTGCAGGAAGTCGCCCAGCGTGCGGGCCACCACGTCCTCGACCGGGCCGCGCACCTCGCTGGAGACCAGCTTGTCCTTGGTCTGGCTGGAGAACTTGGGCTCGGGCACCTTGACGCTCAGCACGCAGGTCAGGCCCTCGCGCATGTCGTCGCCGGTGACTTCGACCTTGGCCTTCTTGGCCAGCTCGGTGTCGTCGATGTACTTGTTGATGACGCGGGTCATCGCGGCGCGCAGGCCGGTGAGATGGGTGCCGCCGTCGCGCTGCGGAATGTTGTTGGTGAAGCAGAGGACCTGCTCGTTGTAGCCGCTGTTCCACTGCATGGCCACCTCGACACCGATGTTGGTGTTCTGGTCGCTCTGGCGGTCGCCCATGGCGTGGAACACGTTCGGGTGCAGGACGGTCTTGCCCTTGTTGATGAAGTCGACGAAGCCCTTGACGCCGCCGGCGCCCGAGAAGTCGTCGCTCTTGCCCGAGCGCTCGTCCACCAGCTTGATGTTGACGCCGTTGTTCAGGAACGAGAGCTCGCGCAGCCGCTTGGACAGGATCTCGTAGTGGAAGTCGTTGTTCTCCTTGAAGATCTCGGTGTCCGGCAGGAAGTGCACCTCGGTGCCGCGCTTGTCGGTGTCGCCCAGGATCTGCATCGGCCGCACTTCCACCCCGTCGCGCAGCTCGGTGACGGCGTTCTGCGGGAAGCCGCGGCTGAACTCCATGACGTGCACCTTGCCCTCGCGGCGCACCGTCAGGCGCAGCATCTTCGACAGTGCGTTGACGCAGCTGACCCCCACGCCGTGCAGGCCGCCCGAGACCTTGTAGCTGTTCTGGTTGAACTTGCCGCCGGCGTGCAGCTCGGTCAGGGCGATCTCGGCGGCCGAGCGCTTGGGCTCGTGCTTGTCGTCCATCTTGATGCCGGTGGGGATGCCGCGGCCGTTGTCCACCACGCTGATCGAGTTGTCGCTGTGGATGGTCACCACGATGTCGTCGCAGTGGCCGGCCAGGGCCTCGTCGATGGAGTTGTCGACCACCTCGAACACCAGGTGGTGCAGGCCGGTGCCGTCGGAGGTGTCGCCGATGTACATGCCCGGGCGCTTGCGCACGGCCTCCAGCCCTTCCAGGATCTGGATCGACGACTCGCCGTAGGCGGCGCTGGCGCCGGCCTGGTTGGTGTCGATGGTCGGCTGGAAGTTGGAGCTTTCCTCGCCCGCGGGGCCGGTGTTCACTTGGTTCGGGTCAGACATACAGGCAACTCTCTCGATCTCTTGAAGGACGGAACCCGCCGGCTTCGGCGGGTCCTGTCATGTCGGCTCATTTCCGCGTCATGGCGGGCTTGACCCGCCATCCATCCCCTGCCCGTTCCACCTCCCGGAGATGGATGCCGGGTCGAGCCCGGCATGACGGAGGTGCGAGGGGGCGTGGGCGGCGGTGGGCGCCGCGCGGTCCGGACCGGTCAAATCCGCATCGGCATCACCACGTACTTGAAGTTGGCGTCTTCCGGATTGGTGACGAGGGCCGAGCTGTTGCTGTCGGCCAGCTCGATCTTCACCATGTCCTGGTCCATGTTGGCCAGCGCGTCGATGAGGTAGGTGACGTTGAAGCCGATCTCGATGGCGTCGCCGCCGTAGTCGATGTCGAGCTCGTCGACCGCCTCTTCCTGCTCGGCGTTGTTGCTGGCCACGCGCAGCGTGCCCGGCTCGATGTTCAGGCGCACGCCCTTGAACTTCTCGCTGGTCAGGATGGCGGTGCGCTGCAGGCTGGCCAGCAGCGGCGCGCGGCCGAGCGTGACCGAGTTCTTGTGGTTCTTCGGGATCACGCGGTTGTAGTCGGGGAACTTGCCCTCGACCAGCTTGGTGACGAACTCCATGCCGCCGAACGAGAACTTGGCCTGGTTGCTGGCGAACTGCATCTCGATGGCGCCCTCGGCGTCGGACAGCAGGCGCTGCATCTCCAGCACGGTCTTGCGCGGCAGGATCACCTCCTGGCGGGGCACTTCCTTGTCGAGCGTGGCGCTGGCGAAGGCCAGGCGGTGGCCGTCGGTGGCCACCAGCGACAGCTGCTTGCCCTCGGCGACGAACAGGATGCCGTTGAGGTAGTAGCGGATGTCGTGCACCGCCATCGCGAACGACACCTGGGCCAGCAGGTCCTTCAGGGTCTTCTGCGGCACGCTGAAGGCGGGGCCGAACGAGGCCGCCTCCTGCACCAGCGGGAAGTCCTCGGCCGGCAGGGTCTGCAGCGTGAAGCGGCTCTTGCCGCCCTTGAGCAGCAGCTTGTTGGCGCTGGACTCCAGGCTGACGGTCTGGTCGGCCGGCATGGTGCGCAGGATGTCGATCAGCTTGCGCGCGCCCACGGTGGTGGTGAAGCTGCCGGTGTCACCGCCGACGTCGGCGGTGGTGCGGATCTGGATCTCGAGGTCGCTGGTCGTCAGCTGCACCTGTTCACCCGTCTTGCGAATCAGCACGTTGGCCAGGATCGGCAGGGTGTGCCGGCGCTCCACGATGCCCGCAACCGACTGCAGGACCGAGAGCACTTTGTCTTGGGTGGCCTTCAGGACGATCATGGTCTTCCTCTGTTCCTCTTATGCATTCTTTATCGAAGGGTGGTAGTCGCTGGGCAGGGAGCGCGTCCGCGCTGGACAAACGCCATTTTCCCCTTTTTCATCAAGCACTTGCCGTGCCCGCGACGCCGCTGGCAGGGGTGCTTGCGCCCGCAACGCCGTCATGCCGGGCTCGACCCGGCATCCATCTCCGGGGCGTGCCGAGAACCAGGGCCTGCAACGCGCACCGGGTGGCGCGGGCAACCGGGGATGGATTGCGGGTCGAGCCCGCAATGACGTGGAGGGAGGCCGTGCCCGGCCGGCGGCCGACGGGGGTGCTGGCGGGCGCTGCGACGGGGCGACGGCAGGCCATCGCGGTCAGCCCTTGAGCGTCTGTTCCAGCACGTGCAATTGCTGGTTCAACTCGGTGACGGTCTGGCGCTCGGCGGCGATCTTGCGCACCGCGTGCAGCACGGTGGTGTGGTCGCGGCCGCCAAAGAGTTCGCCGATCTCGGGCAGGCTCTTTTGCGTCAGCTCCTTGGCCAGGTACATGGCGATCTGGCGCGGGCGGGCGATGGAGGCCGGCCGCTTCTTGCTGTACATGTCGGCGACCTTGATCTTGTAGTAGTCGGCCACCGTCTTCTGGATGTTCTCGACGCTGATCTGCCGGTTCTGGATCGACAGCAGGTCGCGCAGCGCCTCGCGGGCCAGCTGGATGGAGATGTCCTTCTGGTTGAAGCGGCTGTAGGCCAGGATCTTGCGCAGGGCGCCTTCGAGCTCGCGCACGTTGGAGCGCACGTTCTTGGCCACGAAGAAGGCCACTTCCTCGGGCATCTCGGCGCTCTCGGCGCGGGCCTTGTTGATCAGGATGGCCACGCGCATCTCGAGCTCGGGCGGCTCGATGGCCACGGTCAGGCCCGAGTCGAAACGCGAGACCAGCCGTTCGTGGATGTCGGCCAGGCCCTTGGGATAGGTGTCCGACGTCATCACGATGTGGCTCTTCTTGGCCAGCAGGGCCTCGAAGGCGTTGAAGAACTCCTCCTGGGTGCGGTCCTTGTTGGCGAAGAACTGGACGTCGTCGATGAGCAGGAGGTCGAGCGAGTGGTACTTGTCCTTGAACTCGTCGAAGGTCTTGCGCTGGTAGGCCTTGACCACATCCGAGACGAACTGCTCGGCATGGATGTAGAGAACTTTGGAGCCCGGGCGGTCGGCCAGCAGCTTGTTACCCACAGCATGGACGAGGTGGGTCTTGCCCAGGCCGACGCCGCCGTAGATGAACAACGGGTTGTAGAGCTGGCCCGGCATGCCGGCCACGTGCATGGCCGCGGCGCGCGCCATGCGGTTGGCCGTGCCCTCCACCAGGGTGTCGAAGGTGAGCGCCGTGTTGAGCCGGTTCTTGAACTGGCCGGACTGGTTGTCGTCGGCGATGTCGGCCGGTTCGGCAGCCGGCATCAGCTCTGCCTGGGTGGGCGCGGCGTAAGTCTTGGCGGGGCTTTCGCGCTGAGCGAGCGCTAACTCAAGCTGCACCGGCTGGCCGTAGATCTTCTCCAGCGTGGCAGCGATGCGGCCGGCGTACTGGGCCCGCACCCAATCGAGCTTGAAGCGGTTGGCGACGAACAGCGTGACCTTGCTGAAGTCGTCGGAGACCTTGGCGGCGAGGGGCTTGATCCAGGTGTTGAACTGCTGTTCGGGCAACTCCTGGGCCAGCTGGTCCATGCAGGCCTGCCACAGGCTACCGCCCGCGTTCAGGGCGCCGCCGGCGGCCAGGCTGTCGCTGAACCCCTCACTCATACCCCTCCGTCACCTTGTGGATAGTTTTCATGCGCGCAAACGCTGCATTGTAAGTTCTCAAGGCGTTATCCACACCGGGTTTTTGCGGGGCGCGGGGGCCTCGCAACGTCTTGACACGCACCCCGTTCCTTGCTGGGGTGGCGCAAATCAGCGATAATCGTGGGTTCCTCGGAAAGCACCAACATGAAACGCACCTACCAACCCTCGAAAGTGCGCCGCGCTCGCACCCACGGCTTCCTGGTCCGCATGAAGACCCGCGGCGGCCGTGCCGTGATCAACGCCCGCCGCGCCAAGGGCCGCAAGCGCCTGGCCGTCTGAGTCGCCTGCGGGCGGCTAGCGGCAGGCACTGCCCGTGCAGCGGCTGAAGACCCGGGCGCAGTTCGAGGCCGTCATGGCCGCGGGCCGCACCGTCAGCCGCACAGAGCACTTTGCGCTGCACGCGGCTTCACTGGACATCGTCAGGCGTCCGGTTGATTCGTCAGAGCCTTCGCCGGAGCAGCCCGCGACCCAAGGTCGCTCGTCAGTGCAGCCCCCAGGGCCGCGGTCCGAAGCGGCTGCGACCGAAGGTCGCCTTGATGGACTGCCCGCAGGGCCGCGAACCAAAGGTTCGACGGCCCTGTTTGCTGTGCGCACGGAACCTTGGCTGGGCGTGATCGTTCCAAAGCGCTGGGCCCGCCGCGCCGTCACCCGCAACGCCATCAAACGCCAGATCTACACCGTGAGCCAGGACGTCGAAGCCGAGCTGCCCGTTGCCGCGCATGTGGTGCGGCTGCGCGCCGGCTTCGACCGCACGCTGTTCCGCAGCGCCACCTCGCCCGAACTGAAGAAGGCCGTGCGGCTCGAGCTGCAGCGGCTGTTCGCCGGGGTCCGGCGGTGATCCGCGCCGCCCTGGTGGGCCTGGTCCGCGGCTACCGGCTGCTGCTGTCGCCCTGGATCGGCTCGGCCTGCCGCTTCACGCCCACCTGCTCGGCCTACGCACTGCATGCCCTCGAGCGCCACGGCGCCGCGGCCGGCAGCTATCTCACGGTGGCACGCATCGCCCGCTGCCATCCCTGGTGCGCCGGCGGCGTCGACGAGGTGCCGGCGCAGCCGCCGGCCCTGTTCCGCCGCTTCCTGGCCGCCTCCAACCAAAAGACGTCTTCATGAACGACATTCGCCGCACCGTCCTGTGGGTGATCTTCGGCTTCTCCATGGTGCTGCTGTGGGACCAATGGCAGGTGCACAACGGCAAGCCGGCCACCTTCTTCCCGCAGTCGAACAAGGCCGTGGCCACGGCGCCGGCCGGCAAGGCCTCGGCGCCCGTCGTGCCGTCGGGCGCCGCACCGGTGCCCAGCGCCGTGCCCGCCGCCACCGCCCCGGCGGTGCCGCCCACCGGCGGCCCGGCAGCGGCCGCGCCGGCCGCCACCCCGCGCGAGCGGTTCGCGGTCACCACCGACCTGCTGCGTCTGACCTTCGACACCGAGGGCGGCTCCCTGGTCGGCACCGAGCTGCTGAAGGTCGCGGCCGATTCCTCGGCCGACAAGGTCACCAGCACCTACGTGCTGCTGGACGACAGCGCCAACCGCGTCTATGTCGCCCAGACCGGCCTGATCGGCGGTGACTTCCCCAACCACAAGACGGTGATGACGGCCAGCGGCGAGCGCCAGCTCAAGGACGGTGCGCGCGAGCTGTCGGTGCGCTTCGAGTCGCCCGAGAAGAACGGCGTCAAGCTGGTGAAGACCTACACGGTCAAGCGCGGCGCCTACGACGTGGCGGTCAAGCACGAGGTGGTGAACACCGGCACGGCGGCCGTGTCGCCGCAGCTGTACCTGCAGATCGTGCGCGACGGCAACAAGCTGCCCGGCGAGTCGTCGTTCTATTCCACCTTCACCGGCCCGGCGGTCTACACCGAAGAGAAGAAGTACCAGAAGATCGACTTCGGCGACATCGAGAAGAACAAGGCCGACTTCGTCAAGGAGTCGAGCAGCGGCTACGTGGCCATGGTGCAGCACTACTTCGCCAGCGCCTGGATCCTGCCCGACGGTGTGAAGCGCCAGCTGTTCGCCCGCAAGGTCGACAACAACCTGTACGCGGTCGGCATGATCACCGGCGTGGACGCCCTGGCGCCCGGCGCCAGCAAGGCCGTCGAGACCCGGTTCTTCGCCGGCCCGCAGGAAGAGAAGATGCTCGAGCACGTGGCGCCCGGCCTCGACCTGGTCAAGGACTACGGCTGGCTCACCATCCTGGCCAAGCCGCTGTACTGGCTGCTCGACAAGATCCACTCCTTCATCGGCAACTGGGGCTGGTCGATCATGGCCCTGGTGCTGCTGATCAAGATCTCGTTCTACTGGCTGCAGGCCAAGGGCTACCAGAGCATGGCCAAGATGAAGGCCATCAACCCGCGCGTGATGGCCATGCGCGAGCGCTACAAGGACAACCCGCAGCAGATGCAGCAGGAGATGATGAAGATCTACCGGGAGGAGAAGGTCAACCCGCTGGGCGGCTGCTTCCCGATCATGGTCCAGATCCCGGTGTTCATCGCGCTGTACTGGGTGCTGCTGTCCACGGTGGAGATGCGCAACGCGCCCTGGATCGGCTGGATCCGCGACCTGGCCGCGCCCGATCCTTACTTCATCCTGCCGGTGGTGATGACGCTCACCACCATGCTGCAGACGGCGCTCAACCCCGCGCCGCCCGACCCGATGCAGGCCAAGATGATGTGGATCATGCCGCTGGCGTTCTCGGTCATGTTCTTCTTCTTCCCGGCCGGCCTGGTGCTGTACTGGATCACCAACAACGTGCTGTCGATCGCGCAGCAGTGGTTGATCAACACCCGCATGGGGGTGCCACCCGAGTTCAACCTGCCCAAGTTCGGCAGGACCTGACCCCCGAAGGGCCGCGCGATGCGGCCCTTTTTTCTGCGCCGCGTCCGTCCTGGCGCGATCCGGCGCGCGGCTAGCATCGGGGGATGCTGCCGCGCACCGCCGACCCCATCGCCGCCATCGCCACCGCGCCCGGGCGCGGCGCGGTCGGCATCGTGCGGGTGTCGGGGCGCAGCGTGCAGGCGATCGTCGATGCGGTGTGCGGCCGCGCGCTCCGGCCGCGCGAGGCGACCTACCTGCCGTTCCGCGCCGCCGACGGCTCGCCGATCGACCAGGGGCTGGCGATCCACTTCCCGGCCCCGCACTCGTACACCGGCGAGGACGTGCTGGAGCTGCAGGCGCACGGCGGGCCGGTGGTGCTGCAGCTGCTGCTGGCACGCTGCCTGGAGGCCGGCACGGCGCTCGGGCTGCGGGTGGCCGAGCCGGGCGAGTTCACCCAGCGCGCCTTCCTGAACGACAAGATCGACCTGGCCCAGGCCGAGGCCATCGCCGACCTGATCGACGCCAGCACCGAGGCGGCCGCGCGCAGTGCCGGCCGCTCGCTGGCCGGCGCCTTCTCGCGCGAGATCCACCAGCTGCGCGACGCGCTGATCCAGCTGCGCATGCTGGTCGAGGCGACGCTGGACTTTCCCGAGGAGGAGATCGACTTCCTGCAGAAGGCCGACGCCCAGGGGCAGCTCGACCGGCTGCAGGCCACGCTGGCCGGCGTGCTGCAGCGGGCGCGCCAGGGTGCCCTGCTGCGCGAGGGCATCAAGGTGGTGATCGCGGGCCAGCCGAACGCCGGCAAGAGCTCGCTGCTGAACGCGCTGGCCGGCGCCGAGCTGGCCATCGTGACGCCGATCCCGGGCACCACCCGCGACGTGGTGAGCCAGACCATCCAGGTCGAGGGCGTGCCGCTGCACGTGATCGACACCGCCGGCCTGCGCGACAGCGACGACCCGGTGGAGAAGATCGGCATCGAGCGCGCCTGGGAGCAGATCCGCGGCGCCGACGCCGTGCTGTTCCTGCACGACCTCACGCGCAGCGGCGACGCGGCCGACGGCGCCGCCGACGCCCGGCTGCTGGCCACCCTGCGCGAGCACCTGCCGGCCGCGGTCCCGGTGCTGCAGCTGTGGAACAAGGCCGATGCCGCACCCGCTGCGGCGGTGCCGGCCGAGGGCCTGCGGCTGTCGGCCAAGCTGGGCGACGGCCTGCAGGCCTTGCGCCAGCGGCTGCTGGAGGTGGCCGGCTGGCAGGCGGCGCCCGAAGGGGTGTACATCGCCCGCGCGCGCCACCTGCAGGCCCTGCGGCGGGTCGACGGCCACCTGATGGAAGCCGCCGCCCACCTGGCCGGCGGCGGCCAGGCGCTGGACCTGCTGGCCGAGGAACTGCGCCTCGCGCAGAACGCGCTGAGCGAGATCACCGGCGAATTCACGGCCGACGACCTGCTCGGGGTGATCTTCTCGAAGTTCTGTATCGGAAAGTGACGGGCTGACCGCACGTCGCCCGCCGCCTGCCGCGCAGCGCCCGGCCCGGCGCCGGCCGCAAACCCGGCCACTACACTGGTCCGCAACCGTGCCCCCGGCCCGCTGTCGCCGGTGTCCCCGGGCGGCGCGTCGAACGGAAGGTTGCATGTCCCTGCTCAGCTGGTTCTCGCGCCGCCAACCGGCGGACGCCGCTCCGCCCACCTCGGGCCTGTCGCGCACCGAGGCGACCCGCCCGCTCGGTCGGGCCGAGGTCCAGGCCCTGGGCCTGGCGGCCAACCGCAAGAGCGAGCGGCTGGCGCACCGCGAGCGTCTCTACGCGGTGGTGCGCGAGTGCATGAACCGGGCCGGCGTGCTGTCTTCCAGCTACAAGTTCAAGGTGCTGTCGCTCGACAAGCGCGGCCGGCTGTTCCTGGTGATGATCGACCTGGCCGGCAGCGCCGACACCAGGGCCTCGGCGCTGGCCGAGATCGAGGCCACCATCGCCCAGGCCGCCAAGGCGCGCGACGACATCGTGGTCAAGGCGGTCTACTGGCGCCAGAACGAGCACGTGGCCGTGGGGCTGCAGGCCAGCCCGGTGCGGCCGCTCGCACCCGACGCCGCTAAGCCAGCCGCGCCGCACGCGGTGGCAACGCCCGCGGCCAGTGCGCCGGCCAAGCCGGCCAAGCCGGCGGCGCCGGCGCGTTCGCCCTTCGACCCGATCGACGCCGACGAGGTGGCCGCGTTCCGCCAGGCCCTGGCGGCCGGCCTGCAGCGGCCGGTGCGGCCCGAGCCGGAGGCAACGCAGAACTACGCCCTGCTCACCGGCTACGAGGACACCGAGCTGCCGCAGGAGCAGCGCCGTCCGCCCTCGCTGAGCAGCTCGCAGTACGGCGACCTGCGCTGAGGCTTCGCCCCGAGACGCCGGCCGGCGGCCGGCACTGACGCGCCGCCGGGTCAGCCGGCCAGCAGCTTCTCCTCGGCCACGGCCAGCGGTTCCGGCCGGCCCGACAGCACCAGCGTGTCGCCGCCTTCCAGGCGCGGATCGGTCTCCAGCGGCGCCGCCTTGCCGTCGGCGCGCCGCAGGCTCATGACCCGCACGCCCATGGCGTGCAGCGCGAACATCCCCAGCGGGGTGCCGATGGTGCGCGCGCCCAGCGGCAGCGTCACGGTGGCCAGCCGCTCCTGCTGCAGCTCGTCGACGGTGTCGTCGTCGGCGCCGTGGAAGTAGCCGCGCAGCAGGTTGTAGCGGGCGTCGCGCTGGTCCTGCACGATGCGGATGACGCGCCGCATCGGCACGCCCACCAGCGCCAGCGCGTGGCTGGCCAGCATCAGCGAGCCCTCCAGCGCCTCCGGCACCACCTCGGTGGCGCCGGCGTCCTGCAGCTTCTCGAGGTCGTGGTCGTCCTGGGTGCGCACGATCACCGGCACCTGCGGCGCGTGTGCGCGCGTGTGGGCCAGCACCTTGAGGGCGCCGGGCACGTCCAGGTAGGTGACGACCACCGCGCTGGCGCGCGCCAGGCCGGTGGCCATCAGCGCCTGCAGCCGGGCCGCGTCGCCGAACACCACCGAGTCGCCGGCGGCGGCGGCCTGCCGCACCCGGTCGGGGTCGAGGTCCAGCGCCATGTAGGGGATGCGCTCGCGCTCCAGCATGCGGGCCAGGTTCTGGCCGCAGCGGCCGTAGCCGCAGATGATCACGTGCTTGTTGGCGTTGATCGAGCGGCGCGCGATGGTGGTCATCTGCAGCGACTGCTGCAGCCATTCGCCCGCCACCAGCTTCATCACGATGCGGTTGCTGTACAGGATGATGAAGGGCGTGGCCAGCATCGACAGCACCATGCTGGCCAGGATGGGGTTGAGCAGCTGCGGCGGCACCAGGGCGTTCTGTTGCGCCAGGGTGAGCAGCACGAAGCCGAACTCGCCGGCCTGCGCCAGGTACAGGCCGGTGCGCAGCGACACGCCGGTGGTGGCCCCGAACTGCCGGGCCAGCCAGGTGACCAGGGCCAGCTTGAACAGCACCGGCGCGGATAGCAGCAGCAGCACCAGCGCCCAGCGATCGGCCACCAGCCGCCAGTCGAGCATCATCCCGATGCTGATGAAGAACAGGCCCAGCAGCACGTCGTGGAACGGCCGGATGTCGGTCTCGACCTGGTGCTTGTATTCGGTCTCCGAGATCAGCATGCCGGCGATGAAGGCGCCCAGCGCCAGCGACAGGCCGGCGTGCTCGGTCATCCAGGCCAGGCCGAGCGTGATCAGCAGCAGGTTCAGGACGAACAGTTCCTCGCTCTTGCGCCGTGCCACGATGGTGAGCCACCAGCGCATCAGCTTCTGGCCGCCGGTCAGCAGGATGGCCAATAGCGCAACGGCCTTCAGCGCCGCGACGCCCAGCGCCGCCAGCATCGTCTCCGGCTTGCTGCCCAGCGCCGGGATCAGCACCAGCAGCGGCACCACGGCCAGATCCTGGAACAGCAGCACGCCGATCACCCGCTTGCCGTGCTCCGACTCGAGCTCGAGCCGGTCGGCCACCAGCTTGACCACGATGGCGGTGCTGCTCATCGCCAGCGCGCCCGACAGGGCCAGTGCGGTGCGCCAGTCCATCTTCCACAGGGTGGGCGCCAGCGCCGCCAGGAACAGGCTGCCGGCAATGCCCATCAGCACGGTGAGCACGACCTGGAACAGGCCGAGGCCGAACACGTGGCTGCGCATGGCGCGCAGCTTGGGCAGGTTGAACTCCAGCCCGATGACGAACATCAGGAACACCACCCCGAACTCGCCCAGGTAGCGCACGCCCTCGGCGTTCTCGCCCAGCGCCAGTGCGTTCGGGCCGATGACCACGCCGACCACCAGGTAGCCGAGCATCGGCGGCAGCTTGAGAGAGCGGCAGGCCACCACGCCCAGCACTGCGGCCAACAGGTAAAGCAGTGTGAGTTCCAGCGTGGACATGGTCCCGATGCTAAGGCAGGGCCACGGGCACCCCCCTAGAATCCGCCCATGCCATTCGACCCCGCCCAGGCGCTGCGCCTGGCCCAGGAGACATTCGACATCGAAGCCAAGGCGGTGCTGGGGCTCAAGCAGCGCACCGGCGAGACGTTCGCGCGCGCCGTCCAGGCCATCCTCGACGTGCCGGGCCGTGTGGTCGTGATGGGCATGGGCAAGAGCGGCCACATCGGCCGCAAGGTGGCCGCCACGCTGGCGTCCACCGGCACGCCGGCGCTGTTCGTGCACCCGGCCGAGGCCAGCCACGGCGACCTCGGCATGATCCAGGCGATCGACCTGGTGCTGGCGATCTCCAACGGCGGCGAGAGCGAGGAGATCACCGTCATCCTGCCGGTGCTCAAGCGCCTGGGGGTGCCGCTGGTGGCCATGACCGGCAATGCGCAGTCGACGCTGGCGCGGCACGCCGACATGGTGCTCGACAGCGGCGTCGAGCAGGAGGCCTGCCCGCTCAACCTGGCGCCGACCGCCAGCACCACGGCCCAGCTCGCGCTGGGCGATGCGCTGGCGGTGGCGCTGCTCGACGCCCGGGGCTTTCGCAGCGAGGACTTCGCGCGCTCGCACCCGGGTGGCGCGCTCGGCCGCAAGCTGCTCACCCACCTGTCGGACGTCATGCGCACCGGCGCCGACGTGCCGCGCGTGCCGCCCGACACGCCCTTCCCGCAACTGATGCGCGAGATGAGCGCCAAGGGCCTGGGCGCCTCGGCCATCGTCGACGCCGGCGGCCGGGTGCTGGGCATCTTCACCGACGGTGACCTGCGCCGGCTGATCGAGAAGGGCGTCGACCTGCGCACCGTGCTGGCGCGCGACGTGATGCACACCCATCCGCGCACCATCCGCCAGGACGCGCTGGCCGCCGAGGCGGCCGAACTCATGGAGCAGTACCGCATCACCAGCGCGCTGGTGGTCGATGCCGACGGCGTGCTGATCGGTGCGGTCAACACGCACGACCTGATGCGCGCGAAGGTGATCTGAGGGTGGCTGCGCCGGCCCTGACCTTCCCGCCCGACCTGCTGCTCGCCGCCCAGGGTGTGCGGGTGGCGTTCTTCGACGTCGACGGCGTTCTCACCGACGGCGGGCTCTACCTGTCCGAGGCCGGCGAGTCGCTCAAGCGCTTCCACATCCTCGACGGGCTCGGGCTCAAGCTGCTGCAGCGCGCCGGCATCACGCCGGCCGTGATCACCGGGCGCGACTCGGCGCCGCTGCGGACTCGCTTGGCGGCGCTGGGCATCGACCAGGTGCACTACGGCACCGAGGACAAGGCGCCGGCGGCCGAGAAGACGCTGGCGGCGCTCGGCCTGGGCTGGTCGCAGGCCGCGGCCATCGGCGACGACTGGCCCGACCTGCCGGTGCTGCGCCGCTGCGCGTTCGCGGCCGCGCCGGCCAACGCCCATGCCGAGGTGAAGGCGCAGGCCCGCTACGTCACCAGCGCCGCCGGCGGCCATGGCGCGGCGCGCGAGTTCTGCGACCTGCTGCTGGTGGCCAGTGGGCGCTACGTCCAGCTGCTGGACCGCTACGCGTGAACAAGGCGCGCGCCGTCGCCGGCTGGCAGTGGCTGCGCGCCACCGGCGACCGGCTGGCCATCTACCTGCCGGTCATCCTGATGGGGCTGCTGGCCCTGGGCACCTACTGGCTGGCCAGCAACACGCCGACCTTCTTCGGCGCCTCCGATGCGCAGAAGACGCCGACCCACGATCCCGACTACTTCATGCGCGGCTTCTCGGTGAAGACCTACGACCCCACCGGGCGGCTCAAGAGCGAGATCTTCGGCACCGAGGCGCGCCACTACCCGGACACCGACACGCTGGAGATCGACCAGGTGCGCATCCGCTCCTACGACGAGAAGGGCGCGGTGACGGTGGCGACGGCGCGCAAGGGCATCAGCAACGGCGACGGCAGCGAGGCCCAGCTGATGGGCGACGCGGTCGTGGTGCGCGACGCGTTGCCGGACACGAACACGCCGCGGATGGAGTTCCGCGGCGAGTTCCTGCACGTGTTCGTCAACACCGAGCGGGTGAAGTCGCACCTGCCGGTGACGCTGATCCGCGGCACCGACCGCTTCATCGCCGACCAGATGGACTACGACAACCTCGACCGGGTGATGGACCTGCGCGGCCGCGTGCGCGGGGTGCTGATGCCCCAGGGCCGCAAGCCGGCGCCATGAGACGCGGGACGCGCGCGTGAGCGGGCTGGTATTCATCACCGGCGCCTCCAGCGGCATCGGCCAGGCCCTGGCCTGGCGCTACTACCAGGCCGGCTGGTCGCTGGCGCTGGCGGCGCGGCGCAGTGGCGAGATCCAGGCCTGGGCGGCGCAGCAGGGCATCGATCCCGGGCGCTGCCGCATCTACGCGGCCGACGTCGCCGAAACCGACAGCATCGTGGCGGCCGGGCGGCAGTGCCTCGCCAGCCAGGGGCTGCCCGACGTGGTGATCGCCAACGCCGGCATCAGCCTCGGCGTCGACAGCGCCGAGCGCGCCGACCTGGACGTGATCGCGCGCACCTTCGCCACCAACAACGTCGGCCTGGCGGCCACCTTCCATCCCTTCATCGCGGCCATGGCGGCGCGACGCGCCGGCACGCTGGTGGGCATCGCCAGCGTGGCCGGCATCCGCGGCCTGCCGGGCCATGGGGCCTACTGCGCCAGCAAGGCCGCCGTCATCGCCTACTGCGAGAGCCTGCGCGGCGAGCTGCGCCCGGCCGGGGTGCGGGTGGTGACCATCAGCCCGGGCTACATCGACACCCCGCTGACGCGCCAGAACCGCTACCGCATGCCGTTCCTGATGGCGCCGCCGGCGTTCGCCGACCAGGCCTTCCGCACCATCGCGGCCGGCCGCAGCTACCGCGTCATTCCCTGGCCGATGGGCGTGGTCGCCAAGCTGCTGCGCCTGCTGCCCGACCCGCTGTTCGACCGCCTGCTGGCCGGCCGTCCGCGCAAGCACCGCCAAGGCGGCTGAGCGCGCCGCCCGCGCGGCGGGCCCCGACCACCACCAACAGACGCGACGGTGCCGCCGGCACGGGCGGCCGGGCCGGCGCGCCGTTCGTCGGCGCCTGCCAAACCCGTCCCCGGCTGAGCTTGTCATTGAATTGCGTTGATCTAAATTGAATTCAATTCAGGAGACGACCGATGGCACCCCGCGCCTACCACAGCGAAACCCGCCTGCAGCAGCAGGCCGCGCTGAAGGACCGCATCGCGGCGGCGGCGGCGCGGCTGCACGCGCTGCGCGGTGCCCAGGGCACCAGCTGGGCCGCCATCGCGCAGGAGGCCGGGGTGTCGCTGCCGACCGTCTACAAGCACTTCCCCGACTACGACAGCCTGATCCCGGCCTGCACCGGCCACGCGGCGCGCGGTGCCCCGCCGTTGCCGGCCGAGCGCATCCTGGCGCACACCGAGCTGGCGGCCGCCGTGGCCGATCTGGTCGAGGCGATGGACCGGCTGCACGCCTACTACGAGCCCTGGCTGGCATGGGGCGAGCACCGGACGCTCGACGCGGTGGCGCGCTTTGCCGACACGCAGCGGGCCGAGCTGACCGGGCTGTGCCGCGCCGTGCTGCTGCGCTGCGCGCCCGGGCTGGCCGAGCCGGACCGCATCGCGGCCGCTTGGCAGGCGCTGCTCGACTTCGATTTCTGGCACGGCCTGGTGCGCCACCACGGCCTGCCGCGCGCCGCGGTGCGGCGCACCACCGCTGAACTCCTGCTGGCTGTCACCGGACCGCAGCCTGCAGCGACCCCCGCGCGTCCGACACGAAAGCCTGCCCCATGACCGAACCGCTTGCCTCCATCCAACCCGTCGGCCAGGACATCTGGCGCATCAGCGTGCCAGTCCCGCCGAGCCAGTTCCCGGGTGGGTTCTCCTTCAACCAGTACCTGGTGGTGGACGAGCGGCCCCTGCTCTTCCACACCGGGCCCAAGAAGCTGTTCGGCCAGGTGCGCGAGCAGATCGAGAAGGTGCTGCCGGTCGACCAGCTGCGCTACATCGCTTTCTCGCACGTGGAAGCCGACGAGTGCGGCGCCCTGCCCGACTTCCTGGCGCTGGCGCCGCAGGCCCGGCCGGTGTGCGGCCGTGTGGCGGCCATGGTCTCGATCAGCGACCTGGTGGACGTCGAGCCGGTGGCCCTGGACGATGGCCAGGTGCTCGACCTCGGGCGGCACCAGCTGGTGTGGCAGGACACGCCGCACCTGCCGCACGGCTGGGAATGCGGTTACCTGTTCGACCGCACCACCGGCACGCTGTTCTGCGGCGACCTGTTCACCCAGCCGGGCACCGGCGACGTGGCGCTGGTGACGCACGACATCCTGGGCCCCAGCGAGGCCTTCCGGCGCGAGATGGACTACTTCTCCCACAGCCGCGATGCGCAGACGATGGTCGAGAAGCTGGCCCGGCTGGAGCCCTCGCTGCTGGCCTGCATGCACGGCAGTGCCTGGAAGGGCGATGGCGCCGCCCTGCTGCGCAGCCTGGGGACGGCACTGGCCCACTGACGGCGGGCCGGAAACGACAAAGCCCGTCCGGGGACGGGCTTTTGTCGTTCGGCGCCTGGGTGCGGCGCCGGGATCGCGCAGTGCTTAGTAACCGCCGCGGTTGCCGCCGCCGCGCGGGCCGGAGCCGTACGGGCTGCGGAAGCCGCCGTCGCCGCCGCCACCACCGCTGCGGCCACCGCCGCCGCCGCCGTAGCCGCCGCCACCGCTGCGGCCACCACCGCCGCCGCCGCCGTAGCCGCCACCGCCGCCACCACCACCGTAGCCGCCGCCGCCACCACCGCCGCCGTAGCCGCCGCCACCGCCGCCGTAGCCGCCGGTGCGCGGACGCGATTCCATCGGACGCGCTTCGTTGACCACCACGCTACGGCCGCCCAGCGGCTGGCCGTTCATGCCGTTGATGGCAGCTTGCGCTTCGGCATCGCTGCCCATCTCGACGAATCCGAAGCCCTTGGAGCGGCCGGTGTCGCGCTCCATCATGACCTTGGCGCTGGTGACGGCGCCGAATTGGCTGAATGCCTGCTCGAGGTCGCTGTCGCGCACCGAGTAGGGCAGGTTACCCACGTAAAGTTTGTTGCCCATCTGCTGGGACTCCTGAAAAAACCGATTGAACGAAAGCGATGGAGTCCCGAAAACGCATCAAAACCAGAAGCGAAAGTGACCTGTTCACCGCAAACCGCGTGGCACTGCGAATCCACGTCGAGTCATTATGGAGCAGATACCCGGGCGTCACGCAAGGGGGGCAAGCCCACGCGCCCCGCGCTTTTTGCCGGCAAGGGCAGGATGTTTGTGAGCGAATGCATCAGCCAGGGGCGTCGTCGCCAGCCTGCTGGCGCCAGCGCCCGAACGCCTCACGCATGAGCTGAAGCTGGCGCGCGAAGCGCGGGCAGGCCTCGCAGGCAGCCAGGTGCAGCCGCAACGCCACCCGGTCGGGCAGCGACAGCGCGCGGTCTTCGCGTGCCACCAGCAGGGCGGCGGCTTCCTTGCAGGTGCGGCGCAGGATCATGGGGCGGACGGGGTGTGGAACCAGTTCAGGTCCAGGCACTCGCGCAGGCGCAGCCGGGCCCGGTGCAGCTGGACATAGAGGTTGGTCGGCGTTAGCGCCAATTCCTTGCAGATCTCGTCGCTGGAAAGCTCCAGCCACTCGCGCATCAGGAACACGCGGGCCATCGCCGGCGGCAGCTTCTGCACGCACAGTTCCAGGATCTCGAAGAACTGGCGCGACGCCAGCGCCCGCTCCGGATCGCCCCAGTCGGCCGGCGGGGCGGCGAAGTGGCCGTCGGCCCGGAACACCAGCGCCTCCAGTTCCGCGCTGCCATCGCCCTCCTCGCTGTCCAGCGCGACCTCGCGCCGGCGGCTGCGCAGGCAGTCGATCACCTTGTGCTTGAGGATGCCGACCAGCCAGGTGCGCAGCTGCGAACGGCCGTCGAAGGCCTGCGGCCGGGACAGCGCCGCCAGCAGGGTTTCGGACACCGCGTCCTCGGCCCAGGCGTCGTTGCGCAGCTGCAGGCGCGCATAGCGCAGCAGGTAGCTGCGGTGCTCGGCGACGTCGAGTTCGAACGGCATGGGCGGTCAGCGGGGCCGGAGCGGATGCTAGTCCCAGCGCGCGCCGGCTGCCGGGCGCCTCACCAGGTGGCTTCGCGCTCGGGCGTGGAGCCGATGCGGTGGATGGCCAGGTCGGCGCCCTCGTACTCCTCCTCCTGCGACAGGCGCAGGCCGACCACCAGCTTGAGCACGCCGTAGACCGCGAAGCCGCCGAGCAGCGCCCAGCCGACGCCCAGCAGGCTGCCGAGCGCCTGCGCGCCCAGGCTCACGCCGCCCAGGCCACCCAGCGCCTTGCTGCCGAAGATGCCGGCGGCCAGCCCGCCCCACAGCCCGCACAGCCCGTGCAGCGGCCAGACGCCCAGCACGTCGTCGATCTTCCAGCGGTTCTGGGCGATGGTGAACATCACCACGAACACTGCCCCGGCCACCCCGCCGACCGCCAGCGCGCCCAGCGGGTGCATCAGGTCGGAGCCGGCGCACACCGCCACCAGGCCGGCCAGCGGGCCGTTGTGGACGAAGCCGGGGTCGTTGCGCCCCAGCGCCAGCGCGGCCAGGGTGCCGCCCACCATCGCCATCAGCGAGTTGACGGCGACCAGGCCGGAGATCTTGTCGATCGTCTGGGCGCTCATCACGTTGAAGCCGAACCAGCCCACGGTGAGGATCCAGGCGCCCAGCGCCAGGAACGGGATGTTGGACGGCGGGTGGGCCGAGACGGCGCCGTCCTTGCGGTAGCGGTTGCTGCGTGCGCCCAGCAGCAGCACCGCCGGCAACGCGATCCAGCCGCCCACCGCGTGCACCACCACCGAGCCGGCGAAGTCATGGAAGTCGGCGCCGGTGGCGGCCTGGATCCAGTCCTGGATGCCGAACGAGCGGTTCCAGGCCACGCCCTCGAACAGCGGATAGACCACGCCGACGATGACCGCGGTGGCCGCCAGCTGCGGGCCGAAGCGGGCCCGCTCGGCGATGCCGCCCGAGATGATGGCCGGGATGGCGCCGGCGAACGTGAGCAGGAAGAAGAACTTCACCAGTTCGTAGCCGTTGCGGGCCGCCAGCTGGTCGGCGCCGACCAGGAAGCTGGTGCCGTAGGCGACGCTGTAGCCGACCAGGAAGTAGGCCACCGTGGAGACGGCGAAGTCGCTGAGGATCTTGACCAGGGCGTTGACCTGGTTCTTCTTGCGCACGGTGCCCAGTTCGAGAAAGGCGAAGCCGGCATGCATGGCCAGCACCATGATGCCGCCGAGCAGGATGAACAGGGCGTCCGAGCCCTGTTTGAGTGCTTCCATGGGGGGTACTCCGGATGAAACTGCTTTGTTTTGGTGCGCATGGACCGATCCGGCCGCATGCGCACCAAAGCTAAGCAATAAACGCGCCAGAAGAGTGCGATTCCTCTGGCCGGGTACAATGGTGGCTGTCATTGGGGAGTAGCCTCCCTTCCCGCAAGGGGAAGGGGCGTGCGTCAACAGACTTGGGCCTCGCGCCCATGGCGCCCGCGACTTCGGTTTGGCGAGACCTTTGACTGCGCAGCCCTCCTGTATGGCCGGGGCGCTGCGCAGTCATTGGTGCGTCCGTCGCCCCGGCCGGAGTTCTCCATGGAAGCCTTCCTCGTCTCCACCGGGCTGGTGGCCCTCGCCGAAATGGGCGACAAGACGCAGCTGCTGTCGCTGCTGCTGGCCGCCCGGTTCCGCAAGCCCTGGCCCATCGTCGCCGGCATCCTGGTGGCCACCCTGGCCAACCACGCGCTGGCCGGCGCCGTCGGCGCCTGGATCACCGACTGGCTGGGGCCGCAGACCCTGCGCTGGATCCTGGGCGCCTCCTTCCTCGCCATGGCGGCCTGGATGCTGGTGCCCGACAAGCTCGACGAGGACGACGCGCCGGCCGGCGGCAGCCGCCTGGGCGTCTTTGCGACCACGCTGGTGGCGTTCTTCCTGGCCGAGATGGGCGACAAGACGCAGATCGCCACCGTCATGCTGGCCGCCCGCTTCGGCGCCTGGGCCTCGGTGGTGGCCGGCACCACGCTGGGCATGATGCTGGCCAACGCACCGGTGGTCTGGTTCGGCGACCGCATCGTGCGCCGGGTGCCGATCCGGCTGGTGCACCTGGTGTCGGCGGTGATCTTCCTGGTCCTCGGGGCGGCCGCCCTGCTGGGTGCCGGTTGATATACTGCCCGCTCACAGCGCCGATTTGCTTCCGCTTGCGGGCGCTCAACAAGTTCAGCTAAAGACGAAGCCCCGCGTCAAACCCGGCCTCGTTCTGCAGCGAGCCGGGTTTTTTGTTGCCATGACGCTGATCGCCGAATCGAAGGCCATGCATTTCGTCGAGCCGCTGCCGCTGCGCAGCGGCGCCGCGGTGCACGGCTACGACCTCGCCTACGAGACCTACGGCACGCTCAATGCCGACCGCTCCAACGCGGTGCTGGTCTGCCATGCCCTCAACGCCTCGCACCACGTCGCCGGGGTGTATCCGGGCCAGGACCACTCGGAGGGCTGGTGGGACTCGATGATCGGGCCCGGCAAGCCGGTCGACACCGACCGCTTCTTCGTCATCGGCGTCAACAACCTGGGCTCGTGCTTCGGCTCCACCGGCCCGATGCACGTCAACCCCGACACCGGCCGCGTCTGGGGCGCCGACTTCCCGGTGGTGACGGTGGAGGACTGGGTCGACGCCCAGGCCCGCCTGCTGGACCGGCTGCAGGTGCGGCAGCTGGCGGCCGTGATGGGCGGCAGCCTGGGCGGGATGCAGGCGCTGTCGTGGACGCTGCAGTACCCGGACCGGGTGCGCCACGCGGCCGTGATCGCCAGCGCGCCCAACCTGACGGCCGAGAACATCGCCTTCAACGAGGTGGCGCGGCGCGCCATCGTCACCGACCCGGATTTCCACGGCGGCCACTTCTACGAGCACGGCGTGGTGCCGCGGCGCGGCCTGCGCATCGCCCGCATGATCGGCCACATCACCTACCTGTCGGACGACGTGATGAACGAGCGCTTCGGGCGCCAGTTGCGCGACGGCCTGGACATCCACTACACCACCCAGGACATCGAGTTCCAGATCGAGAGCTACCTGCGCCACCAGGGCGACAAGTTCAGCGAGTACTTCGACGCCAACACCTACCTGCTGATCACCCGCGCGCTCGACTACTTCGATCCGGCGCGCCGGCACGACGGCCAGCTGTCCAAGGCGCTGGCGGCGGCGACGGCCAACTTCCTGCTGGTGAGCTTCACCACCGACTGGCGCTTCTCGCCCCGGCGCAGCCGCGAGATCGTCAAGGCCCTGCTGGACAACCGGCGCAGCTGCACCTACGCCGAGATCGACGCCCCGCACGGCCACGACGCCTTCCTGCTGGAGGACCCGCGCTACCTGGCGCTGGTGCGCGCCTGGTTCGACCGCATCGGCAAGGAGGTGGGGCGATGAGCGACCGCGCCACCATGGAGTCGATCGCGCGGCTGGTGCCGCACGGCGCCCGTGTGCTCGATTTGGGCTGCGGCGACGGCGCCCTGCTCGACCTGCTGCAGCGCGAGCGCGGCTGCACCGGCTACGGCATCGAGATCGCCGACGCCAACGTGCTGGCCGGCACGAAGCGCGGCGTCGACGTCATCCAGCTCAACCTCGACGAGGGGCTGTCGATCTTCGGCGACGACAGCTTCGACGTGGTGCTGCAGATCGACACCCTGCAGCACCTGCGCAACGCCGAGACCATGCTGCGCGAGACCGCGCGGGTGGGCAAGCTGGGCATCGTCGCCTTCCCCAACTTCGCCCATTGGCCGAACCGGCTGTCGGTCCTGCGCGGCCGCATGCCGGTCACCAAGCGGCTGCCGTTCCAGTGGTACGACACGCCCAACATCCGCGTCGGCACCTTCAAGGA
The DNA here is from genome assembly GCF_009758015.1 of Ramlibacter pinisoli. NCBI lineage: Bacteria > Pseudomonadati > Pseudomonadota > Betaproteobacteria > Burkholderiales > Comamonadaceae > Ramlibacter > Ramlibacter pinisoli. The sequence goes on from NZ_WSEL01000011.1 coordinate 41,228, forward strand.
TTTCGAGGTGCTGGCGACCCGCAACGACCTGGCCATCCTGGACGCCTTCGGGCTGCAGGAGGGCCGCGAGGTGCGGCGGCTGCCCAACCTGCGCGCCGGCACGGCGGTGTTCAAGTTCGAGCGGGGATGAGCACGCCGGCGCCGGTCCCGTTCGGCGCTGCCCTGCGCTTCTGGTTCAAACTCGGCTGCATCAGCTTCGGCGGCCCGGCCGGGCAGATCGCGATCATGCACCGCGAGCTGGTGGAGCAGCGCCGCTGGATCTCCGAGCGTCGCTTCCTGCACGCGCTGAACTACTGCATGCTGCTGCCCGGCCCCGAGGCGCAGCAGCTGGCGACCTACATCGGCTGGCTGCTGCACCGCAGCCGCGGCGGCATCGCCGCCGGGGCGCTGTTCGTGCTGCCGTCGCTGCTGCTGCTGATCGCGCTGAGCTGGGTCTACGTGGCGTTCGGCCACGTCGGCTGGGTGGCCGGCCTGTTCTACGGCATCAAGCCGGCCGTCGCCGCCCTGGTGCTGCAGGCGGTGTGGCGCATCGGCGGGCGCACGCTGCGCAGCCCGGCGCGCTCGCCGCTGCTGTGGGCGATCGCGCTCGCCAGCTTCGTCGCCATCGCCGGCCTGCAGCTGCCGTTTCCGGCCGTGGTGCTGGCCGCGGCCGCCGTCGGTGCGCTCGGCGGCCGCTGGTGGCCGGCCCAGTTCGACGCCGGCGGCGGCCACGCGGCGGCCGACCGGCACTACGGGCCGGCGCTGATCGACGACGACACGCCGACGCCGCCCCATGCCCGTTTCCGCCGCAGCCGGCTGGCTGCCGTGGTCGGCGTCGGCGCTCTGCTGTGGCTGCTGCCGATGGCGGGGCTGCTGGCCTGGCAGGGCCGGGAGGCCACCCTGGCGCAGATGGGCTGGTTCTTCACCAAGGCGGCCCTGCTCACCTTCGGCGGTGCCTATGCCGTGTTGCCCTACGTCTACCAGGGTGCGGTCGAGCACTTCCACTGGCTCACCGGCCCGCAGATGATCGACGGCCTGGCGCTGGGCGAGACCACGCCCGGGCCGCTGATCATGGTGGTGGCCTTCGTCGGCTTCCTGGGCGGCTGGACGCACCAGGTGCTGGGCCCCGGCGCGCTGTTCGCGGGCGCCGCCCTGGCCGCCTGCGTGGCGACCTGGTTCACCTTCCTGCCCTCGTTCCTGTTCATCCTGGCCGGCGGCCCGCTGGTGGAGTCCACCCACGGCCAGCTGCGCTTCACGGCGCCGCTGACGGCGATCACGGCGGCGGTGGTGGGCGTGATCGCCAGCCTGGCCCTGTTCTTCGTGCTCCACATCGGCCGGCCCCAGGCCGGCGGCCCGGTCGACGGGGTGGCACTGGTGCTGGCGGGGCTGGCGGCGCTGGCCCTGCTGCGCTGGCGCATCGGCGTGCTGCCGGTCATCGCCGGCTGCGCGGTGGCAGGGTTGGCCCTGCGTCTGGCCGGCGTGGCCTGAGGCTATCCTCCGCCCATGAACATCCTGATCACCGGCGGTTGCGGCTTCCTGGGCGCGCGGCTCGCCCGCACCCTGCTGCAGGCCGGCCGCCTGTCCCTCGCCGGCGCGCCCGCCGTCGCCATCGACACCCTCACCCTGACCGACCGCGCCGAGCCACCGGCCGATCTGCGCGCCGACCCGCGGGTGCGCTTCGTCGGCGGCGACCTGCTGGAGCTGGTCACCGCGCGCCAGCTGCCGGCCGCCGGCACCGACGCCGTGTTCCACCTGGCGGCCGCGGTCAGCGGCGAATGCGAGGCCGACTTCGACCTCGGCATGCGCAGCAACTTCGCCACCACCCATGCGCTGCTGGAGGCCTGCCGCGCGCTCGGCTCGCAGCCGGTGCTGGTGTTCGCCAGTTCGCTGGCGGTGTTCGGCAAGCAGCCGGGCCAGCCCATGCCCGACCCGATTCGCGACGACACCCTGCCCACGCCGCAGAGCAGCTACGGCATCCAGAAATTCATCGGCGAGCAGCTGGTCGCCGACTACACCCGCAAGGGCTACATCCGCGGCCGCAGCGTCCGGCTGATGACCGTGAGCGTGCGGGCCGGCCGCCCCAACGGCGCCGCCTCCGGCTTCCTGTCCGGCATCGTGCGCGAGCCGCTGGCCGGCGTGCGCGCCGTGGTGCCGGTGGCGCGAGACGTGCCGGTGGCGCTGGCCTCGCCGGCGCGCACGGTGGAAGGCGTCATCCGTGCCGCCGAGGCCCCGGCGGCCGACTGGGGCTCCCTCACCGGCCTGAACCTGCCCTCCATCCTCATCACGGTCGGTGAGATGGCGGCCGCCCTCGAAGCCGTCGCCGGACCGCAGGCCACGGCCCTGCTGGATTGGCAACCCGATCCGGCCATCGAGAAGCTGGTGAGCACCTGGCCGGGCAACGTCCGCTGGGATCGCGCCGGCGGCCTGGGCCTGAAGGCGGACGCCAGCTTCGAGCAGGTGGTGCGCGACTACGCGCGCGAGAACCCCGACGCCGTCCGGCTGGCGCTGCGCTGACACGGAAGCCCCATGCCCCGCTTTGCCGCCAACCTGTCGATGCTCTACCCGGAACTGCCGTTCCTGGACCGCTTTGCCGCCGCCGCGCGCGACGGCTTCGAGGGCGTCGAGTACCTGTTTCCCTACGAGCACGCCCCCGAGGTGATCGCCGAGCGGCTGCAGGCCGCCGGCCTGCAGCAGGTGCTGTTCAACGCACCGCCGGGCGACTGGAACGGCGGCGAGCGCGGCCTGGCTTGCCTGCCGGGGCGCGAGGACGAATTCCGCGCCGGCATCGCGCAGGCGTTGCGCTACGCCCAGGTGCTGCGCTGCCCGCGCGTGCACGTGATGGCCGGCCTGCTACCGTCCGGCCGCACGCGCGATGAGCTGCGACCGACCTACGTCGCCAACCTGCGCTGGGCCGCCGCCGAGGCCGCGCGCGCCGGAGTGAACCTGCTGCTGGAGCCGATCAACCTGCGCGACATGCCGGGCTTCTTCCTGAACCGGCAGGACCATGCGCACGACCTGGTGGCGGCGATCGGCGCGGCCAACGTGCAGGTGCAGATGGACCTGTACCACTGCCAGATCGTCGAGGGCGACCTCGCCGCCAAGATCCGCCAGTACCTGCCGACCGGGCGGGTCGGCCACTTCCAGATCGCCGGCGTGCCGCAGCGGCACGAGCCCGACCTGGGCGAGCTGAACTACCCGTTCCTGTTCGGCGTCATCGACGACGTCGCGCAGGCCTGCGGCTGGCAGGGCTGGATCGGCTGCGAGTACCGGCCCGCGCGCGGTGCCACCGCCGGTGGCACCAGCGACGGACTGGACTGGCTGCGGCGCTGGCGCGCGGCAGCCGCCTGACCCCTCACACGGTCAGGATGTATTCCTGGCCGTCCAGGAGCTGTTCCACCTGGGCGGCGTTCGGACCCACCTGCTCCACGGCTTCGCGCAGCTGCGCCTCGTTGCAGGCGAACCGCTTGGTCCACCAGCTGACCTCGCGCGGATTGTTCATGTCGATCAGCCCCCGGTTGGCGGGCACCGTGTCGAAGACGAAGGCCATGGCCTGTACTCCCGTTTGCGATATTTTTTGACGGGGTCCATTGAGCCACCGGCGCCAAGCGCGGCTTGAGCGCGGGTGGCGAAACCGGGTGTCATCCGGCTCCTACTAGCTCGGCGCTAGGGCTTCGGAGCCCAGCCGCTGGAGCAGGGCCTGGGCGGCTGCGGGGGCGCGTTCCTTGGCCCCGTTGATGAAGAAAACGAAGGCGTCGCGGGCCTGCGGGCCGCTCGACCAGGCGCGGGCACCGGCGGCCCAGGCGTCCAGCGCCGCCGGCGCGTAGCCGGTGGGCTGGTCGGACTCGCTGCGCATCAGGCGCAGGTAGGCGAACGGCGCCTGCGCATCCTCCAGCTGGAGGTACTTGGGCGAGTCGGTGTGCACCGTCACGCAGCCGTGCCGGCGCGCCAGCGCCAGGTAGGCCGGGTCGGCGAAGCTGGCATGGCGCACCTCCAGCACGTGCCGCAGCGCCAGCCCGTCGACGCTGGACGGCAGCAGGGCCAGGAAGGCCTCGAAGTCGGCCGGCTCGAAGCGCTTGGTGGGCTGGAACTGCCACACGATGGGCCCGAGCTTGGGTCCCAGTTCGCTGACGCCGGAGCCGAGGAAGCGCGCGATCGCGTCGCCCGCGCCGGCCAGCTCGCGCCGCACCGTGATCGAGCGGTGCGCCTTGAGGGTGAACACGAAGCCATCCGGCGTCTCGTCGCGCCAGCGGCCGTAGGTGGCCGGGGTGAAGGTGCTGTAGAAGGTGCCGTTGACCTCGATGGCGGTCAGCACGCGGCTGGCGTGGTGCAGTTCGCGCTGGTGCGGCAGGCCGGGCGGATAGAAGGTCCCGCGCCAGGGTTCGAAGGTCCAGCCGCCGATGCCGACCCGCACGCGCGGCGCCGTCATGGCGCGGTCCCCCGGGCCGCTGCCGCGGCCCCGCCACGGACGAGCGAGCCGGCGCGGCGGGGCGCGCGGAACGGGAGGGCGGCGCGGGCGGTGGTGGACGGCACGGCGGGCCATGGTACGCCTCCTTGGCCGGTCCGGGCGGTTCGGCGTAGAGTGGCGTTTTGCCCTCCGCAGCCCCCATGAACGCTCCGCTCCACAAGGAAATGCCCGCCGCCCTGCTCGATGCCAGCGAGGCGCTGGCGCACGCCAGCCGCCAGTGGGACGGCGACATCGTGCGCCAACTCACCGACTACATCGCCATCCCGGCCAAGTCGCCCGGCTTCGACCAGGACTGGGCCGCGCACGGCCACCTGGAGACCGTGCTGCGCAACGCCGCCGCCTGGGTCGAGGCGCAGAAGGTCGAGGGGCTGGCGCTGGAGATCGTGCGCCTGCCCGGCCGCACCCCGGTCCTGTTCTTCGAGATCGCCGCCACCCGGCCCGCTGCCCAGACGGTGCTGATGTACGGCCACCTCGACAAGCAGCCCGAGTTCACCGGCTGGCGCCACGACCTCGGCCCGTGGACGCCCAAGTACGAGGACGGCAAGCTGTACGGCCGCGGCGGCGCCGACGACGGCTACGCGGTCTACGCCAGCATCGCCGCGGTGCAGGCGCTCAAGGCGCAGAACGTGCCGCACCCGCGCATCGTCGGCCTGATCGAGACCTGCGAGGAATCGGGCTCCTACGACCTGCTGCCCTACGTCGACGCCCTGCGCACGCGGCTCGGCGACGTCGGCCTGGTGATCTGCCTCGACTCGGGCGCCGGCAACTACGACCAGCTGTGGCTCACCACCTCGCTGCGCGGCATGGCCTCGGGCACCTTGAAGGTCCAGATCCTGACCGAGGGCGTGCATTCGGGCGATGCCTCGGGCCTGGTGCCGTCGAGCTTCCGCATCCTGCGCCAGGTGCTCGACCGCCTGGAGGACAGCAAGAGCGGGCGCCTGCTGCCGGCCAGCTTCCACTGCGAGGTGCCGGCCGAGCGCCGCGAGCAGGCCCGCGCCACGGCGGCGATCCTGGGCGACGAGATCTACAAGCGCTTCCCCTGGGCCCATGCCGACTGCGGCGGGGCGGTGCAGACGGCGCTGCCCACCACCACCGATCCGGTGCAGGCGCTCCTGAACCGCACCTGGACCCCGACCCTGTCGGTCACCGGCGCCGACGGCTTCCCGGCACTGCAGGATGCCGGCAACGTGCTGCGGCCGTACACCGCCTTCAAGCTGTCGCTGCGGCTGCCGCCGCTGGTCGACGCGGCGGCGGCGGTGCAGGAGCTCAAGACGCTGCTGGAGGACAACGCGCCCTACCAGGCCGTCGTCACCTTCGACTCCGGCGGCGCCGCCACCGGCTGGAACGCGCCCGACACGGCGCCCTGGTTCCGCCAGGCGCTGGACGCGGCGTCGCAGGCGCACTTCGGCGCGCCCTGCGGGCACATCGGCCAGGGCGGCACCATTCCGCTGATGAGCCTGCTGAGCCAAGGCTTCCCGGCGGCGCAGATGATGGTCTGCGGCGTGCTCGGCCCGCGCAGCAACGCGCACGGCCCGAACGAGTTCCTGCACGTGCCCTATGCCAAGCGGCTGACGGCGGCGGTGGCCGAAGTCATCGCCCGAATGCCCTAGGCAGGACGGGACTCGCCCGCTTGCGGCCCGGCAGCGGGCTGGGACAAGATGGCCTCCCCCAAGGCTCATCCGTGTCCCGCTCCACCCTGTCGACCTTTACCGCCAGCGACGGCGACAACATCGCCGTGCACGACTGGCCGGCGGCGGACGAGCGCCGCCAGCGCGGCGTGGTGATCCTCGTCCACGGGCTGGGCGAACATGCCGGCCGCCACGACGGCCTGGCCCAGCGGCTCAACGACTGGGGCTTCGCGGTGCGCGGCCACGACCACTACGGCCATGGCGAATCGGGCGGCCCGCGCGGCGGCGTCACGGTGGCCAGGCGGCTGGTGCACGACCTGGCCGAGATCGTCGACAGCACCCGCCGCCGCACGCCGCGCGAGCTGCCGCTGGTCCTGCTCGGGCACAGCATGGGCGGGTTGGTGGCGGCCAGCTATGCCGCCGAGCATCCGCGTGCGGTCGACGGGCTGGTGCTCTCGTCGCCGGCGCTGGCCCCGCGGCTCGGGCCTTTGCAGCGCCTGCTGCTGAGCACCCTGCCGCGGCTGGCGCCCGACCTGCGGGTGGGCAGCGGGCTCGACCCGCGCTGGCTCTCGCGCGATCCGCAGGTGCAGCGCGACTACCGGGCCGACCCGCTGGTGCACGACCGCATCAGCGCCCGGCTGGCCGGCTTCATCGCCGACGAGGGCCAGCGCGTGCTCGCCAAGGCGGCGGGCTGGTCGGTGCCCACCCTGCTGCTGTACGCCGGCTCCGACCGCCTGGTCGACCCGGCCGGCAGCCACGCGTTCGCCGAGGCGGCGCCGGATGCGGTGGTGCGCAGCTGCTGCTTCGAGCCGCTGTACCACGAGATCTTCAACGAGCCCGAATCGTCCAAGGTCTACGAGGCGCTGCAGCGCTGGCTGGACGACCGCTACTAGGCCGGTTTCGCGACCGCCTCGCGCCGCCGCCGCAGCGCCAGCCAGGCCAGTGCCAGCGCGGTGACGGCCACCGGCACCAGCGAACCCCAGTTCAGCAGCGACCAGCCCTGGGTGGTGACCAGCACGCCCGAGGCCAGCGACGTGCAGGCCAGCGTCGCCATGACGAAGAAGTTGAGCGCGCCCTGGGCCTTGTCGCGCTCCTCCGGCCGGTAGGTCGACAGCGACAGCGTGGTGCTGCCGGTGAACAGGAAGTTCCAGCCCACCCCGAGCAGGAACAGCGCCAGCAGGAATTCGTGCAGGTCCACGCCCGACAGCGCCACCGCGATGCAGGCCACGTTCAGCAGCACGCCGACGCCCATCACCGGCAGGGCGCTGAAGCGCTTGATCAGGTTGCCGGTGAAGAAGCCGGGGGCGAACATGCCGATCACGTGCCACTGCAGCACCACCGCGGCGCTGGCGAACGGCAGCCCGCACTGCTGCATCGCCAGCGGGGTGGCGGCCATCAGCAGGTTCATCACGCCGAAGCTCAGGGCGCCGGCGGCGGCGGCGACGATGAAGACCGGCTGCCGCAGGATGGCCGCCAGCGGCCGCCCGGCCGGCAGGGTGTCCCGGGGCGGGGGCGACGGGAAGCGCAGGAACGCCATCAGGCCCATCGACAGCAGGCCGACGCCGGCCAGCGCCAGGTAGGCGCCGGCGAACGGCACCGGGAACAGGTCGCGGGTCTGCGCGGCCAGGTTGGGGCCGAGCACGGCCCCGAGCAGGCCGCCGGCCATCACCAGCGAGACCGCCTTCTCGCGCTGGGCCGGCGCGACCAGGTCGGCGGCGGCGAAGCGGTACAGGCCGGCGTTGGCGTTGTAGTAGCCGGCCACCAGCGTGGCCAGGCAGAGCAGCCAGAAGTTGCGGCTGGTCGCCGCGTACAGGCACAGCAGCGCCGCCAGCACGGCGACCGCCAGCCCGGCCTGGAACGAGCGCCGGCGGCCCCAGCGCTGCTGGCTGCGCGCGATCAGGCCGGTCGACAGGGCGCCACCGATCACGTAGCCCATCACCGGCAGCGTCGCCATCCAGGCCTGCGGCGCGAGCGACAGCCCGACCAGGCCGTTGATGGCGATGAAGACGATGTTGTTCGTCAGGTACAGCCCCTGGCAGGCGGCCAGCAGCCACAGTGCGCGGTTCATCGGGTGTCGTCTCCTGCGCCGGGGCCGGCGAGCGTCAAGGCGGCCAGGGCCGCGAGCGGGGCGGTGTCGGCGCGCAGCACGCGCCGACCCAGCGTGACCGGTTGGAAGCCGGCGGCGCGCGCCGCGGCTTCCTCGCGCGGGCTCAGGCCGCCCTCGGGGCCGGACAGCAGCAGCAGCGGCGCGCGGTCGGCCAGCAGCTGCGCCAGCGGGCGCGCATCGTCGGCGAACGACAGCACGTGGCGCGCCGCCACCGCCGGTTGCCAGCTGGCCAGGTCGGCCAGCGCGTGCACCGGCGGCACCCGGTTGCGGCCGCACTGCTCGCAGGCGGCGGCGGCGATCGCCTGCCAGTGCGCCTGGCGGCGCTCGGCGCGCTCGCCCTGCAGGCGCAGCACGCTGCGCTCGCTGGTGAGCGGCTGCAGGCTGGCGACGCCCAGCTCGGCGGCCTTCTCGACCAGCCAGTCCATGCGGTCGTTGGCCGGGATGCCGAGCGCCAGGTGCACCTCGCGCGCCGCCTCGCGCTCGACGGCCGCGTGGGCGCCGACCTGGACCCGGACGTCGGTGCGGCCCATCTTCTCGACGGTCGCGGACCACTCGCCGCCGCTGCCGTCGAACAGGGTCAGCGCCGCACCCGGCTGCAGCCGCAGCACCTGCACGTGGCGGGCGGCGGTGGCCGGCAGGTCGAGCAGCTGTCCGGGCACCAGCGGGCCGGGGCAGTGCAGCCGGGGCATGGCGCTCAGACGCGCCCGAAGGCGTAGCCGCTGGGGGCCGCGGTGCCCTCGACGGTGTCGACCAGCTGCAGCAGCGGCGCCAGCTCGCGGTAGCGGCCGGCGGTGGCGCGGATGTAGGCGATGAAGCGGGGCGTGTCGGCCAGGTACTTCGGCTTGCCGTCGCGCAGCGTCAGGCGGGCGAAGATGCCGGCCACCTTGAGGTGGCGCTGCAGGCCCATCCACTCGACGGCGCGGTAGAACTCGCCGAAATCCTCGCCCACCGGCAGGCCGGCCTTGCGCGCCTTCTCCCAGTAGCGCACCGTCACGTCGAGCACGAACTCCTCGTCCCAGCTGAGGAAGGCGTCGCGCATCAGGCTGGCGATGTCGTAGGTGACCGGCCCGTGCACCGCGTCCTGGAAGTCCAGCACGCCCAGGCGCGGCTCGTCCGCGGCCGCCGGCAGCATCAGGTTGCGCGGCATGAAGTCGCGGTGCACGTAGACGGTGGGGGCGGCGAGGTTGCGCTGGACGATGAGCCGGAACTGGCCGTCGAGCGTCTCGCGCAGCTTGCCCTCGACCGCGACGCCGCGGTGGCGGGCCAGGTACCAGTCGGGGAACAGCGCCAGCTCGCGCTGCAGCAGCGCCTCGTCGTAGGGCGGCAGCACGCCGGGGCGCGAGGCCAGCTGCCAGCCGACCAGGGCGTCGACCGCCCGCAGGTACAGCGGCAGGTTGGCCAGCGGCTGCTGCGGATCGACGACCTCGATCATGGTCTGCCGGCCCAGGTCGTCCAGCAGCATGAAGCCCTGCGGCTCATCCCAGGCCAGCACGCGCGGCACGTGCAGGCCGGCCTCGGTCATCAGCCGGGCCACGTGCACGAACGGCCGGCAGTCCTCCTTGTCGGGGGGCGCGTCCATGATGATGCGGCTGCCGGCGGCGCCGTCGATCCGCAGGTAGCGGCGGAAGCTGGCGTCGGCCGACGCCGGGCGCAGGCTGGCCGGATCGAGCTGGTGCGGGCCGGCAACGGCCGCCAGCCACTGCTGGAAGGCACGCTCGCGTTGGGGGTCGGACCAGGCCACGGACGGGCCGGCGCCGGCGTCTGGCGCCGGGGTGGACAGGGGATCGCTCATGGATAATCCATTCTACAAACGCCCCCTGCGCCGGCTTCCATGTTGTTGCGCGAACCTGCGACTCCCAACTCTTGAAACCGACTCCGCGCAACCGTTTCGCGCCCACGCCCCTGGCACTGGTGGCGTGCTGGCTGGTGCATGGCGGCGCTGCGCTGGCCCAGTCCGAGTCGGTGGATGCGGCGGGCGTGCCGCTGCGCCGCACGCCGCTGTTGCGCGAGCAGCTGCCGGCGGCCCAGAAGGACCAGCTGCCCACCTTCGTGCAGGGCGACCGCGTCACCGGGCGCACCGATTTCGAGACCATCGTCGAGGGCGGGGCCGAACTGCGGCGGGGTGACACGGTCATCAAGGCCGACCGGCTGGAGTACTACCAGCCCGACGATCTGGCCAAGGCGCGCGGCAACGTCCGCATCAACCGCCAGGGCAACGTCTACCGCGGCCCGCAGCTGGAGCTCAAGGTCGACGCCTTCGAGGGCTTCTTCAACCAGCCCAGCTACGAGTTCCTGCGCAACGGCGCCTACGGCCAGGCCGACCGCGTCGACTTCATCGACGACAAGCGCTCGGTGGTGCGCAATGCCACCTACACCACCTGCCGGCCGCAGGACCTGCCCGGCTGGACGCCGGACTGGATCATGCGCGCCGCCAGCATCCGCCTGGACGACGAGGAGGACACCGGCACCGCCACCAACGCGGTGCTCACGTTCTTCAGCATGCCGGTGCTGCCGATCCCGCAGATCACCTTCCCGCTCAGCGACCGGCGCAAGTCCGGCTTCCTGCCGCCGACCTTCGGCATCGACAGCGTCAGCGGTTTCGAATACCGCCAGCCCTACTACTGGAACATCGCGCCGAACCGCGACGCGACGCTGCTGCCGCGCGTGCTGAGCAAGCGCGGCGTCGAGCTGGGCGGCGAGTTCCGCTACCTGGAGCCCAGCTACAACGGCCAGTTGCAGGCCAACGTGCTGCCGGGCGACAAGCTGCGCGACCGGCTGCGCTGGGGCTACAGCTACCGCCACGATGGCGTGCTGCAGGAGACCCTCAGCGCCGGCCGGACGGCGCTGAGCCTGAACCTGAACCGGGTCAGCGACGACGACTACTGGCGCGACTTCACCCGCAGCAGCGCCTCGCTCACGCAGCGCCTGCTCCCCAGCGACGGCATCCTGGCCTGGGCCCGCGGCTACTGGTACGCCAGCGCGCGCGCGCTGCAGTGGCAGACCCTGCAGGACGTCACCGCGCCGATCACGCCGCCCTACGACCGCATGCCGCAGCTGTACACGCGCTACGCCCGGCCCGACCTGGACCACGGGCTGGTGGCGTCGCTGGAGGCCGACACCACGCGCTTCAATTCGGTGCGCGAGCTGACCCTGCAGCCGAACGCGCAGCGCAGCTTCCTGCTCGGCCGCATCGAGCGGCCCTGGCAGGCGCCCGGCTGGTTCATCACGCCCCGCTTCCAGGTCCACAGCGCCACCTACTCCTTCGATGCGCCGCTGGCCAACGGCGAGACCGCCGCCGCCCGCACCGTGCCGACCTTCAGCCTGGACAGCGGACTGGTGTTCGAGCGCCCGGCCGCCTTCTTCGGCCGGGCCGTGGTGCAGACGCTGGAGCCGCGCGCCTTCTACGTCTACACGCCGTTCCGCGACCAGTCGCAGCTGCCCAACTACGACTCGGCCGCCAACGACTTCAACTTCGCGACCATCTACACCGAGAACCCGTTCGGCGGCTACGACCGCATCGCCGACAACAACCTGCTGACGCTGGGCGTGACCAGCCGGCTGATCGAGCCGGACACCGGCGCCGAGCTGGCCCGCTTCGGCTTCGCCCAGCGCCTGCGCTTCCAGGACCAGCTGGTCACGCTGCCGGGCGTGGCGCCGGTGACCGAGCGCGTGTCCGACCTGCTGCTGGGGGCCTCGCTGAACTGGATCCCCAAGTGGTCGCTGGACTCCACGCTGCAGTACAACCCCAACCTCGGACGCTCCGAGCGCACCACCATCGGCGGGCGCTACAACCCGAGCAACTACCGGCTGGTGAGCGCGGCCTACCGGCTGCAGCGCGACTTCAGCGAACAGGTCGACGTCGGCTGGCAATGGCCGATCAACGACCTGTGGGGCGACCGGGGCCAGGACCTCGGGCCCGGCCGCGGCCAGGGCCCGAATCGCTGGTACTCGGTGGGACGCCTGAACTGGAGCCTGAAGGACCGCCGGCTGGTGGATGCGGTGGTCGGCCTGGAGTACGACGCCTGCTGCTGGATCGGCCGCGTGGTGCTGGAGCGGTTGTCCAGCACCGTGACCACCGCCGCCACCCGCATCCTGTTCCAGATCGAGTTTGTGGGCTTCAGCCGGCTCGGATCCAGCGTCGTGACGCCACTGCGCCAGAATATCCCGCGTTACCAGCTCCTGCGCGACCCCAACGTGCTCCAGCCGAGCCGGTTCAGCAACTACGACTGAGAAGAGACTGCGCCCCTGTCATGACCCCACGTGCCTTCGCCCTCCTGCTCGCCGGTGCCGCCGCGCTCGCGCTGCCCGCCGCCGCGCAGCTGCGCGCCTCTCCCCAGCTGGGGGGCGGCCGGCCGGCGGCGGCCGAGACCGGTCCCCGCGCTGCCGACTTCATCGTGGCCGTGGTCAATTCGGAGCCGATCACCAACAACGAGGTGCGCACGCGCCTGCTGCGCTTCGAGCAGCAGCTGACCCAGCAGGGCACCCCGCTGCCATCGCGCGGCGAGCTCAATCGCATGGTGCTCGAGCGCCTGATCAGCGAGCGCGCGCAGCTGCAGCTGGCGCGCGACAACGGCATCCGGGTCGACGAAGGCACGATCGACCAGGCCGAGCAGAGCTTCGCACGCCAGAACCAGGTCGACGTCGCCGAGCTGCGCCGCCGGCTGGCCCTGGACGGCATCTCGCAGTCCTCGTTCCGCGAGGACCTGCGCAACCAGCTGCTGCTGTCGCGCCTGCGCGACCGCGAGGTGGAGCAGCGGGTGCGCGTCACCGACAACGACGTCGAGCAGTTCCTGCGCGAGCAGCAGGGCAGCAGCGGCGACCTGTCGCAGACCGAGTTGAACCTGGCCCAGGTTCTGGTCGCGGTGCCCGAGAACGCCACGGAGGCGCAGGTGCAGGCCTTGCGCACCAAGGCCGACGACGTGCTGCGGCGCGCCCGGGCCGGCGAGGACTTCGCCGTCCTGGCGCGCGACTTTTCGGAGGCAGCGGGGGCGGCAGCCAGTGGCGGCCAGCTCGGACTGCGCTCGGCCGAGCGCTACCCGCAGCTGTTCCTGGACGCGGTGCAGGGCCTGTCGGTGGGCGGCGTAAGCGAGGTGATCCGCTCGGGCGCCGGTTTCCACGTGCTCAAGGTGGTCGAACGGCGGCAGGCCGGCCTGCCCGGCGCCACCGTCACCCAGACCCATTCGCGCCACATCCTGCTGCGCACCGGCGCCCAGCTGACCGAGGCGGCGGCGCGGGCGCGGCTGGCCGACTACAAGCGCCGCATCGAATCGCGCACCGCCACCTTCGAACAGCTCGCGCGCGAGTTCTCGCAGGACGCCAGCTCGTCGCGCGGCGGCGACCTGGGCTGGACCAACCCGGGCCAGTTCGTGCCCGAGTTCGAGGAGGTCCTGGGCACGCTGCAGCCAGGGCAGATCGCCGAGCCGATGACGTCGCGCTTCGGGGCCCACCTGATCCAGCTGCTGGAGCGGCGCCAGGCCACCCTGTCGGCCCGCGAACAGCGCGAGCTGGCGCGCAACCTGGTGCGCGAGAAGAAGCTGGACGAGGCCTTCTTGCAGTGGTCGCAGGAGGTGCGCGGTCGCGCGTACGTCGAGTACCGCGACCCGCCGCAGTAGTTGAAACACATCCCGCGCAAGCGCTTCGGCCAGCACTTCCTGGCCGACAGCGCCATCATCGACGCCATCGTGCGCGCCATCGCCCCGCGCGCCGGCGAGCCCATGGTGGAGATCGGCCCCGGCCTGGCAGCGCTGACGCAGCCGCTGGTCGAGCGGGTCGGCCGGCTGGCGGTGGTCGAACTCGATCGCGACCTGGCCGCACGCCTGCGCCAGCATCCGCAGCTGCAGGTGGTCGAGTCCGACGTGCTGCGGGTCGACTTCAGCGCGCTGGCGCAGACGCTGGGCGCGCCCCGGCTGCGCGTGGTGGGCAACCTGCCGTACAACATCTCCACGCCCATCCTGTTCCACCTGCTCGATCACATCGGCGTGGTGCAGGACCAGCACTTCATGCTGCAGAAGGAGGTGGTCGACCGCATGGTGGCCGCGCCCGCCAGCGCCGACTACGGCCGGCTGTCGGTGATGCTGCAGTGGCGCTATGCGATGGAGGACGTGCTGGCGGTGCCGCCGCAGGCCTTCGACCCGCCGCCCAGGGTCGACAGCGCGGTGGTGCGCATGGTGCCGCACGCCAGCTTCGTGGCGGTCGACACGGCGCGCCTGTCCGAACTGGTGCAGGTCGCCTTCAGCCAGCGCCGCAAGCTGCTGCGGCACACGCTGGGCAAGTGGCTGGACCAGCGCGGCTTCGCCGGCAGCTTCGACCTGCAGCGGCGCGCCGAGGAGGTGCCGGTGGACGAGTACCTGGCCCTCGCCCAGCGGCTCTGAGCAGGCGTCGGCCATGAAAAAAGCCCCGCCGGAGCGGGGCTTGGTACGGGGCAGGGGTCCCGTCGCGCCGTCAGGCGGCCGCCAGCCAGTAGCCGGCGTTGAAGGGGCTGCTCATGCGCAGCGCCAGCGGCGAGACATCGACCAGCTTGTCGGTCGGCATCTTCTCGCCGGATTCGGTCACCGCGGGGGCTGCGGTGGGGGCATCGGTGCCCTGGGCCTCGGTCGCCCGTTCTGCTTGGCCAGCTTGTGCAGAACGGGCTACAGAAAAGAATAGAAACAGCGGAATGGAATCTTCCGGTCGGCCCAATAGTCCGCCGTGTCGCGGAAGATGTCCAGCAGCTGCTCGCGCGCTTCCTTGTCGAACTTCGCCGTGGCGGGGATCTGCTCGAGCACGACCACGAAGCCGGGCTGCGGGCCCGATTTGTGCACGGGGTCGGTCATGCAGTCGTACAGGGCGTCGAAGTTCTTGCCGAAATGGGCCGGCAGGATGAACTGCTGCGCCAGCAGGTCCAGCACGTCCTGCTTGCTCTGGGCGTTGGCCAGGTTGGCGTACAGGAAGTGCTGGCCCAGGGCGCGCGCGCCATCCTGCAGGTCCTGCACGCGGAACGCGCGGATCGACTGCACGATGTTGCTGCGCACGCCCTTGAGGGGCGTGTCGGCGATGTCAGGGCGAAGGCGTGTTTCCATCTCCGCGTCTCTTTCCAAGGAATTCAAAAACTGGTCCCGCTTCATGTTGGGGCTCACTCCACGATCTTGCGAAAACTGGCGTAATGGTCAGCGGTGTAATAACAAGCGTCCGGCAGCCGGGGTGGGCCGCCGCACACGATGCGCCGGGCTCCCCGGTCGCGCGAACCTGGCGTCGCAACGGTGTATTCGCGCCAGTAGCCACGCTTGGCCGCCGGAAGCATGCGCTCCCGGTTGCCGAACACCGAGCCGTCCTTTTCGTACGGGAACGGTCCGCCCTGGCGGATCAGTTCGTAGGTTTCCCGGCCTTGCCGGGGCAGCGCGGCCACCGGGATGGTGGTCGAACCGGCCTCGGCTCGAGGGTCCGATGCATCCCTGGCCACCGCCACGGCTGGGCCGGTGAGCACCGCGGCGAACAAGTAGCTAGTAAGTGCAAACTTGAACGCTTGGGAGCGCGCCATGAATCGAACGGACCTTCTGGGAGAGCCTTGGGACGCCTGTCCGGGCAGCGCCTTGGATCGATGAGATCCGCGGGTTTACCCGGAAATTTCAGCCCGCAAGTGTGAACGATCCAGTCACAAAAGGCAAGCGCCTGCCCAAATTTTGGGCAGGCGCCAAGGCCTTTCCAGGGCGGGTCGACGGCCTGCTAAGTTAGCGCCAGCTTGTCAGCTGCGGCTGGTGCGGGCAGCGTTGGCGTCGGCGACGGTGAGCGCCGTCATGTTGACGATGCGCCGTACGGTCGTGCTGGCTGTCAGGATGTGCACCGGTTTGGCCGCGCCCAGCAGCACCGGGCCGACCGCGATGTTGCCGCCGGCGGCCACCTTGAGCAGGTTGTAGGCGATGTTGGCGGCGTCGATGTTGGGCAGCACCAGCAGGTTGGCGTCGCCGGCCAGGGTGGTGGTGGGCATGAGCTGCTTGCGGGCGGCACCGTCGAGCGCCAGGTCACCGTGCATCTCGCCGTCGACCTCCAGCCAGGGCGCCTGCTCGCGCAGCATGGCCAGCACCTCGCGCATCTTCAGGGCGCTGGGCTGGCTGCTGGAGCCGAAATTGGAATGCGACAGCAGCGCGGCCTTGGGCTTGATGCCGAAGCGCATCATTTCCTCGGCCGCCAGGATCGTGATCTCGGCCAGCTGGACGGCGGTGGGGTCGTAGTTGACGTGGGTGTCGACCAGGAACACCTGCCGGCCCGGCAGCAGCAGGCCGTTCATGCAGGCATAGGTGCCGATGCCCTCGCGGCGGCCGATCACCTGGTCGATCCAGCGCAGGTGGATGTCGGTGGTGCCCCAGGTGCCGCAGATCATCCCGTCGACCTGCTCCTTGTGCAGCAGCATCGAACCGATCAGCGTCAGGCGCCGGCGCATCTCGATCTTGGCCATCTGGGCGGTGACGCCCTTGCGGTCCATCATGCGGTGGTAGGTCTGCCAGAAGTCGCGGTAGCGGTCGTCCCACTCGGTGTTGACGACGTCGAAGTCACGGTCCTGCTGCAGCCGCAGGCCGAACTTCTCGATGCGCTGGGCGATGATCTGCGGCCGGCCGATCAGGGTCGGCCGCGCCAGGCCCTCGTCCACCACGATCTGGGCCGCGCGCAGCACGCGCTCCTCCTCGCCCTCGCAGAACGCCACCCGCTTCTTCGCCGCGCTCTTGGCGGCGGTGAAGATCGGCTTCATGGCGGTGCCGGAGGCGTACACGAAGCTCTGCAGCTTCTCGCGGTAGGCATCCATGTCGGCGATCGGGCGCATGGCCACGCCGCTGGCCACGGCCGCTTCCGCCACCGCCGGCGCGATCTTCATCATCAGGCGCGGGTCGAACGGCTTGGGGATCAGGTAGTCGGGCCCGAACGCCAGCTTCTGGCCGGCGTAGGCGGCGGCCACCACCTCGCTTTGCTCGGCCTGGGCCAGCTCGGCAATGGCGTGGACGGCGGCGATCTCCATCTCGTCGGTGATGGTCGTCGCGCCGCAGTCGAGTGCGCCGCGGAAGATGTACGGGAAGCACAGGACGTTGTTGACCTGGTTCGGGAAGTCCGTGCGGCCGGTGGCCATGATGGCGTCCGGCCGCACCGAGCGCGCCAGCTCCGGCATGATTTCCGGGTTCGGGTTGGCCAGCGCCAGGATCAGCGGGTCCTTGGCCATGGACTTGACCATCTCGGGCTTGAGCACGCCGCTGGCCGACAGGCCCAGGAAGATGTCGGCGCCCTCGATCACCTCGGCCAGCGTGCGGGCCGAGGTCGGCTGCGCGAACGGCAGCTTGTCGTCGTCCATCAGCTCCTTGCGGCCCTCGTACACCACGCCCGCCAGGTCGGTGGCGAAGATGTTCTTCTTCGGCAGCCCCAGCTTGACCAGCAGGTTCAGGCAGGCCAGCGCCGCGGCGCCGGCGCCCGAGGTCACCAGCTTGACGTCCTGCAGGTTCTTGCCGACCACCTTCAGGCCGTTGATGATGGCCGCGCCGACGCAGATCGCCGTGCCGTGCTGGTCGTCGTGGAAGACCGGGATCTTCATGCGCTCGCGCAGCTTGCGTTCGACGTAGAAGCAGTCCGGCGCCTTGATGTCTTCCAGGTTGATGCCGCCGAAGGTGGGCTCCAGCGCGGCGATCACGTCGACCAGCTTGTCGAGGTTCTTCTCGTTGATCTCGATGTCGAAGACGTCGATGCCGGCGAACTTCTTGAACAGGACGCCCTTGCCTTCCATCACCGGCTTGGCCGCCAGCGGGCCGATGTCACCCAGGCCCAGCACCGCGGTGCCGTTGGTGATCACGGCCACCAGGTTGCCGCGGGCGGTGTAGCGGAAGGCCGCCGCCGGGTCCTTGACGATCTCCTCGCAGGGCGCCGCCACGCCGGGCGAGTACGCCAGCGCCAGGTCGTGCTGGTTGACCAGTTGCTTGGTCGCCGCGATGGCGATCTTGCCGGGGGTCGGCTGCTCGTGGTACTCGAGCGCGGCTCGGCGCAACTCGGCGCTCTTGTCGACCGGGTTGAACGTCGATTCGGTGGGGGGCATGGCGAAACGTCTCCTCTCGCGCGCACTGCGGCCGGCGTGATGCCGGGCTTCGTGGGGGTTGGGATTGTAGGTCGCGCGCGGGACACCCCGGCGCGCGGGCCGGCCCGGGCCTCTCAGCCGCGCATCAGGGCCTCGATCTCGGACGGCCGCACCGGCACGTCGCGCGTGATCAGCTCGCAGCCGCCGTCGGTGACGATGGCGTCGTCCTCGATCCGGATGCCGATGTGGTGGAAGCGCTCGGGCACGCCCTCGGCCGGCCGCACGTACAGCCCCGGCTCGATGGTCAGCACCATCCCCGGGCGCAGCACCCGGCTGGGGCGGTTCTTGATCACCTCGCCCGACAGCGGGTCCTGGCGCTCGCTCACCGCGCCGACCTCGGACGGCTCGACGTAGCTGCCGCAGTCGTGCACATCCATGCCCAGCCAGTGGCCGGTGCGGTGCATGTAGAACTGGAAGTAGGCCCGCTTCTCGATCACGTCGTCGACCCCGCCGACCTTGTCGCGATCGAGCAGGCCGACATCCAGCAGCCCCTGCGCCAGCACCTTCACGGTGGCGTCGTGCGGGTCGTTGAAGCGCGCGCCGGCCCGGGTGGCGGCCACCGCGGCCTCCTGCGAGGCCAGCACCAGCTCGTAGAGCTCGCGCTGGGGGCCGCTCCAGCGGCCGTCGGCCGGGAAGGTGCGGGTGATGTCGCTGGCATAGCTGTCCAGCTCGCAGCCGGCGTCGATCAGCACCAGCTCGCCGGCCCGCACCGGCGCCGCGTCGGCCCGGTAGTGAAGCACGCAGGCATTGGCGCCGGCCGCCACGATGGAGCTGTAGGCCGGGTACTGGGAGCCGCCGAGGCGGAACTCGTGCAGCAGCTCGGCGTCAAGGTGGTACTCGCGCACCTCGCGCCCCGCGCGCAGGCCGCGCGCCGCGTACTGCATGGCGCGCACGTGGGCACGGGCGCTGATGCCGGCGGCGCGCCGCATGATGTCCTGCTCGTGGGCGTCCTTGACCAGCCGCATCTCGTCCAGCACCGCGCACAGGTCGCGCTGCTGCTCGGGGCACAGGGCGCCGTAGCGCACCCGCGCGCGCACCTGGTTGAGCCAGCCGCCCACGCGCGCCTCCAGGCCGGCGTGGATGGCGAACGGGTACCAGACCGCGTCGCGGTTCTCCAGCAGCCGCGGCAGCCGCTGGCCGAGTTCGTCGATCGCGTGCGCCGCGTCCACCCCCAGCGCGGCGGGCGCCGCCTCCGGGCCGAGCCGGTAGCCGTCCCAGATCTCGCGCTCCAGGTCCTTGGGGGCGCAGAACAGGGTGCTGCGGCCATCGCCGGTGATCACCAGCCAGGCGTTCGGCTCGCTGAAGCCGGTCAGGTAGTAGAAGTAGCTGTCGTGCCGGTACAGGAAGTCGCTGTCGCGGTTGCGCGGCCGCTCGGGCGCGGTCGGGATCAGGGCGATGCCGTCGGCACCGATCTGGGCCGCCACGCGGGCGCGGCGGTCGGCATAGGGGGTGGTGCTCATGGTGTGTTGAGTTGGGCCAGGCGCTGCGGCGTCCCGACATCGGTCCAGGGGCCGGCGTAGAGCTCCGCGCTGACCAGCCCATTGTCCATCGCCTGCCGCAGCATGGGGGCCAGCGGCACTTTCAGGCCGTCCGGGTTGCCGGCCGGCAGGCTGGCGAAGAAGGCGCGCCGGTACAGGCCGATGGTGGAGTAGGTGTGGCGCGCCGCGCCGCCATTGCGCGCCAGCCCGTCCTGCAGGCCGAAGTCGCCGCCCGGGTTGTGCTGCGGGTTGGCCACCAGGTACAGGTGGGCCAGCTTGCCGCCGGCGGCGAAGGCCTGCAGCGCCGCGCGCGGGAAGGCGAAGCCCGGCACGTAGACGTCGCCGGCGACGACCCAGAAGACCTCGTCCAGCAGCGGCAGCGCGCGGGCGATGCCGCCGGCGGTCTCCAGCGCGCCGCCGAAGTCGCGCCCCTCGTGCGAGTAGTGCAGCTGCAGCGCACCGGCCGCCGGTCCGCAGCGCTGCTCGATCTGCTCGCCCAGCCAGGCGGTGTTGACCACGGCGTCGGCGTAGCCGGCCCGTGCCAGCGCCTCCAGGTGCCAGCCGATCAGGGGCCGGCCGCGCACCGCCAGCAGCGGCTTGGGACAGTGGTCGGTGAGGGGCCGCATGCGTTCGCCGCGGCCGGCGGCCAGCACCATGGCCTGCGCGGGTCCGCTCACTCGTCGCCTTCCCCGCGGTCCAGGGAACGCTGCTCGGTCCATTCGGGCTGGAAGCGCTGCACCAGCGCGAACATCAGCCCGCGCGCCTTGGCCGACAGGTCGCCATCGCCGTGCGACAGGTAGACGTCGATGCTGGCGCTGCGCTCGCCGGCGTGGGTGTGCAGGCACACGTGCGAACCGGTCAGCAGCAGGGCGGCGTCCAGGCCGTCGGCCGACGGCCGCACCAGGTCATGGCCGACCGGCAGCCCCACCGCCTCGGCGGCCTGTCGGCACCAGGGCCCGAGCTGGGTGGCGTCGTTCAGCCAGCGCGGCTCGCAGCGGCACTGGTACAGATCGGCGGTCAGGTGCAGGCCTCGCATCCCGGACACTGTAGACCATGGGGCGATGCGGCGGCCGCCGGACGGCCGGGACAGCCCAGCCGGTAAAATCTCGGGTTTTCCCGCAGCCCCCTCCCCCCATGTCCTCATTCCCTGCCGCCTCCCTGGCCGTGCCCACGCCTGCATCGAGCGCCGACGCCTCCCAGATGGCCAACGCGATCCGGGTCCTGTCGATGGACGCGGTGCAGCAGGCGAACTCCGGCCATCCCGGCGCGCCCATGGGCATGGCCGATATCGCCGTCGCGCTGTGGCACCGCCACCTGAAGCACAACCCCGCCGATCCGCACTGGTTCGACCGCGACCGCTTCGTGCTGTCCAACGGCCACGGCTCGATGCTGATCTATGCGCTGCTGCACCTGACCGGCTACGACCTGCCGCTGGAGGAGCTGAAGAAGTTCCGCAGCCTGCACAGCAAGACCGCCGGCCACCCCGAGGTGGGCGTCACACCCGGCGTGGAGACCACCACCGGCCCGCTCGGGCAGGGCCTCACCAACGCGGTCGGCATGGCGCTGGCCGAGAAGCTGCTGGCGACCGAGTTCAACCGCGACGGCCTGGCCATCGTCGACCACCACACCTACGTGTTCCTGGGCGACGGCTGCCTGATGGAAGGCATCAGCCACGAGGCCTGCGCGCTGGCCGGCGCCTGGAAGCTCAACAAGCTGGTCGCGGTCTACGACGACAACGGCATCTCCATCGACGGCCAGGTCACGCCCTGGTTCGTGGACGACACCCCGCGCCGCTTCCAGGCCTACGGCTGGAACGTCATCGGCCCGATCGACGGCCATGACACCGACACCGTCGACCGCGCCATCGCCGACGCCCGCCGCAGCGCCGACAAGCCGACCCTGATCGTCGCCAAGACCCAGATCGGCAAGGGCAGCCCGAACCGCGCCAACACCGCCAAGGCGCACGGCGAGGCGCTGGGGCTGGAGGAGGTCAAGCTCACCCGCGAGGCACTGGGCTGGCCGCACGAGCCGTTCGTGGTGCCGCCGCAGATCTACCAGGCCTGGGACGCCAAGGCCAGCGGCCGCACGGCCCAGGCCCAGTGGGAGGACCGCTTCGCCACCTACGAGGCCGCGCATCCGGAGCTGGCGGCCGAATTCCGCCGCCGCATGAAGGGCGAGCTGCCGCGCAACTTCGCCCAGGTGGCGGTCGACGCCGCGGTGGCGGCGCATGCCAAGGCCGAGACGGTGGCCACCCGCAAGGCCTCGCAGCTGGCGCTGGAGGCCTTCACCGCCGCCCTGCCCGAGCTGCTGGGCGGCAGCGCCGACCTCACCGGCTCCAACCTCACCAACACCAAGAGCACGCCGCCGCTGCGCATCGACCTGGCCGGCCACGTGAAGCTGACCGAGGGCCAGATCGGCCGCCACATCAACTACGGCGTGCGCGAGTTCGGCATGGCCGCGGTCATGAACGGACTGGCCCTGCACGGCGGCTACATCCCCTACGGCGGCACCTTCCTGACCTTCAGCGACTACAGCCGCAACGCGATCCGGATGGCGGCGCTGATGAAGCGGCGCGTCATCCACGTGTTCACCCACGACTCGATCGGGCTGGGCGAGGACGGTCCGACCCACCAGTCGGTCGAGCACGCCGCCAGCCTGCGCCTGATCCCCCACCTGGACGTCTGGCGTCCCTGCGACACCGCCGAGACCTCGGTGGCCTGGACGGTGGCGCTGCAGAACACCAGCCGCCCCACCGCCCTGCTGCTGTCGCGGCAGAACCTGCCGTACGCGCCCAAGGCCGGCCTGGAAGACATCAGCAAGGGCGGCTACGTGCTGGCCGAGCCGGGCGAGGTCGGCCTGCGGCACGGGCCCCAGGCGGTGCTCATCGCCACCGGCAGCGAGGTGCAGCTGGCGCTCAAGGCGCAGGAGCTGCTCGCGCAGCAGGACATCGCGGTGCGCGTCGTCTCGCTTCCCAGCACCACCACCTTCGACCGCCAGAGCGCCGCCTACAAGCAGGAAGTGCTGCCGGCCGGCATTCCGCGCATCGCGGTGGAGGCCGGCGTCACCGACTTCTGGTGGAAGTACGGCTGCGCCGCGGTGGTGGGCATCGACAGCTACGGCGAGTCGGCGCCGGCCAATGTGCTGTTCCAGCACTTCGGCTTCACGCCGCAGAACGTCGCCGACACGGTGCGCGCCGCGTTGTCGCGCTGAACGGGCCACCCGCGATGCCGCACGGCCCCGGCGCCTTGCGGCAAGATCGACTTTTCGGTTTTCTCATCCTTCGGAGCTTTTCATGACCATCAAGATCGGGATCAACGGGTTCGGCCGCATCGGCCGCATGGTGTTCCGCGCCGCGGTGCAGAACTTCCAGGACATCGAGGTGGTCGGCATCAACGACCTGCTCGAGCCGGACTACCTGGCCTACATGCTGCAGTACGACAGCGTCCACGGCCGCTTCGACGGCGACGTGGCCGTCGACGGCAACACGCTGGTGGTCAACGGCAAGCGCATCCGCCTGACGGCGGTGAAGGACCCGGCCGAGCTGAACTGGGGCGCCGTCGGCGCCGATGTGGTGGTCGAATCCACCGGCATCTTCCTGACCAAGGACGGGGCGCAGAAGCACATCACCGCCGGCGCCAGGAAGGTGATCATGTCGGCGCCGTCCAAGGACGACACGCCGATGTTCGTGTTCGGCGTCAACGACAAGACCTACAAGGGCGAGGCCATCATCTCCAACGCCTCCTGCACCACCAACTGCCTGGCGCCGCTGGCCAAGGTGCTGAACGACAAGTGGGGCATCAAGCGCGGCCTGATGACCACGGTGCACGCCGCCACCGCCACCCAGAAGACGGTCGACGGCCCGAGCAACAAGGACTGGCGCGGCGGCCGCGGCATCCTGGAGAACATCATCCCGTCCTCCACCGGCGCCGCCAAGGCCGTCGGCGTGGTCATTCCCGAGCTGAACAAGAAGCTCACCGGCATGGCCTTCCGCGTGCCGACCTCTGACGTCTCGGTGGTCGACCTCACCGTCGAGCTGGTCAAGGAAGCCACCTACAAGGACATCTGCGCCGAGTTCAAGGCGCAGTCGCAGGGCGCGCTCAAGGGCGTGCTGGGCTACACCGAGGACAAGGTGGTCGCCACCGACTTCCGCGGCGATCCGCGCACCTCGATCTTCGACGCCGAGGCCGGCATCGCGCTGGACGGCACCTTCGTCAAGCTGGTGAGCTGGTACGACAACGAGTGGGGCTACTCGAACAAGGTGCTCGAGATGTGCCGGGTGGTCAGCGCCCGCTGACCGCGACGGGCTTCGGCCCTCGTCCGATCGGATGAAAAACGCGCCCGCCGGGCGCGTTTTTCATGCGGACGCGCGTTGCGCCCGTCCGCTGCCGCCCCTAAGGTCGCCACTCCCTCGCGCGGCGCGGGGCGGCGGGGTGGCATGGTCGATCCGGTGTTCCGGCGCTGGCTCACGCACAGGAGCTGGGGCCTGATGGTGCGCTACTGCAAGGCGGTGGCCTGGCTGCTGCCGGTCGCCGCCATCGCCAAGGACGTGCCGCTGTGGCTGGCGCCCGACCCCGCGCAGCAGGCCCGGCTGGCCGGCCTGCTGGCCTGGCAGGCCGCCATCGGCGCCGCCGTCTACGGCGTGCTGCTGGCCGACCGGCTGCTGCCGCGGCTGCGCGGCCAGGAGCTGGCGCTGTCGCTGTTCTGCGGCCTGTTCATGGCCATCATCACCTGGGCCGGCGTCACCGGCGTGCGCACCCAGGGCACCGGGCTGGCCATCTACGCGGCCTGCAGCACCTTCATGGCCGCCGTCATCGCCACCCCGGTGCCGGTGCGCCGGCCGATGTACGTCGGCAGCCTGCTGGCGCTGGCCTGGGCCAAGGCCGACAGCGTGGCCAGCATCGAGGCGCTGGTGGGCTTCCTGGTCAACCCGTTCTGCGTCGTCATGCTGTGCCTGTGGCTGGACCGCTTCACCTACTCGCGCGACCTGGCGCTGTTCCGCGAGACCCAGCGCGCCGAGGCCGAGCGGGCCCGTGCCGACGAGGTGCTGGCCAATGCGCTGCCGCCGGCCGTCGCCGATGAACTCAAGCGCAGCGGCCGGGTGCCGGCGCGCAAGATCGCCAACCTGGGCGTGCTGTTCGCCGACCTGGTCGGCTTCACCCGCTACGCCAGCCAGCTGCCGCCGGAGGCCCTGGTGCTCACGCTGGACGGCGTGTTCTCCGCCTTCGACGCGCTGGTCGAGCAGCACGGGGTGGAGAAGATCAAGACCATCGGCGACGCCTACCTGGCGGTGGCCGAGGACGACCTGCCGGCCCTGTGCCGGCTGGCGCTGGCCATGCGCGAGGCGGTGGCGGCCTACAACCAGGCCAACGGCACCCGGCTGGCGATGCGCATCGGCCTGCACGCCGGACCGGCCGTGGCCGGCGTGCTGGGCACCAAACGCTTCCTGTACGACGTCTGGGGCGACACCGTCAACGTGGCCAGCCGCATCGAGGCGGCCGGCCGCGCCGGCGGCATCCTGGTGAGCGAGGCGGTGGTGCGCCAGGCCGGCCCGGACTTCCTGTTCGCCCCGCGCGGGCCGGTCGACCTGCAGGGCCGCGGCCGGCTGGCGACGGCCTGGCTGGTCGGGCCGCGGACGGCGACCACGCCGGCGGCGCCGATCCCGCACGCGCAGCGGGCGAACGCCGCGCCCACTGCGCGCGCCGTGCCGGCTGGCGCCGCGCCGCGGGTGCACGCGGCCTGAACCGCACGCCGCCGGTCGGGCGGCGCCGGCTCTTGGCACAGCCTTTGCGTCGAGGCTTGGATACAAGCTTGGATGCTCAGACATGGTGCAAGCCGTCCGGTCCCAGCCGACCTTCGAACCCGCCGCCGACGCCGACCCCGGCGCCGCCGCCTGGATCACCCGCCTGCCGCGGCCGCTGGCCGGCGCGCCGCGCGGCCCGCTGGCCGGCCTGCAGTTCGCGGCCAAGGACAACATCGACGTCGGCGGCGTCCCCACCACGGCCGGCTGCCCGGCGTTCGAGTACACGCCCGGCGAGCACGCCAGCGTCGTGCAGCGGCTGCTCGATGCCGGTGCGTCGGTGCTCGGCAAGACCAACCTCGACCAGTTCGCCTGCGGACTCAACGGCACCCGCTCGCCCTACGGCCCGGTGCCCAACGCGTTCGATCCGCGCTTCATCAGCGGCGGCTCCAGTTCCGGCTCGGCCCACGTGGTGGCTACCGGCCAGGCCGACTTCGCCCTCGGCACCGACACCGCCGGCTCCGGCCGCGTGCCGGCCGGCCTGAACAACATCGTCGGCCTCAAGCCCTCGCGCGGCCTCGTCAGCGCGCGCGGCGTGGTGCCGGCCGCGCAGAGCATCGACTGCGTGTCCATCTTCGCCGGCAGCGTCGGCCTGGCCGCGCGGGTGCTGGCCGCCGCCGCGGGGCCGGACCCGCTCGACCCCTATTCGCGCCGGCTGGCGCTGGCCGGCCGGCCCTATCCGGCCAGCTTCCGCTTCGGCGTGCCCGACGCCCTGCCGTTCTTCGGCGACCGGCTGGCCCGCGCCGCCTTCGAGCAGGCCATCGTGCGTCTGCGCCAGCTCGGCGGCACGCCGGTGCCGGTCGACCACGCGCCGCTGGCCAAGGCGGCCGAGCTGCTGTACGACAGCGCGCTGGTGGCCGAACGCTACGCCGCCATCCGCGGCTTCTTCGACGGCCGCGAGGACGCCGTGCTGGAGCCGGTGCGCAGCATCGTCGCCGGCGGCTGCGGCTACAGCGCGGCCGACTACTGCGAGGCCCAGACCCGCCTGCGCATCCTGGGCCAGGCGGCCGACCGCATGTGGGACCGCATCGACGTGCTGGTGGTGCCGACCACGCCGACCCACTACACGATCGCGCAGCTGCAGGCCGACCCCATCGCGCTCAACCGCAACCTGGGCGCCTACACCAACTTCGTCAACCTGCTCGACTACGCGGCGCTGGCGGTGCCCAGCAGCATCCGGCCCGACGGGCTGCCGTTCGGCATCACCTTCGTCGGCCGCTGCGGCAGCGACTGGCAGCTGGCCGACCTCGGCCAGCGCTACCACCACGCCACCGGCCTCACCCAGGGCGCCACCGGCCGCCCGCTGCCGGGCGCGGCAGCGATCGCCGGCCTGGCGCCGGCCGCCAGCGTGCAGCTGGCGGTGGTCGGCGCGCATCTCTCGGGCATGCCGCTGAACGGCCAGCTCACCGAGCGCGGGGCGCGCCTGCTGCGCGTCGCCGAGACCGCGCCCGACTACCGCCTGTATGCCCTGCCCGACACCACGCCGGCCAAGCCGGGGCTGGTGCGGGTGGCCGCCGGCGGCGGCGCCCCGATCGCGCTCGAACTCTGGGAGATGCCGCTGGAGCACTACGGCTCCTTCGTCGCCGCCATCCCGGCGCCGCTGGGCATCGGCACGCTGCGGCTGGCCGACGGCAGCGCCGTGCAGGGCTTCGTCTGCGAAGCCGCCGCGCTGGCCGGCGCCCAGGACATCACGCACCACGGTGGCTGGCGCGCCTACATGGCCGCGCTGGCCGCCACCCCGGCATCTGCCCGCCGACCCGCGCCAGGAGCAACCTGATGACCATCCTGAACGTGGTGCGGCTACTGGGCGACCGGGTGCTGGTGATGGACCGGGGCCGCGGTCGAGAGCGGCCCGGCCGACGCTGTGTTGGCCCCGCCGCGCCATCCCTGCAGCCGCGCGCTGGTGGCGTCCATCCCGGGCTCGGCGCGCGCCGCCCGGGCCGCCAGACGGCCTGCCACCGCACCGATTCCCTTCCCGCCTTCTGACCATGGATGAAACCCAAGCCCTGACCTACGTGCAAGCCACCGCCCGGGCGATCGGGCTGCCGCTCGACGAGGCGCGCGCCCGCGCCGTGGCGCTGCACTTCGCCCGCAGCGTGGCCATCGCCCGCGTGCTCGACACCGCGCCGCTGGCCCCCGAGGGCGAGCTGGCCGAGATCTACCGCCCGGCGCCGTTCCCGGCCCAGGACGAATGAAGACCGCGCCGCTGCTGCGGGCCATCGCCACCGGCGCGCTGTCGGCGCGCGAGGCCTGCGAGGGCGCGCTGGAGCGCATCGAGGCGAGCGATGGCCGCGTCAACGCCTTCACCACCCGCACCGCCGCGCGGGCCCGGCGCGAGGCCGATGCCGTCGATGTCCGGCGCGCCCGCGGCGAGGCCCTGCCGCCGCTGGCCGGGCTGCCGTACGCGGTGAAGAACCTGTTCGACATCGAGGGCGTCACCACCCTGGCCGGCTCCAGGATCAACCGCGAGCTGCCAGCGGCGCGCGCCGACGCGGTGCTGGTGCAGCGGCTGCGCGCGGCCGGTGCGGTGCTGGTCGGCGCGCTCAACATGGACGAGTACGCCTACGGCTTCACCACCGAGAACAGTCACTACGGCCCGGCGCGCAATCCGCACGACGCAGCGCGCATCGCCGGCGGCTCCTCGGGCGGCTCCGGCGCCGCCGTGGCGGCCGGACAGGTGCCGCTGACGCTGGGCTCCGACACCAACGGCTCGATCCGGGTGCCGGCCTCGCTGTGCGGCGTCTGGGGCCTCAAGCCCACCTTCGGCCGGCTGTCGCGCCGCGGCAGCTACCCGTTCGTCCACAGCCTGGACCACCTGGGCCCGCTGGCCGACAGCGTCGAGGCGCTGGCGCTGGCCTACGACGCCCTGCAGGGACCCGACCCGCTCGACCCCGGCTGCCAGGCGCTGCGCGTGCAGCCGGTCGCCGGCGCGCTGGCACAGGGCGTGCAGGGGCTGCGCATCGGCGTGCTGGGCGGCTACTTCGACGAGCTGGCCACGCCGCCGGCACGGGCGGCGGTGGCGGCGGCGGCGCAGGCGCTCGGCGCCGCCGACCAGGTGGCCTGGCCCGACCCGGCCCTGGCGCGCGCCGCTGCGTTCCTGGTCACGGCCAGCGAGGGCGGCAGCCTGCACCGGCAGGACCTGGCCAGCCGGCCGCAGGACTTCGAGCCGCTGTCGGTCGACCGCTTCCTCGCCGGGCTGCTGCAGCCGGCCGACTGGTACCTGCGGGCGCAGCGGTTCCGCCGCATCTACCGCGACCGGGTCAACGCGCTGTTCCAGCACTGGGATGTGCTGCTGTGCGCGGCGACGCCGGTGCCGGCGCCGGCGATCGGCACCGAGTGGCTGGACCTCAATGGCCAGCAGCACCCCAGCCGCCCGGCCATGGGCCTGCTGACCCAGCCGATCTCGTTCGCCGGCTGCCCGGTCGTCGCCGCGCCGCTGTGGCCGGCCGGCGCCGGCGGCCTGCCGCTCGGCGTGCAGCTGATCGCGGCGCCGTGGAAGGAGTCGCTCGCGCTGCGGGCGGCCCATGTGTTGCAACAGGCCGGCGTGGCCGGCACGAAGGAGGTGCAGTGGTGATGGCGATCAATTTGCCGCCGGTCGTGGCCGAGGTCACGGCGCAGTTCGAGCGCTACGAGAAGGCGCTCACCGGCAACGACGTGGCGGTGCTCGACGAGCTGTTCTGGGACAGCCCGCTCACCCTGCGCTACGGCGCCGGCGAGAACCTGTACGGCAGTGCCGAGATCCAGGCCTTCCGCGCCGGCCGCCCGGCCCAGGGCCTGGAACGCGAGGTGCTGCGCACGGTGATCACCACCTACGGCCTGGACTTCGCCACGGCCAACATCGAGTTCCGCCGCGCCGGCAGCGCCCGGACCGGCCGCCAGAGCCAGACCTGGGTGCGCATGCCCGAGGGCTGGCGCGTCGTGGCCGCCCACGTCAGCCTGCTGCAGGCCTGAGCATGGCGACATCCACCGCCTTCCGGCGCCGGCTGCTGCTCGCGGCGGCCGCGGCCACCGTCGCCGCGCCGCGCCTGGCCTCCGCGCAGGCCGGCTGGCCGGCGCGGCCGGTGCGGCTGGTCATCCCGTTCCCGGCCGGCGGCGCCACCGACTACGCCGCCCGTGCCATCGGCGGCGCCCTGGCCGAACGCTGGGGCCAGCCGGTGGTGTTCGAGAACCGGGCCGGTGCCGGCTCCACCATCGGCACCGAGGCGGGTGCGCGCAGCACGCCGGACGGCGCGACCCTGGTGATGGGCATCCCGGCCGGGGTGACGATCGCGCCGCACATCTATCCGAAGCTCGGCTACGACCCGCTGCAGGACCTGGTGCCGGTGGCGGGCTTCGCCACCTCGCCGCTGGTGCTGGTGGTGCCCGCCGAGTCGCCGTTGCGCACCTTCGCCGACCTGGTGGCGCACGCCAGGGCCCATCCCGGCGCGCTGGGCTATGCGTCCAACGGCAGCGGCTCGCTGCCGCACCTGGCGACCGAGTGGTTCCTGAGCCAGGCCGGGCTCCGGATGCAGCACGTGCCGTACCGCGGCAGCGCCCAGGCCCTGCCGGACCTGATCTCCGGCCGCATCCAGCTGATGATGGACATCATCGTCTCGTCGCTCCCGCTGATCGAGGGCGGCAGGCTGCGCGTGCTGGCCGTGACCGGCGCCCAGCCGACCACCCGGCTGCCGGGCGTGCCGACCGTCGCCAGCCTGGGCTACCCGGGCTTCGCCGCCGACCAGTGGTACGGGCTGTTCTTTCCCAGGGGCACGCCCGAGGCCATCGTGCGCAAGGCCGAGGCCGATGTCGCGGCCGCCGGCGCCGACACCCGCCTGCGCGGCCAGATGTGGCAGCGCGGCGCCGAGATCCGCATCCTGCCCGCGCGTCCCTTCGCCGCCATGGTGCGGGCGGACTGGGAGCGCTGGGGCGCGATCGCCAAGGCCACGGGGGCGCGGGCCGAGCAGTGACGGCGCCCCGATCCACGACCTCTCCCAGTCCACCCACGTTGGAGTTGCCATGACCTTCGCTTCCACCCGCCGCGGCACGCTCAAGTCACTCGCCGCCCTGGGCGCCGCCGGCCTCGCGCCGGCCGCCTTCGCCCAGAAGCCGATCACCGTCGGCGTCATCTACGTCGGCCCGCGCGACGACTACGGCTACAACCAGGCCCAGGCCGAGGCGGCCGCGGCGCTGAAGAAGATGGCCGGCGTGAAGGTGGTCGAGGAGGAGAACGTGCCCGAGACCGCCGCGGTGCAGAAGACCATGGCCGGGATGGTCGCGCAGGACGGCGCGTCGCTGCTGTTCCCGACCTCGTTCGGCTACTTCGACCCGCACATGCTGGCGGTGGCGGCGAAGAACCCGCAGGTGCGCTTCGCCCACTGCGGCGGCATGTGGACCGAGGGCAAGCACCCGACGAACACGGCCAGCTACTTCGGCTACATCGACGAGTGCCAGTACCTCAACGGCGTGATCGCCGGCCACATGAGCAAGACCGGCAAGCTCGGCTTCGTGGCCGCCAAGCCGATCCCGCAGGTGCTGCGCAACATCAACGCCTTCACCATGGGCGCGCGCGCGGTCAAGCCGACCCTCACCACCCAGGTGATCTTCACCGGCGACTGGTCGATGCCGGTCAAGGAGGCCGAGGCCACCAACAGCCTGGCCGACCAGGGCGTGGACGTGTTCACCATGCACGTCGACGGCCCCAAGGTCATCGTCGAGACCGCCGCCAGGCGCGGCAAGATGGTCTGCGGCTACCACGCCAGCCAGGCCAGGCTGGCGCCGCAGGCCTACCTGACCGGGGCCGAGTGGAACTGGCTCACCGCCTACACCAGGTTCATCGAGGCGGCGCGGGGCGGCAAGCCGCACCCGAACTTCGTGCGCGGCGGCCTGAAGGACGGCTTCGTGAAGATGTCGGCCTACGGCCCGGCCGTCAGCGAGGCGGCGAAGAAGCAGGCCGACGGCATCAAGGCGCAGATGCTGGCCGGCAAGTTCGACATCTTCCAGGGCGGCCTGAAGGACAACAAGGGCGCGGTCGTCATCCCGCCCGGCAAGTCGCTGGTGCAGACCGACCTCGAGCTGGAGAAGATGAACTACCTGGTGGAAGGCGTGGTCGGTTCGCTCTGACGCCGCCACCCCCGGAGCGCCCGCCATGCTGCGCAACCTGCTGCTCCCGGTCGCCGCCGTCGGCGCGGCCCTGCTGCTGTTCGGCGTGTTCGTCGCCGGCCAGGGCGCCAGTCCGGTGGAGGTCTGGGCCACCCTGTTCAAGGGCGCCTTCGGCAGCGGCTTCGCCTGGCAGAACACGCTGCAGCGCGCCGCGCCGCTGATGCTCACCGCGCTGTGCGTGGCGCTGCCGGCCCGCGCCGGCCTGGTGGTGATCGGCGGCGAGGGCGCACTGGTGCTCGGCGGGCTGGCCTGCGCCGGGCTGGCGCCGGCGCTCGCCGGGGCCGGCCTGGCCGGCACCGTGCTGGTCTGCCTGGCCGGCGCCGCCGCCGGTGCCGCCTGGGTCGCGCTGGCCGGCTGGCTGCGCCAGTGGCGCGGCATCAACGAGACCATCAGCAGCCTGCTGCTGGCCTACGTGGCGATCGGCCTGTTCAAGCACCTGGTCGAGGGTCCGCTGCGCGACCCCGCCAGCCTGAATAAGCCGTCGACGCCGGCACTGGCCGAGGGCCTGCGCATCGGCGGCATCGCCGGCTCCGACGTGCACTGGGGGCTGGCGCTGGGGGTGGCGGCCTGCGTCGCCGCGGCGCTCTGGCTGCGCTGGACGCCGTCGGGCTTCTCGGTGCGGGTCGTGGGCGGCAACCTGCGCGCGGCCCAGCTGGTCGGGCTGCCGGCCACACGGCTGATCCTGCTGGCCTGCGCCCTGGGCGGCGCCGCCGCCGGTCTGGCCGGCGCGGTCGAGGTGGCGGCGGTGCACACGGCGGCCAACGCCTCGCTGATCGCCGGCTACGGCTACGCCGGCATCCTGGTCGCCTTCATGGCCCGCCAGCACCCGCTGGCCATCGTCCCGGTGGCCATCCTGTTCGGCGGCTTCGGCGCCGCCGGCAGCCTGCTGCAGCGCCGCCTGGGCCTGCCCGATGCGTCGGTGCTGGTGCTGCAGGGCATGGCCTTCGTCCTGATCCTGGCCAGCGAGGCGGTGCGCGACACCGACTGGCGGCGCTTCTTCGCCTGGCTGTTCGGCATCGTGCCGCCGCCGCAGCAGCAGCTGCCGGCCCGCTCCGCCCCGGAGACCACGCCATGACCGCCGACCAGCTGCTCACGCTGGTGGTGGCGGTGCTCGGCGGCGCGCTGCGGGTCGGCGCCCCCTTCCTGTTCGTCAGCCTGGGCGAGTGCCTGACCGAGAAGTCGGGCCGCATCAACCTGGGCCTGGAGGGGGTGCTGGTGCTGTCCGCCATGGCGGCCTTCGGCGGCGCCTACGCCAGCGGCTCGCCCTGGATCGGGGTGGCGGCCGGCATGCTGGCCGGCGGCCTGCTGGCCTCGCTGCACGGCGTGCTGTGCTCGCTGCCGCGCGTGAACGACGTCGCCACCGGCATCGCGCTGATGCTGCTGGGCACCGGGCTGGCGTTCGACCTCGGCAAGCCGCTGATCCAGCCGCAGGCGCCGCAGCTGCCGGCGCTCGCGCTCGGCGGCTGGAGCGCGTCGCCGGCGGTGCAGGCGGCGCTGCAGCTCAATCCGCTGCTGCCGCTGGGCGTGCTGCTGGCGCTGGCGCTGGGCTGGCTGCTGCGCGCCACCCGCATCGGGCTGCTGGTGCGCATGGCCGGCGACTCGGCCGACGCCACCCGCGCGCTCGGCTACTCGGTGGCCGGCCTGCGCATCGGCGCCACCACCGCCGGCGGCATGGTGGCCGGCCTCGGCGGCGCCTGCCTCACCCTGTTCTACCCGGGCAGCTGGAACGAGGGCATCTCCAGTGGCCAGGGCCTGATCGCGGTGGCCCTGGTCATCTTCGCCCGCTGGAGCCCGTTGCGCTGCGTCGGCGCCGCGCTGCTGTTCGGCGGCGCCGGTGCGCTCGGCCCGGCGCTGCAGTCGGTCGGCATCGGCTGGGGCTACCACCTGTTCAACGTCGTGCCCTACCTGCTCACGCTGGCCATCCTGGTGGCCAGTTGCCGCCCCGGACGGCTGGCGGCGGGCAGCCCGGGCGAACTGTCGGCGCGGTGACGGCCATGCACGGACCCGGCGCAACCGGCTGCGCGAGGCAGCCGAAGGAGAGCCCATGAAGACCACCCACGTGCGCGCCCAGCCCTATGCCTGGCCCTGGAACGGCGACCTGCGGCCGGCCAACACCGCCCTGCTGGTGATCGACATGCAGACCGACTTCTGCGGCCGCGGCGGCTACGTCGACAGCATGGGCTACGACATAGCGCTCACGCGGGCGCCGATCGCGCCGCTGCAGCGCCTGATGGCGGCGCTGCGCGAGGCCGGCTACCCGGTGCTGCACACGCGCGAGGGGCACCGGCCCGACCTGTCCGACCTGCCGGCCAACAAGCGCTGGCGCAGCCGGCAGATCGGCACCGCCGGCATCGGCATCGGCGACCCCGGCCCCTGCGGCCGCATCCTGGTGCGCGGCGAGCCGGGCTGGGAGATCATCCCGGAACTGGCGCCGCTGCCGGGCGAGGTGGTGGTCGACAAGCCCGGCAAGGGCGCGTTCTGCGCCACCGACCTGGAGCTGGTCCTGCGCACCCGCGGCATCGACAACCTGCTGCTGGCCGGCATCACCACCGACGTCTGCGTCCACACCACCATGCGCGAGGCCAACGACCGCGGCTTCGAGTGCCTGCTGCTGTCCGACTGCAGCGCCGCCACCGACCGCGGCAACCACGAGGCGGCGCTGAAGATGATCGCCATGCAGGGCGGCGTGTTCGGCGCCCATGCGCCGTCCGGCGCGGTGCTCGAGGCGCTGGCGTCGGGAGGCCAGCAGTGAACGCGCGGCCCGGCGCGCTGCCGGCGGCAGAGGGCGCCATGGCGCTGGAGACCTATGCGCTGACCAAGCGCTTCGGCGCCTTCACCGCCCTCGACGGCGTGTCGCTGCGGGCCGCGCCCGGCACCGTGCACGCCCTGCTGGGCGAGAACGGGGCCGGCAAGAGCACCCTGGTCAAGTGCATCGCCGGCTTCCACCGCGCCGAGGCCGGCAGCATCGTGGTCGACGGCCGCGAGCAGGACATCGCCAACCCGGTGGCCGCCCGCAGCCTGGGCATCGGCATGGTCTACCAGCACTTCACGCTGGCCCCGGGCATGACCGTGGCCGAGAACCTGCTGCTGGCCGGCGGCCGCACGCCGGCGCTGATCGACTGGACGGCGCAGCGCGCCCAGCTGCAGGCCTTCCTGGCCACCACGCCGTTCCGGCTCGACCTCGACGCCACGCCGTCCACGCTGGCGGCGGGCGAGAAGCAGAAGCTGGAGCTGCTCAAGCAGCTGTACCTGCGGCCGCGGCTGCTGATCCTGGACGAGCCAACCTCGGTGCTGACCCCGCAGGAGGCCGACGAGGTGCTCGGCCACGTGCGCGAGTTCGCCCGCGCCGGCCGCTGCACGGTGCTGCTGATCACGCACAAGTTCCGCGAGGTGACCGCCTACGCCGACGACGTGACGGTGCTGCGCCGCGGCCGCCAGGTGCACCACGGCGCGGTCGCCGCCACCACCCCGGCCCGGCTGGCGCAGGCCATGGTGGGCGACAGCGGCGCCGCCGCGGGGGAGGCGAAGGCGGCGTTGCCGGGTGACGACGCCAACCACGCCGGCGTGGCGGGGGCGCCGGCGCTGGTGGTGCGGGGCCTGCAGGTGCTGGGCGACCGCGGCACGCTGGCGGTGCAGGGCCTGGAACTGACGGTGCACGCCGGCGAGATCCTGGGCGTGGCCGGCGTCAGCGGCAACGGCCAGCGCGAGCTGGTGGAGGCGCTGGTCGGCCAGCGGCCGCGCGCCGGCGGCAGCGTGCAGGTGGGCGGCCAGCCGTACGGCGCCAGCCGGGCCGAGAACCACCGGCTGCGGGTGCGCAGCCTGCCCGAGGAGCCGCTGCGCAACGCCTGCGTCGGCGCGCTCAGCGTGGCCGAGAACATGGCGCTGCGCGACTTCGACCGTCCCCCGCTGGCCCGCCGCGGCCTGCTGCGGCCGCCGGCCTGGCGGGCCCGGGCGCGCGAGTGGATCGGCGCCTACGGCGTCAAGACGCGCGGCGAGGACGCGCCCATCGCCAGCCTGTCGGGCGGCAACGTGCAGCGGGCGGTGCTGGCGCGCGAGCTGGCCGGCGACATCGCGGTGCTGGTGGCGGCCAACCCGGTGTTCGGGCTCGACTTCGCCGCCGTCGCCGAGATCCATGCCCGCCTGCGCGGCGTGCGCGCGCACGGCGGCGCGGTGCTGCTGATCAGCGAGGACCTCGACGAGCTGCTGGCGCTGGCCGACCGCATCGTGGTGATGAGCGAGGGCCGCATCGTGCACGAGACCGCCGCCGCCGGTGCCGAGCGCCACGTGCTGGGCGCGCACATGGGCGGCGGCCACCAGCACGCGCCGGCCGGCGCGCCCCGGTCCGAGGAGGCACCCGCATGAGCATCACGCTGGCGCGCGCGCAGCCGTTCGCGTTCCGCTTCGACCTGGCGCACGCCGCCCTGGTCATCATCGACATGCAGCGCGACTTCATCGAGCCGGGCGGCTTCGGCCAGACGCTGGGCAACGACGTGCGCCGGCTCGAGGCCATCGTCCCGGCCTGCCGGGCGGTGCTGGCGGCCTGGCGCCAGGCCGGCGCGCTGGTGGTGCACACGCGCGAGGCCCACCGGCCCGACCTGTCCGACTGCCCGCCGGCCAAGCGCGGGCGCGGCGCGCCGACACTGCGCATCGGCGACCCCGGGCCGATGGGCCGCATCCTGGTGGCCGGCGAGCCGGGCAACCAGATCATCCCGGCGCTGGCGCCGCTGGCCGGCGAGGTGGTGCTCGACAAGCCCGGCAAGGGCGCGTTCTACGCCACGCCGCTGCAGGCGCTGCTGCACGAGCGCGGCATCAGCCACCTGCTGTTCATGGGCGTGACCACCGAGGTCTGCGTCCAGACCAGCATGCGCGAGGCCAACGACCGCGGCTACGACGCGCTGCTGCTGGAGGACTGCACCGAGAGCTACTTCCCGGCCTTCAAGGCCGCCACGCTGGAGATGATCCGGGCCCAGGGTGCCATCGTCGGCTGGACGGCGCCCAGCGCCGCGCTGCTGGCCGAGCTGGCGCGCTGCTAGAGTGCCGCCGGTGCAGACCGCCGCCCCTTCGCCCGCCCGTGCGCCGCGCGCGCCGGCGGCGCCTGCGCACCGCTCGCGCGCCGACGCGGTGTACGACCAGCTCAAGCACGACATCTCCGAGTTCAAGCTGGTGCCGGGCGACCGCTTCACCGAGAACGAGCTGTGCGAGCGCCTGCTGGTGTCGCGCACGCCGGTGCGCCAGGCCCTGTTCCGGCTCCAGCAGGAAGGCTACGTCGAGGTGCTGTTCCGCAGCGGCTGGCGCGTGCTGCCATTCGACTTCGCGCAGTTCGAGCAGCTGTACGACCTGCGCATGGTGCTGGAGACGGCCGCGGTGCAGCGCCTGTGCGCCGGCGGCGAGCGGGTCGACCGCGCCCTGCTCGAGCAGCTCAACGCCGTCTGGCTGGTGCCGGCGGCCGCGCGCAGCACCGACGCCACGCAAGTCGCGCAGTGGGACGAGCAGTTTCACTGCGCCCTGGTGGCGGCGGCCGGCAATGGCGAGATGGCGCGCGTGCACCGCGAGGTGACCGACCGCATCCGCATCATCCGCCGGCTCGACTTCACCAAGCCGGCCCGGATGGAAGCCACCTACGAGGAGCACGGCAAGATCCTGCGCGCGGTGCAGCGCAAGCGCGGCGACCAGGCGGCGCTGCTGCTGCGCGCCCACATCGAGACCAGCCAGGCCGAGGTGCGCAAGATCACGCTGCACCAGGTGCACCTGGCGCGGCGCGGCGTGCCGACCCGCTGAGGCCGGCGCTCAGTCGCTGCTCAGGTGCTTGCCGACGATGCCGGCGAGCTCGAACATCGTCACCTGCGGCTTGCCGAACACCGCCTGCAGCTTGGCATCGGCGTTGATCGCGCGCTTGTCGGTCGCATCCTGCAGGCCGTTGGCCTTGATGTAGTCCCACAGTTTCTTGATCACCTCGGTGCGCGCCACCGGCTCGGCGCCCACCACCGCCGCCAGTTCGGCGCTCGGGCGCAGGCCGGGGCCGGTCTTGCGCGGCGCCTTGGGCGCGGCCGCCTTCTTGGCCGCCGGTGCCTTCCTGGCCGGCGCCGCCTTCGCGCCGGCCGCGGCCTTGGCCGCCTTGGCGGCCGGCGCGAACTTCGCCGCCGGCTCGCGTGCGGTCTTGCCGGGCGCGCCCTTGCGCGGCGGGAACTTGCTGGTGCGCGGCTCGAACTCGAAGTTCACCTTGCCGGCCTCGGCGTCCCAGGCCAGGAAGGCCTTGAACGGGCGCCGGGTGCGCATCGACACGAACTTGTCCAGCAGGTCGGTCTTGCCGCTGGCCAGCAGCTTGTGCATCTGCTCGCGCTCGACCGGCTGCTGCAGGATGATCTGGCCCGACTTGAAGTCGCAGCTGGGCGTGGGCTGGTCCGGCGTCGGCACCGACTTCTCGCAGACGTAGTTCTTGCCCCACTCGAACACGCGGGCGCCGCACTTCGGGCAGGGCCCGAGCGACTCCTGGCCCGAGAAGTCGATCAGCTCGCCGGTCTCGGCCGGGTCGGCCTCGTCGCCGAAGTCGAATTCCAGCTTCCAGTTGCGCTCTTCCTCGCTGAACTTCAGCGTGATCTCGGCGGTGAACGGCCAGCCGGCCTTGGAGCGGAAGCCCTCCAGCGGGCCGATGCGCTTGTCGCGCAGGAACTGCTCGACCTCGTGCAGCTCGAACGCGCGGCCGGCCGGGATCTTGGTGAACGAGAAGCCGCAGGCGTCGCTGCCGCTGCCGCTGCGGCCGGTGCAGGTGTAGCGGCGGTAGTTCTCCTTGACCACGCCGCCGCAGTTCGGGCACGGGGTGGCCAAGGTCGCGTAGTCGCCCGGCACCGTGTCGCGGTCGTATTCCTTGGCCTTCTTGACGATGCGCTCGGTCATCTCTGCGATCTCGCGCATGAAGGCGTCGCGCGAGAGCTTGCCGTGCTCCATCTGGGCCAGCTTGTATTCCCATTCGCCGGTCAGCTCGGGCTTGGACAGCTCCTCGACGCCCAGGCCGCGCAGCAGCGTCATGAGCTGGAACGCCTTGGCGGTCGGGATCAGCTCGCGGCCGTCGCGCAGCATGTACTTCTCGCCGATCAGGCCTTCGATGATGGAGGCGCGGGTGGCCGGCGTGCCCAGGCCCTTCTCCTGCATGGCCTCGCGCAGCTCGTCGTCCTCGACCAGCTTGCCGGCCCCTTCCATCGCGCCCAGCAGCGTGGCTTCCGAATAGCGCGCCGGCGGCCGGGTCTTGAGTCCCTTGGCCTCGACCACGTCGGCGCGCACCAGCTCGCCCGGCTTGACCGGCAGCAGCGTCTTGCCGTTCTCGTCGCCCTCCTGCTCGGCCTCCTTGCCCCAGATGGCCAGCCAGCCGGGCTTGACCAGCACCTTGCCGTCGGTGCGGAAGCTGTGGCCGGCTGCCTGCGTGATGCGGGTCGTGACCTGGAACTCGGCGCTCGGGAAGAACACCGACAGGAAGCGGCGCACCACCAGGTCGTACAGGCGCTGCTCGGCGTCGGACAGCCCGCTGGGCGCCTGCAGGGTCGGGATGATGGCGAAGTGGTCGCTGACCTTGGCGTTGTCGAACACGCGCTTGGTCGGCTTGACGTAGCCGTCGTCCAGCGCCTGCTGCGCGTACGGCGCCAGGTGCTTCATGCCGCTGGAGGCCAGCATGCCCATGGTCTGCTTGACGGTGGCCAGGTAGTCCTCGGGCAGGGCGCGCGAATCGGTCCGCGGGTAGGTCAGCGCCTTGTGCCGCTCGTACAGCGACTGCGCCAGCGCCAGCGTGGTCTTGGCCGAGAAGCCGAAGCGGCCGTTGGCCTCGCGCTGCAGCGAGGTGAGGTCGAACAGCAGCGGCGAGGCCTGGGTGGTCGGCTTGGATTCCTCGGTGACGCTGGCGGACTGGCCGCGCACCGCGTCGGCGATGGCCTGCGCCTCCTTCAGCGACCAGAGCCGGTCGGCCTTGAGCTCGGCGTCCTCGGGGTTCTTCTTCCACCGGGTGTCGAACCACTTGCCCGGGTACTCGCCGGCCTCGGCCCCGAAGGTGGCGTGCACCTCCCAGTAGTCGCGGCTGATGAACTTGCGGATCTGCTCCTCGCGCTCGACCACCACCGCCAGCGTCGGCGTCTGCACCCGGCCGACGGTGGTCAGGAAGAAGCCGCCGTCGCGCGAGTTGAAGGCGGTCATGGCGCGGGTGCCGTTGATGCCCACCAGCCAGTCGGCCTCCGAGCGCGAGCGCGCGGCCGAGGCCAGGCCTTCCATCTGGCGGTCGGTGCGCAGCTGGTCGAAGCCGTCGCGGATGGCCTGCGGCGTCATCGACTGCAGCCACAGGCGGCGCACCGGCTTGCGGGCGGCGGCCGACTTGCGCGCCGGCGCCGGCTCCTCGTCGAGGTTGCCGAAGGCGTACTGCTCGATCAGGCGGAAGATCAGCTCGCCCTCGCGCCCGGCGTCGCAGGCGTTCACCAGCTCGGTGACGTCCTTGCGCTTGGCCAGCCGGACCACCGCGTTCAGGCGCGTCTTGGTCTTGTCGACCGGCTTGAGGTCGAAGTACGGCGGGATGACGGGCAGGTGGGCGAAGCTCCACTTGCCGCGCTTGACGTCGAACTGCTCCGGCGCCTGGATCTCCACCAGGTGACCCACCGCGCTGGTGACGACGTACTTCTCGTTCTCGAAGTACTCGTCGTGCTTGTCGAACTTGCCGACCGCGGGCGTGAGCGCCCGCACGATGTCCTGTGCGACCGAAGGCTTCTCGGCGATGACCAGTGTTTTGCTCATGTCCCTACAATCTCGGCTCTCTCACGCGCGCGGATGCGCACGCGTACGTGTGCACAACCAACTTATCAGAGTTTTTCGAATGCCAGCAAAAGCAGGGCAGGATGGTGGACGGAAAATCCAGACCCGCAAGTCGGGCATCCACGGCAAAGGGGTCTTCGCCCTCCAGGACATTGCCGAGGGCGAGACCATCATCGAGTACGTGGGCGAGATCATCTCCTGGGCCGAGGCCCAGCGGCGCCACCCGCACGATCCGGCCGATCCGAACCACACCTTCTACTTCCACGTCGACGAGGACCGGGTCATCGACGCGCTGTACGGGGGCAACTCCTCGCGCTGGATCAACCACTCCTGCGATCCCAACTGCGAGGCCGATGAGGACGAGGGGCGCGTCTTCATCAAGGCGCTGCGCAACATCCGGGCCGGCGAGGAACTCAACTACGACTACGGCCTGATCATCGACGAGCGGTACACCAAGAAGCTCAAGGCCGAGTACCCCTGCTGGTGCGGCGCCAAGGGCTGCCGCGGCACCCTGCTGGCGCCCAAGCGGCGCCGCTGAGGCCGGATCGATGCGCTGGCCGTCCGAAGCCGTGTGGGAGCAGGTGGTGGCACAGCTGCCCGGCTTCACGGTCGAGGTGCTGCCGGAGATCGATTCCTCCAACTCCGAGCTGATGCGCCGGGCCCGCGCCGGCCAGCTCGACCCCGTGCTGCTGGTGGCCGAGCGCCAGAGCGCCGGCCGCGGCCGGCTCGGGCGCGCCTGGCAGGCCCGGCCGGGCGACTCGCTGACCTTCTCGTTCGGCCGCCTGCTGGCGCCGCAGGACTGGTCGGGACTGTCGCTGGCGGTGGGCGTCGCGCTGGCGGGCGCGCTGCACCCGGACCTGCGGCTCAAGTGGCCCAACGACCTCTGGCTGGGCGAGCGCAAGCTGGCCGGCATCCTGGTCGAGACGGCCGCCGCGCCGGCGCCGACGCCGGCGCCGGCCCAGGGCCGCTACGCCGTCGTCGGCGTGGGCATCAACCTGGCCGTGCCGGCGGCCGACGGGCTGTCGACCGCGCCGGCCGGCCTGCGCGAGCTGCTGCCGGGCATCGAGGCCGGGGACGCCCTGCTGCGGGTCGCCGGTGCGCTGGCGAGCGCGCTGGCCGCCTTCGAGGCCGGCGGCTTCGCCCCCTTCCAGGCCCGCTTCCAGGCCCTCGACCTGCTGGCCGGACGGCCGCTGCAGCTGTCGGACGGCACCAGCGGCAGCGGCGCCGGCGTGCGCGGCGACGGCGCCCTGCTGGTGCAGACGGCAGGCGGCACGGTGGCGGTCACCAGCGCCGAGGTCAGCGTCCGCCCGGCCTGATCCCCGCCCCGCCCCATGCTCCGCCTCGTCGCCCTGCTGCTCGTCCTGGCCAACGGCGTCTACTACGCCTGGTCGCAGGGCCTGCTGCTGCCCTGGGGCTGGGCGCCGGCGCAGCAGGAGGAGCCCTACCGGTTGGCCCAGCAGATCCGGCCGGAGGCGGTGCGCGTCCTGCCGGCCGACGAGGCGCGCCGGCTGGAGGCCGGGCCCCGGCCGCCCGAGTGCCTGCAGGCCGGCCCCTTCGAGGACAAGGCGGTCGAGCCGCTGCGCCAGCTGCTGGCCGGCTGGCCCGCCGGCAGCTGGTCGCTGGCGCCGGTGACCGAGCCGGGGCGCTGGATCGTCTACATGGGCAAGTACGCCGACGCCGACCATGTCGGCCGCAAGAAGGGCGAGCTGCGCCAGATCGGCGTCGCCTTCGAGCCGCTGTCCAACCCGGCGCTCGAGCCCGGGCTGTCGCTGGGCGGCTTCGCCAGCCAGGCCGATGCCGATGCCCAGCTGGAACGCCTGGCCACGCGCGGCGTGCGCACCGCCCGGGTGGTGCAGGAGCGGCCCGAGCTGCGCGGCCAGCGCCTGACCCTGCCGGCCGTCGACGACGGCCTGCGCGGCCGGCTGGACGACCTGAAGCCGGCGCTGGCCGGCGCCACCCTGCGGCCCTGCCGCTGACCCTGGACCCGGAGACACCATGACCCTCAAGCTCTACTTCGCGCCCGGCGCCTGCTCGTTCGTGCCGCACACGCTGCTGGAGGCCAGCGGCGCCGCCTTCGAGCCGGTGCTGGTGAAGCTGCACAAGGGCGAGCAGAACGCGCCCGAGTACCGGGCACTGAACCCGCACGGGCAGGTGCCGGTGCTGGTCGACGGCGACGCCGTCATCACCCAGATCCTGGCCATCGTCGGCTACCTGGACGCGAAGTTCCCGCAGCTGGGCCTGCTGCCGCAGGAGCCGCTGGCACGGGCCCGGGTGATGGAGACGCTGGCCTGGATGAACAACACGGTGCACCCGACGTTCACCCACGTCTTCATGCCGTTCAAGTACAGCGACAAGCCGGACGTGCAGGCCGAGCTCAAGGCCTACAACGCGCAGCTGTACCGGCCGCTGCTGCAGGAGATCGAGGCGCTGGTCCAGGCCGCGGTGGCGCAGGGCCGGCCGTTCCTGGGCGGCCCGCAGTTCGGCCCGCTCGATGCCTACGCCCTGACGCTGCTGCGCTGGGGCGGCTTCGCCGGCATCGACCCCAAGGGCTTCCCGGCCGCCTGGGCCCATGTGCAGAAGGTGGCGCAGCTGCCGCCGGTGGCGCGCGCCATCGCGCGCGAGCGGCTCCAGCTCGACCTGACTCAGGCCGGCTGAGCGAGCGCGTGCGGCACCTCGGCCGGGGCCACGGTGGCGAAGCGCACCACCACCAGGGTGCCGGGCGGCAGGTGGCCCGGCCGGGCGTCCTCCAGGCGCACCGCCGCCTCGTGCTGCTGGGCGATCTCCTGCACGATCGGCAGGCCCAGGCCGGAGCCGTCGACCGTGGTGTCCAGCGAGCGGTAGAACGGCTGGAACACCAGCTCGCGCTCGGCCTCGGGGATGCCGGGGCCGGAGTCCTCGACCTGCAGCAGCGCGATCCGGCCGATCGGGTCGGCCAGCACCCGCGCCGTGACCACGCCCGGGTGCTCGGCGCTGGACGGGGTGTAGTTGATCGCGTTGTCGACCAGGTTGCGCATCAGCTCCTTCAGCAGCGTCGGGTTGCCGGTGACCACCACCCCCGGCGCGCCCGGCAGCGCGCCCTCGTAGCCGAGGTCGACGCGGCGATCGAGCGCGCGCGGCAGCAGGTCCTGCACCACCTCGCGCGTGAGCAGGGCCAGGTCGCAGGGCTGGCGCGGCAGGGTCTTGCCGCTGGTCTCGGCGCGCGCCAGCGCCAGCAGCTGGTTGACGGTGTGGGTGGCCCGCATGCTGGAGCGGCCGATCTGCTTGAGCGACTGCTTCAGCTCCTCGGCGTTGGCGCCCTCGCGCTGGGCCAGGTCGGCCTGCATGCGCAGGCCGGCCAGCGGCGTCTTGAGCTGGTGGGCGGCATCGGCCAGGAAGCGCTTCTGGGTGGCGATCGAGTCCTTCAGCCGGGTCAGCAGGTCGTTGACCGACGACACCAGCGGCGCCACTTCCAGCGGCACCGCCTTGTCGTCCAGCGGGGACAGGTCGTCGGGCTTGCGCGCGCGGATGCGCTCCTCCAGCTGCGACAGCGGCTTGATGCCGCGCAC
Source organism: Ramlibacter pinisoli (assembly GCF_009758015.1). NCBI lineage: Bacteria > Pseudomonadati > Pseudomonadota > Betaproteobacteria > Burkholderiales > Comamonadaceae > Ramlibacter > Ramlibacter pinisoli. The sequence goes on from NZ_WSEL01000011.1 coordinate 85,233, forward strand.
CAGTGCCAGCCACACCAGCAGCACCGCCAGCGGCAGGATGACGAACTGCGGCAGCATCACGCCCTTGATGATCTCGGTGGCCAGCACCGAGCGCTTCTCGCGCGTCTCGGCCACCTGCACCAGCACCGGGGCGGCGCCTGGCAGGTCGGGCCGCACCCAGGTGTAGGCGATGCGCACGTCCAGCCCGCGCATCTCGTCGTCGCGCAGGCGTGTCTCGCCGGCCACCGGCCGCTCGTCGTCGGGCGGGGCCGGGAAGTCCTTCTCGCCGCTGAGCAGCTCGCCGCGGCCGCCACGCACCTGGTAGTAGACCTGGTCGGAATCGTCGGCGCGCAGCATCTCGCGCGCCGGCTGCGGCAGGTTGAACACCACCCGCTGGTTCTGCACCGTGACCAGCTGCGCCAGCGCCTGCACGTTGTATTCGAGCGCGCGGTCGAACGGCTTGCCGGCGATGCTCTGCGCCACCAGCCAGGTGAGCGCCAGGCTGATCGGCCACAGCAGCAGCAGCGGCGTGAGCATCCAGTCGAGGATCTCGCCGAACAGGGAACGCTGCTCGCGCTGGAAGATTTTCATGGGGTGGTCCGGCGGCGCGCGGTCGGCGGTGGGCGCGGGTCGGGGCGGTCCGGGCCGGACGGAGGGTGGGCGCCGCTCAACCCGCGATCTTCTCCAGGCAGTAGCCCAGCCCGCGGACGGTGGCGATGCGGATCGGGCCCTTCTCGATCTTCTTGCGCAGGCGGTGGATGTAGACCTCGATCGCGTTGTTGCTCACTTCCTCGCCCCACTCGCACAGGCGGTCGACCAGCTGGTCCTTGCTGACCAGGCGGCCGGCGCGCTGCAGCAGCACCTCCAGCAGCCCGAGCTCGCGTGCCGACAGCTCGACCATCTTGCCGTCGATGGTGGCGACCCGCCCGGCCTGGTCGTATACCAGCGGTCCGTGCTTGATGATGCTGCTGGTGCCACCCATGCCGCGCCGGGTGAGGGCGCGCACCCGCGCCTCCAGTTCCTGCAGCGAGAACGGCTTGGCCATGTAGTCGTCGGCGCCGTGGTCCAGGCCCTTGACGCGTTCCTCGACGCTGTCGGCGGCGGTCAGGATCAGCACCGGCAGCGAGGAGCCGCGGCCGCGCAGCTTGCGCAGCACCTCCAGCCCGTGCATGCGCGGCAGCCCGAGGTCGAGGATCAGCAGGTCGAACTCGTTGTTGGTCATGAGGGCGGCGTCGGCCTCGGTGCCGCTGCGCACGTGGTCGACCGCGGCCCCGGACGCGCGCAGCGTGCGCAGCAGGCCGTCGGCCAGCACCTGGTCGTCTTCGGCGATGAGGATGCGCATGCTGTCTCCTGTGGGGCCGTCGCGGGCGCGGCTTGCGGAAATTCTAGGCTGGGCCGCCGGCTGCGGACGGGGCCGGCTCAGGCCGCGGGGCCGGCATACGCCTCCAAGCCCAGGGCGACGACGGTGGCGACCTCGGGCCCGACCTCGGCCCGGAACTCGGCCTCGGCCTGGGCGACGGCGGCGCGGAAGGCCTGCAGCCAGGCCAGGCCGCTGGCGGTGAAGCGCACCTGGCGGGCGCGGGCGTCGCGCGGGTCGGGTTCGCGCACCACCAGGCCCCAGGCCTCGCACTGCGTGACCAGGTCGCCCATGGCCTGCTTGGTCATGCCGGCGCGCTCGGCCAGCTCGGTCAGGCGCGAGCCGTCGACCGACAGGTGGCGGGTGATGTGGACGTGGGCGGCGCCCACCTGGGCCCGGGCGGCGAGGTTGGACAGCGCCAGCGGCACCTGGACGTCGTGCGCCATCAGGTGCAGCACGCGCTCGTCGAAACGGCGCATGGCATGCCCCAGCAGCCGGCCCAGGTGGGTCTGGCGCCAGCGGTCGTCGGGGACGGATGCGGGCTCCTCCATGTGGGGGAAATGGTAAGGCAAACTGACGAAAAACTGCGTTTACTTTCCCGCTGCCGTCGCGTTAGAGTACTGGCCATGCATCCAGCCTGTGGTTCGAAACAGCTGGATCCGGCTAGCTAACCCATTGATCCACAAGGAGAAATTGCCATGGATGCCCAAGTCAAGGGAACGAAGGTCGCGGCGGCGGACAGCGAGAAGGCCAAGGCTCTGCAGGCCGCGCTGGCCCAGATCGAGAAGCAGTTCGGCAAGGGCACGATCATGCGCCTGGGCGAGGGCGAGAAGATCGAGGACATCCAGGTCGTCTCCACCGGCTCGCTGGGCCTGGACATCGCCCTGGGCGTCGGCGGCCTGCCGCGCGGCCGGGTCATCGAGATCTACGGCCCGGAATCGTCGGGCAAGACCACCCTCACCCTCCAGGTCATCGCCGAGATGCAGCGCCAGGCCGGCACCTGCGCCTTCGTCGATGCCGAGCACGCGCTGGACACCCAGTACGCGCAGAAGCTGGGCGTCAACCTGCAGGAGCTGCTGATCAGCCAGCCCGACACCGGCGAGCAGGCGCTGGAGATCGTCGACAGCCTGGTGCGCTCGGGCGCGGTCGACCTCATCGTCATCGACTCGGTGGCGGCGCTGGTGCCCAAGGCCGAGATCGAGGGCGAGATGGGCGACTCCCTGCCCGGCCTGCAGGCCCGCCTGATGAGCCAGGCGCTGCGCAAGCTCACCGCCACCATCAAGAAGACCAACTGCATGGTCATCTTCATCAACCAGATCCGCATGAAGATCGGCGTCATGTTCGGCAGCCCCGAGACCACCACCGGCGGCAACGCGCTGAAGTTCTACGCCTCGGTGCGGCTGGACATCCGCCGCACCGGCACCATCAAGAAGGGCGAGGAGGCGATCGGCAACGAGACCAAGGTCAAGGTGGTCAAGAACAAGGTCGCGCCCCCGTTCAAGACGGCCGAATTCGACATCCTGTTCGGCGAGGGCATCAGCCGCGAGGGCGAGATCATCGACATGGGCGTCACCGCCCGCATCCTGGAGAAGTCGGGCGCCTGGTACGCTTACCAGGGCGAGAAGATCGGCCAGGGCCGCGACAACGCACGCGAGTTCCTGCGCGAGAACCGCGAGCTGGCGCGCGAGATCGAGAACAAGGTGCGCGAGTCGCTCGAGATCCCCCTGCTGCCGGCCGACGTCGAGGCCGCCGAGTAAGGCGGCCGGGTCCGGCGGCATGCCGCAGGCTCAGCTGTCACTCAAGGGCCGCGCCCTGCGCCTGCTGGGCGGCCGCGAGCATTCGCGCGCCGAACTCGAGCGCAAGCTCGGCCCGCACGAGCAGGAGGCCGGCCAGCTGGCCCGGGTGCTCGACGAGCTGCAGGCCAAGGGCTTCATCGACGAGCAGCGGGTGGTCGAGTCGGTGCTGCACCGGCGCGCCGCCCGGCTCGGCGCCGGCCGCATCCGGCAGGAGCTGCAGGCCAAGGGGCTGCCGGGCGAGCTGGTCGGCCAGGCCGTGCAGGCGCTCAAGGCGACCGAGGTCGCGCGGGCCCGGGCGGTCTGGCGGCGCAAGTTCGACGCCCCGCCGCGCGACGCCGCCGAGCGCGGCAAGCAGGCGCGCTTCCTGGCGGCGCGGGGGTTCGCCGGCGACGTGATCCAGCGGGTGCTGGGCGGCTCGGCCGACGACGACGACGGCCTGTGATGCGGACGCGGCGCGCGCCGCGCGCGCCTCACAGGCCCAGCATCAGGCGCAGGTTCTGCACCGCGGCGCCGCTGGCGCCCTTGCCCAGGTTGTCCAGCCGCGCCACCAGCACGGCGTGGGCGTGGTCCATGTTGCCGTAGACGCGCAGCTCCATCCGGTTGGTGTCGTTCAGGGCCGTCGGCTCCAGCTTGCCATCGTCGGTCGGCGGCTCCACGGTCACCCACTCGCTGCCGCGGTAGTGGCGCGCCAGCACCCCGTGCAGGTCCTGCAGCGACGGCCGGCCGGGCAGCAGGTCCAGGTGCAGCGGCAGCTGCACCAGCATGCCCTGGCGGAAGCTGCCCACCGAGGGCACGAAGATCGGCCGCCGCGACAGGCCGGTGTACTTCATGATCTCCGGCAGGTGCTTGTGCTTCAGGCCCAGGGCGTACAACTCGTACGGCGGCGCCGAGCCCGCCTCGTAGGCCTCGATCATGGTGCGGCCGCCGCCCGAGTAGCCGCTGACCGACGGCAGCGCCACCGGATGGTCGGGCGGCAGCATGCCGGCGTCCACCAGCGGCCGCAGCAGCGCGATGGCGCCGGTCGAATAGCAGCCCGGGTTGCTCACCCGCTCGGCGGTGCGGATCGCGTCGGCCTGGCCGGGGGCCAGTTCCGGGAAGCCGAACACCCAGCCGTCGGCGACGCGGTGCGCGGTCGAGGCATCGATGATGCGCGGGGCGCGGCCTTGCTGGCGCCGAATGTCCTCGACCATCGCGGCCGACTCGCGCGCGGCGTCGTCGTGCAGGCAGAAGATCGCCAGGTCGACGCCGGCCAGCAGCTCGCGCTTGGCCGCCGGGTCCTTGCGGCGCTCGGGCGCGATGCTCACCAGCTGCACCTGCGGCATGGTCGCGAGGCGCTCGCGGATCTGCAGGCCGGTGGTGCCGGCTTCGCCGTCGATGAAGACTTTGGCCATCGGGGTCGTCCTGGGAAGGCTGCGCGGCCGTGGCCCCGCAGGCGGTTTGTGCGATGCACCATGATACAGTTCGCGGCTGCACTCCGCAGGGGCCGGCCATTGCCGCGCCAGGCTCGCGTGCACCATCCACGTTCCTCGAGAGACATCCCATGAAGATCCACGAGTACCAGGGCAAGGAGATCTTGCGCAGCTTCGGCGTGCCCGTCCCGCGCGGCATCCCGGCATTCACGGTGCAGGAAGCGGTGGAAGCCGCACAGAAGCTGGGCGGACCGGTCTGGGTCGTGAAGGCGCAGATCCACGCCGGCGGCCGCGGCAAGGGCGGCGGCGTCAAGGTCGCCAAGTCGGTCGACGACGTCAAGCGCCTGGCCGGCGAGATCCTGGGCATGCAGCTCAAGACGCACCAGACCGGGCCCGAGGGCCAGAAGGTGCGCCGCCTGTACATCGAGGACGGCGCCGACATCCAGAAGGAGTACTACGTGTCCGTGGTCACCGACCGCGCGACGCAGAAGGTGGCTTTCATCGCCTCCAGCGAAGGCGGCATGGACATCGAGGAGGTGGCGCACGCCACGCCCGAGAAGATCAAGACCGTGTTCATCGACCCGCTGGCCGGCCTGGGCGAGGCGCAGGCCCGCGAGATCGCCGACGGCGTCGGCATCCCGGCCGGCTCGACGGCGCAGGCCGTCGACGTCTTCCAGAAGCTGTACCGCTGCTACATGGAGACCGATGCCTCGCTGGTGGAGATCAACCCGCTCAACCGCGACAGCAAGGGCAACATCGTCGCCCTGGACGCCAAGTTCAACTTCGACAGCAACGCGCTGTTCCGCCACCCGGACATCGTGGCCCTGCGCGACCTCGACGAGGAAGACCCGGCCGAGATCGAGGCCAGCAAGTTCGACCTCGCCTACATCAGCCTGGACGGCAACATCGGCTGCCTGGTCAACGGCGCCGGCCTGGCGATGGCGACCATGGACACGATCAAGCTGTTCGGCGCGGAGCCGGCCAACTTCCTCGACGTGGGCGGTGGCGCCACCCCCGAGAAGGTGACCGAGGCCTTCAAGATCATGCTGAAGAACAAGAAGGTCAAGGCCATCCTGGTCAACATCTTCGGCGGCATCATGAAGTGCGACACCATCGCCACCGGCGTCATCACCGCCTGCAAGGCGGTGAACCTGAACGTGCCGCTGGTGGTGCGCATGAAGGGCACCAACGAGGAACTGGGCAAGAAGATGCTGGCCGACTCGGGCCTGCCGATCATCAGCGCGGACACGATGGCGGAGGCCGCCCAGAAAGTCGTCGCCGCCGTCAAGGCCTGAAGCAACCGATTAGGACGAGACATGTCGATCTACATCAACAAGGACACCAAGGTCATCACCCAGGGCATCACGGGCAAGACCGGGCAGTTCCACACCGAGAAGTGCCAGGAGTACGCCAACGGCAAGAACTGCTTCGTCGCCGGCGTGAACCCGAAGAAGGCCGGCGAGAAGATCTTCGACATCCCGATCTACGCCTCGGTGCAGGAAGCCAAGCAGCAGACCGGCGCCACCGTGTCGGTGATCTACGTGCCGCCGGCCGGCGCCGCGGCGGCGATCTGGGAAGCGGTGGAAGCCGACCTCGACCTGGCCATCTGCATCACCGAAGGCATCCCGGTCAAGGACATGCTGGAAGTGCGCAACAGGATGAAGGCCAAGGAAGCCAAGGGCGGCAAGAAGACGCTGCTGCTCGGGCCCAACTGCCCCGGCCTGATCACCCCTGACGAGATCAAGATCGGCATCATGCCCGGCCACATCCACCGCAAGGGCCGCATCGGCGTGGTCTCGCGCTCGGGCACGCTGACCTATGAGGCGGTGGCGCAGCTCACCGAGATCGGCCTGGGCCAGTCCAGCGCCGTGGGCATCGGCGGCGACCCGATCAACGGCCTGAAGCACATCGACGTGATGAAGGCCTTCAACGACGACCCCGACACCGACGCCGTGATCATGATCGGCGAGATCGGCGGCCCCGACGAGGCCGACGCCGCGCGCTGGTGCAAGACCAACATGAAGAAGCCGGTGGTCGGCTTCATCGCCGGCGTGACGGCGCCCCCCGGCAAGCGCATGGGCCATGCGGGCGCGCTGATCTCCGGTGGCGCCGACACGGCCGATGCCAAGCTGGCGGTGATGGAGGAGTGCGGCTTCAAGGTCACGCGCAATCCGTCCGAGATGGCCAAGCTGCTGAAGGCACTGCTCTGAAGCGGCGGCGGCCCCGCCGCTGACGCCAAGCCGGCCGCGGGCCGGCTTTTTTGTGCCCGCGCAATCCCCCATTCCCAATAGCGCCTGTTTGCAACAGAATGTATTAGCGGTGTGACAAACTGCCTTGTCCGCCCTGGGACCCTCTGTTACCGTCCCGCCAGGAGTCCTGCACCTTGGATGGCGGAGCGGGCGAGGAGCTGCACCCAGAGGCAATGGGCAGCCATCAGGACAAGGGGCGCAGGTGAGTACATCTTCTTCGGCAAAGCGGCGCCAGTTCTGGCGCGCGGACTGGTTCATCGGCGCCGCCATCGTGGTCGCCGTGTTCGTCCTCTGGAAGTCCACCAGCCTGTTCGAGACCCTCGAGCGACGCTTCTACGATGTCGCCAGCGTCCAGAGCGCGCGCCAGCCGTCCGACCGCATCGCCGTCATCGCCATCGACGACCAGAGCATCGCCAACATCGGCCGCTGGCCCTGGCCGCGCGACGTCCACGCCGAATTGATCGACAAGCTCGCGGCCGCCAGGGCCAAGACCATCGTCTACACGACCTTCTTCTTCGAGCCGCACACCGACCGCGGGCTGGCCTACATCCGCAGGATCCGGCAGGCGCTGGGCGCCGGCACCGGCAACGAGGCGCTGGCCGCGCTGACGGCCGAGGCCGAGCAGACCCTGGACACCGACGGCAAGCTGGCCGCCAGCATGGCCAGGGCCGGCAATGTGCTGGTGCCCGCGGTGTTCGAGCTCGGTGAGCCCCAGGGCAAGCCCGACAAGCCGTTGCCGGCCGCGGTCGCCCGCGGCACCGTCGACGACCGCAGCGGCTTCGCCCTGCCGGCCGTGCGGGGCCAGTACCCGATCGACACCATCGGCAACGCCGCCGCGGCCGTGGGCCACCTGAACCAGACCAACGACGTCGACGGCGCGGTCCGCGCCGACCCGCTGCTGGTCAACTACTACGGCCGTGGCGTGCCCTCGCTGGCGCTGCTGGCCGCGGCCCGCAGCCTGAACCTCGGCCCGGACGACATCCGGGTCCAGCCCGGCGAGGGCCTCCGGGTCGGCAAGCTGCAGGTGCGCACCGACGAGGCCGCCCGCGTCCTGCCGCAGTTCTACCGCGCCCGCGACGGCCGGCCGCCATTCGCCGTCGACTCCTTCTACGACGTCCTGAGCGGCAAGATCCCGGCCTCCAAGTACGCCGACAAGATCGTCCTGGTCGGCGCCACCGCCGCCGGCGTCGGCACCACCTTCCCGGTCCCCGGCTACCCGGCGCTCAGCCCGGCGGAGATGATGGCGCACGTCACCTCCAGCATCCTGGCCGAGCACTCCATCGTCGAGCCCTCCTGGGGCGCGCTGGCGGCCTTCGGCGCCTTCCTGCTGGTGGCGGCCTACCTGGTCGTCCTGCTGCCGCGCCTGTCGGCGGGGCTGGGTGCCGGCGCCACGGGCGGCCTGCTGGTGCTGCTGCTGGCGGCGGAGTACCTGCTGCTGTCCAGCGCCGCGACCTGGCTGCGCTTCGTGCTGCCGGCGGCGCTGCTGGTGATCGGCCACGCCGCCCTCACCACCAAGCGCTTCCTGGTCACCGAGGCCGGCAAGGTGAAGTCGGACGAGGAGTCGGCCGAGACCAACCGCATGATGGGTCTCGCGCTGCAGGGTCAGGGCCAGCTGGACATGGCGTTCGACCGCTTCCGCCGCGTGCCCATGGGCGATGCGCTGATGGACAACCTGTACAACCTGGCACTGGACTTCGAGCGCAAGCGGCAGTTCAACAAGGCCGAGGCCGTGTACGCCCACATGGCCGCCTGGAACAAGGACTACAAGGACCTGCAGAGCAAGCTGCACCGGGCCCGCAACCTGTCCGAGACCGTCATCCTGGGCGGCGGCGGTGCCCACCCGGGCGGCACCCTGCTGCTGGACGGCGGCGCGGTGGAGAAACCCATGCTGGGCCGCTACCAGGTCGAGAAGGAGCTGGGCAAGGGCGCCATGGGCGTGGTCTACCTGGGCAAGGATCCCAAGATCGGCCGCGTGGTCGCCATCAAGACGATGGCCCTGTCGCAGGAGTTCGAGGGCGAGGAACTGGACGACGCCCGCCAGCGCTTCTTCCGCGAGGCCGAGACCGCCGGCCGCCTGCAGCACCAGAACATCGTGACCATCTTCGATGCCGGCGAGGAGCACGACCTGGCCTACATCGCCATGGAGTTCCTCAAGGGCCGCGACCTGGTCGACGTCTGCAAGGCCGGCCACCTGCTGCCCATGCCCCGGGTGCTGTCCATCGTGGCGCGGGTGGCCGAGGCGCTGGCCTACGCGCACCGCCAGAGCGTGGTGCACCGGGACATCAAGCCGGCCAACATCATGTACGAGGTCGACTCCGACACGGTCAAGGTCACCGACTTCGGCATCGCCCGCATCACCGACTCCAGCAAGACCAAGACCGGCCTGGTGCTGGGCACGCCCAGCTTCATGTCGCCCGAGCAGATCGCCGGCAAGAAGGTCGACGGCCGCTCCGACCTGTACTCGCTGGGCGTGATGCTGTTCCAGATGCTCACCGGCGTGCTGCCCTTCCGCGGCGACTCGATGGCCGAGCTGATGTTCAAGATCGCCAACGAGGAGGCGCCGGACATCCGCGTCGTCCGGCCCGATCTGCCCGAGCGCCTGGCCCACGTGGTGGCGCTGTCCCTGGCCAAGAAGCCCGAGCTGCGCTACCAGGACGGCGACCAGTTCGCCGGCGACCTGAAGGCGCTGCTGGCGCAGCTGTCCGGCACCGCGGCGGCGCCGGCATCCCCGGCCGGCACCGCGGCTGCGGTCTCGCTGGCCGCCGCCACGCAGGCCCACGCCACCGCCGAGAAGACCCTGGTGCTGGCCGCCGCCACCGGGCCCGGCGCCCCGCCGACGCCCGGCTATGATGCGGCCCACGTGCCCGCCACCGGCGCCACGGCCTACGACAAGACAGCCGTGTTCAGCCCGTCGGATGCTCCCGGTGGCCAGCCGGACCCGAAGGCCTGAGACCCGCCCGCCATGAAATACGAGTTCTGCCTCCGCACCGACCCGGGTCTGGCGCGCGAAAACAACGAAGACTCGGTCGCGATCGACGAGCCCACCCGCCTGGGCATCCTCGCCGACGGCATGGGTGGCTACAACGCCGGCGAGATCGCCAGCGGCATGGCCACCACCTTCATCAAGTCCGAGCTGGGCCGCTGGCTGTCGCAGGCCGGCCGCCACGCCAACTCGCGCGAGGTGCGCCGGGCGATGGAGATCTGCGTCGACAACGCCAACCGCTCGATCTTCAACGCCGCCAATTCCAATCCGCAGTACTCGGGGATGGGAACCACCTTGGTGGTCGGGGTGTTCCAGGACGGCCGCCTCATGCTGGGACACATCGGCGACTCGCGCTGCTACCGCCTGCGCGGCAGCGAGCTGGCCCAGATCACCAAGGACCATTCGCTGCTGCAGGAGCAGATGGACGCCGGCCTGATCACCCCCGAGCAGGCCGCCGTGTCGACCAACAAGAACCTGGTGACACGGGCCCTGGGCGTCGAGGACGCCGTGCTGCTGGAGGTCAACGAGCACCGGGTCGAGCCGGGCGACATCTACGTGATGTGTTCCGACGGCCTGTCGGACATGATCGACGACCAGACCATCGCCAGGATCCTGCAGGGCGACGGCAGCCTGGAGGAGAAGTCGGTCCGCCTGGTCGATGCCGCCAATGGCAATGGAGGGCGCGACAACATCTCGGTGCTGCTGGCGCAGGCGGACAGCGGAGCCAAAAAAAAGGGCCTGATCTCCCGATTGCTGGGAAAATAGCCTTCGATCTTCGGTAGCAGAAGACTAAACAAACAGGAGTGGGCCATGCCGAAAATGATCGTGTCGATCGACGGTGTCGTCATCAAGGAAGTGCAGTTGACGAAAGACCGCACGTCACTGGGGCGGCGGCCGTACAACGACATCGTCATCGACAACCTCGCCGTCAGCGGCGAGCATGCCGTCCTGCAGATGACCGGCACGGAGGTCTTCCTCGAGGATCTGAACAGCACCAACGGCACCTACATCAACGGCAAGGCCGTGAAGAAGCAGCTGTTGCAGAACAACGACACGGTCGAGATCGGCAAGTACAAGATCAAGTACATCAACGAGGTCCCCGGGGCCACGTTCGACAAGACCGTGATCATGAAGCCGGGCATGGTGCCGCCGCCGGTGGCCAGGCCCGAGGGCGCCGCGGCGCCGGCGCCGGCTCCGGCCGGGGCTGAACCCGGTGGCGTGACCGGTGTCATCAAGGTGCTCTCGGGCGCCGCCGCCGGCCGCGAGGTGCCGCTGGTCAAGGTGGTCACCACCATCGGCAAGCCGGGGGTGGCGGTGGCCGCCATCACCAAGCGTCCGCACGGCTTCGTCGTCGCCCATGTCGAGGGCGGCAACAAGCCCACCCTGAACGGCACGCCGATCGGGGCCGAGCCGGTGACGCTGAAGAACGGCGACCTGCTGGAGCTCGCCGGCACCCAGATGCAGTTCGTCCAGGGCTAAGCCGCCCCCGCCGTGCCGACACTGCAGGCCAGCGCTTGGCGGGCGGAGGGTCCGTGCTAGCCAGGCACTGGACCCGCATCGCGGTCACCCTGATTCCGCTGTTCATCGCCCTGCTGCACGCGGGCGGGGTCTTGCCGCTGGGCCTGTTGCAGCGCCTCGACGACGTCCTGTACGACGCCCGGCTGCGCGCCACCATGCCGCGCACGCTCGACGAGCGCATCGTCATCGTCGACATCGACGAGAAGAGCCTGGCCGAGGTGGGCCGCTGGCCCTGGGGACGCAACCGGCTGGCCGAACTCACCGACGAACTGTTCGAGCGCCAGCAGGCCGCCCTGCTCGGCTTCGACGTGGTGTTCGCCGAGGCCGACGAGAGCTCCGGCCTCAAGCGCCTGCGCCAGCTCGCGCAGGGCGAGCTGAAGGACCAGGCCGGCTTCGCCGAGCGCGTCGGCCAGCTGGGCAGCTCGCTCGACTACGACGCCGCGTTCGCGCGCTCACTGCAGAAGCGGCCGGTCGTGCTGGGCTACTACTTCACCAGCGACCGCGAGGGCCGCACCTCCGGCCTGCTGCCGCCCCCCGTGATGGCGCGCGAGGCCCTGGAGGGACGGCCGATCCGCTTCACCAGCTGGAACGGCTACGGCTCCAACATCGAGCAGCTGGCCAGGGCGGCCCCGATCGCCGGCTTCTTCAATCCCATCGTCGATGGCGACGGCGTGGTGCGCTCGATCCCGCTGCTGGCCGAGCACCGCGACCGCCACTACGAGTCGCTGTCGCTGGCCATGTTCCGCACGCTGGTCGGGCTGCCGGCGGTGGAGCCGGGCTTCCCGCGCGACGGCACCGTCTCGCGCAGCTACCAGGGCCTGGAGAGCGTCACGCTGCGCCTGGGCCAGAAGACGCTGTCGATCCCGGTCGACGACCGGGTGGCGGCGCTGGTGCCGTTCCGCGGCCCGGGCGGTCCCGCCGGCGGCTCGTTCCGGTACGTCTCGGCGGCCGACCTGGTGGGCCAGCGGCTGCCGCCGGGCAGCCTGAAGGGCAAGATCGTCCTGCTCGGCACGACCGCGCCCGGCCTTCAGGACCTGCGGGTGACCCCGGTCGGCGAGACCTACCCCGGAGTCGAGACCCACGCCAACATGATCGCCGGCCTGCTGGACGGCAAGCTGCACGTGCGCCCCGACTATGCGGTCGGCTACGAGGTGGTGGTGCTGGTGCTGGCCGGCCTCACGCTGGCCTTCGCCCTGCCGCTGCTGTCGGCAGCGAAGGCGGTCGGCGCCAGCGTCGCCGTGCTCGCCGCGGTGGTCGGCTTGAACCTGTGGCTGTACCTGGGCGCCGGGCTGGTGCTGCCGCTGGCCTCGGCGCTGGTCATGGTCCTGACCGCCTTCGCGCTGAACATGAGCTACGGCTACTTCATCGAGAGCCGGTCCAAGCGCGACCTCGCCAACCTGTTCGGCACCTACGTGCCGCCCGAGCTGGTCGACGAGATGGTCAAGGATCCCGACAGCTACAGCATGGCGGCGACCAACAAGGAACTCACGGTGATGTTCTGCGACATGCGCGGCTTCACCAAGATGTCCGAACGGATGGAGCCGGTGCAGCTGCAGCACCTGCTGAACCAGGTGTTCAACCGCCTGACCGACATCATCCGTGCCAATCGCGGCACCATCGACAAGTACATGGGCGACTGCGTGATGGCGTTCTGGGGCGCTCCGGTCGAGACCGCCGAGCACGGACACCTGGCGGTCAAGGCCTCGCTCGAGATGGCCAACGCGGTGCGCCGGCTCAATGAGGAACACCGTGTCCAGGGCCTGCCCGAGATCGGCGTGGGCATCGGCCTGAACACCGGGATGATGTGCGTGGGCGACATGGGCTCGCAGGTGCGCCGCAGCTACACGGTGATCGGCGATGCGGTGAACCTGGGCTCCCGGCTGGAGGGCCTGTCCAAGGCCTACGGCGTCGACATCGTCGTCAGCGAGACCACCCGCAAGATCGCCGGCCAGTTCGCCTGGCAGGAGCTCGATCGGGTCCGCGTCAAGGGCAAGGAGCAGGCGGTGGCGATCCACTGGCCGCTGGCCCCGGCCGACTGGCTGGAGCCGGCCCAGGTCGACGAACTCAAGGTCTGGGGGACGTTCCTGCGGGCCTACCGTGCCCAGGACTGGGACCAGTGCGACGTCCTGCTGCTCAATCTGCGCCGGATGAACCCCAAAAAATACCTTTACGAGCTGTATTCCGAGCGTGTAGCCTCGATGAGGTTATTGCCGTTCGATCCCGAGTGGGACGGCGCCACCAATTTCGAGACCAAGTGAGCCTTCCCATGCGCCCGCCCGCCCGCCTCCGTCGCCAGCCAGCGGGAGCGCCCGGGCCCGCCTGCCGCCGGGAGCCGTCGTGAAGGTCCGCGTGCTCGGCTGCTCCGGGGCCATCGCCCGGGACTGCCGCACCACGTCGTTCCTGCTCGATGGCGACGTGCTGGTCGATGCCGGCACCGGCGTGGGCGACCTCACGCTCGAGGAGATGGCCGGCATCGGCCACGTGCTGCTCACGCATTCGCACCTCGACCACGTGGCGGCGCTGCCGCTGATGCTCGACGCGATCGCCTCGCAGCTCACCCGCCCGGTGCAGGTGCACGCGCTGGCCGGCACCATCGCCGCGCTGAAGGCGCATGTCTTCAACAACGTCATCTGGCCCGACTTCAGCCGCATCCCCACGGCCGACAAGCCGTTCCTCAGCTTCCACCCGATCCAGGTCGGGCAGGTGCTGGAGATCGGCGGCAAGCGCATCGAGGTGCTGCCGGCGGTGCACACGGTGCCGGCGGTGGGCTACGCGGTCGCACCGGCGCGCGGCGGGCCGGCCTGGGTGTTCACCGGCGACACCGAGCGCAACCCGGCGTTCTGGCGCCGCATCAACGCCATGGACGTCGCCGCGCTGGTGATCGAGACCGCCTTCAGCAACCGCGAGAAAGACCTGGCGCGGCGCAGCCTGCACCTGTCGCCGCACGCGCTGGCCGAGGAGCTCGATTGCATCGACCGCGGCAAGTCGTTCCCCATCTTCGTCACCCACACCAAGCCGGCCGAGACCGACCTGATCATGGCCGAGATCCAGCGCTTCGATCAGACGCAGCCGTTCGGCCCCAACGTCACGCACGACATCCGCTGGCTGCGCGTCGGCCAGGTGTTCGAGCTGTGATCCACCCGGCATCGCGCCGTCCGAGGAGAGCCCCATGAGTGCAGTCCTGCGAGAGCAGCGCGATTCCCAGGCGTTCTACGACTCGCAGCAGCTGCCGCCGGACAAGCGCGGGGTCACCTTCGAGGCCCTGTTCTTCCGCCAGCTGCAGGTGGTCACGACCCGGATCCACGAGACCGAGAACATCGACCAGATCATCCTGGAGGCCAGCCAGGACATCTGCCGCCTGTTCAACGCCGACCGGCTGACGGTCTACGCGGTCAGCGAGGACCGCGCCTCCATCGTCTCCAAGGTCAAGACTGGCCTGAACACCGCCAAGGACCTGAAGCTGCCGATCAGCGCGCAGAGCATCGCCGGCTACGTGGCGTTCAGCAAGCAGATGGTCAACATCGCCGACGTCTACGACGACGAGGCGCTCAAGCGGATCCACCCGACGTTGTCGTTCCTGAAGGAGGTCGACAAGCGCTCGGGCTACCGCACCCGACAGATGATGGTGCTGCCGGTCCTCGACGGCGAGGCGCTGCACGGCGTGCTGCAGATCATCAACAACAAGAGCGACCAGCCGTTTGGCGACCTCGAGATCGAGGGCGCCACCCAGCTGTGCAAGACGCTCGCCACCGCCATCCGCCAGCGGATGAAGAAGGAGGTCGAGAGCCAGCGGCGGCGCGCCACCAAGTACGACGGCCTGGTCGCCGCCGGCGTGCTGACGCAGGACGAGCTGCAGAACTGCATCGTCAAGGCGCGCGAGGACGCCCAGCCGGTCGAGACCGTCCTGATGACCGACTATCAGATCCGCCCGGCGCAGATCGGCCCCTCGCTGGCGCGCTTCTTCGGCGTGCCCTACGAGGGCTTCAACGCGGGTCGCATCCGCTCGGAGCAGCTGCAGGGCCCGCTCAAGCGCGACTTCGTGGTCGAGCAGGGCTGGATCCCGCTGGAGGAATCGGCCGAGGGCCTGGTCATCATGTGCACCGACCCCGAGGCCGTGCGCGGGTCGCGCATCGTGCCCCAGGTGTTCCCGCGCTTCACCCGGTTCGCCTGGCGCGTCACCACCCAGACCGAGTTCGAGGAAACGCTGGCCCAGCTCTATGGCGCCGGCGACGGCGGACAGTCCATCGACGAGATGCTGGCCGACCTGAGCTCGCCGGTCGACGACGAGGGCGACGACGGCTCGCTCGAATCGGCCGCCTCCGACAACGAGCTGGTGAAGTTCGTCAACAAGGTCATCGTCGACGCCTACAACCAGCGCTGCTCGGACATCCACATCGAGCCGCTGCCCGGCAAGGGCAAGACCGGCATCCGCTTCCGCATCGACGGCAGCCTGGTGCCCTACATCGAGGTACCGGCGCACTTCCGCCAGGCGCTGGTCACGCGCCTGAAGATCATGTGCGACCTCGACATCTCCGAGCGCCGCAAGCCGCAGGACGGCAAGATCAAGTTCAAGAAGTACGGCCCGCTCGACATCGAGCTGCGGGTGGCCACCATCCCGTCGGCCGGCGGCGTCGAGGACGTCGTCATGCGGATCCTGGCGGCCGGCGAGCCGATCCCGCTCGAGAAGCTGGGCCTGACGCCGCACAACAAGGAGGCCCTCGAGAAGACCGTCAGCAAGCCGTACGGCCTGTTCTACGTCTGCGGCCCCACCGGCTCGGGCAAGACCACCACGCTGCATTCGGTGCTCAAGTTCCTGAACAAGCCCGACACCAAGATCTGGACCGCCGAGGACCCGGTGGAGATCACGCAGAAGGGCCTGCGCCAGGTGCAGGTGAACAAGAAGGCCGGCATCGACTTCGCGCTGGTGATGCGCGCCTTCCTGCGCGCCGACCCGGACATCATCATGGTGGGCGAGTCGCGCGACAAGGAGACGGTGTCGATGGGTGTCGAGGCCTCGCTCACCGGCCACCTGGTGTTCTCGACCCTGCACACCAACTCGGCGCCCGAGTCCATCACCCGCCTGCTCGACATGGGCATGGACCCGTTCAACTTCGCCGACGCCCTGCTCGGCATCCTGGCCCAGCGCCTGGCCAAGCGCCTGTGCGACTGCAAGGAGCCCTACTTCCCCGAGCAGCCCGAGATCAAGTCCTTCATCGCCGAATACGCCGAGGACCTGCGCCACACGCCGGCCTGGCGGGCCGACGAGGGCGGCGAGGCCCAGCAGCTGTACGAGGGCTGGATCGAGGCCTACGGCGAGAACGGCCGGCTGCGCCTGTACCGGCCGGTCGGCTGCGACAAGTGCAACCAGACCGGCTACAAGGGCCGGGTCGGCCTGCACGAACTGCTGATCGGCGAGGACGGCATCAAGAAGTTGATCCAGGAGCGCGCCCGCGTCGCCGAGATCTTCATCGCCGCGGTGGCCAACGGCATGCGCACCCTCAAGATGGACGGCATGGAGAAGATCATGATGGGCCTGACCGACCTGAAGCAGGTGCGGTCGGTGTGCATCAAGTGACCTGTTGCGACAAAGCTGGCTGACAAAACTGTCAAGCTCAGCCGCAATTGGTGTAGGGGGCTTGCTTAAGCCGACGCTGCTTCGGGCCTTGCCGCCCTGCCCGCGCCCGATCCTGGCCCGGCGCAAATATTGCTCATGTACTACTGCTTCGCCAAGGGAGGTTGTTATGAAGCGTCAACTGCAACAGGGTTTCACCCTCATCGAACTGATGATCGTCGTGGCGATCATCGGTATTCTGGCGGCCGTCGCGCTGCCGGCTTACCAGGACTACACCATCCGCGCCAAGGTCTCGGAGCTGATGCTGGCCGCCTCTGGCGCCCGCACCTGCATCACCGAGGCCGCGCAATCGAACGGCCCTGGCGTTCCCAGCACCGTGGCTGCGGACTGCTCCATCGCCGCCGTCGGCAAAGTCACGACGGCTAGCGTCTCGACCGGTGGCCTGGTCACCGTCACTGGCTCCGCCGCCGCCAGCTCGGTCGGCGCTGCCGTCACTGTCACGCTGACCCCCACCAGCGCCACCGGCGGCAGCCTGATCTGGGCCTGCTCGGGCAGCCCGATCAAGTACCTGCCCGGCTCCTGCCGCGGGACCTGACAGGCCTTCGCCTCGACAGGAAAAGCCCCGTCACCGGGGCTTTTTTTCATGCGCGTGCCGGACAAGCCGGGTCATGGGGACATTGTTGATCGCCACATTTGTCATGGGTCGAAACGCCGTCCGCTTGAGGTTCGTGAATTGGGCACGAAAAAGGCCTTCGCATGAGGCGACGCCGAATGGCACATGAATTGCTGAGGTAGCCTGCTTCTTCAACGGAGGTTCCATGAAGCGTCAACTGCAACAGGGTTTCACCCTTATCGAACTGATGATCGTCGTGGCGATCATCGGTATCTTGGCGGCCGTCGCGCTGCCGGCCTATCAGGACTACACCATCCGCGCCAAGGTCTCGGAGCTGATGCTGGCCGCCTCCGGCGCCCGCACCTGCATCACCGAGGCCGCGCAATCGAACGGCCCTGGCGTTCCCAGCACCGTGGCTGCGGACTGCTCCATCGCCGCCGTCGGCAAAGTCACGACGGCTAGCGTCTCGACCGGTGGCCTGGTCACCGTGACCGGTTCCGCCGCCGCCAGCTCGGTCGGCGCCGACGTCACCGTCACCCTGACTCCCGCCAGCGCCACCGGTGGCAGCTTGACCTGGACCTGCTCGGGCAGCCCGATCAAGTACCTGCCCGGCTCCTGCCGCGGTACCTGACAGGCCACCGCCTCGTCAGCAAAGCCCCTTCATCGGGGCTTTTTGTTTTCTTCACCGCCAGCCTTTCATGAAATTCGGTCCCTCCCGCGACAACGGCTTTGCCAAAGACCTGGTCGAACGCCTGACCAAGGAACTGCCTCCCACGTTGATAGAGACCCGGCGCAAGGTGCTGTCGGTGAACAAGGTGACGCGCCAGCTGGAGAAAACGTTCCAGGCCGCGGCCGCGTACCAGCGCGAGAACCGGCTGGGCTTCATCCGCCGGGCCTTCCTCGCCAACGGATTCCGCTGGGGGCTGAAGAACGCCGGCTATCCTGACGACTTCATCGACGTCGCCGTCGAGGGGCTGGTTGTCGAGTTGTCCAAGCCCACCCGCAGCGCGCCCTCCGATCCCTCCTGAGTAGTGTCGATGCTGTTGAACGTGCTGCGCAAGCTGGCCGGAGCGGGCCGGGCTGCCGAGACGGAGCGTGTGCCGGACGCTGGGCTGCTGGAGTACGCGACTGACCTGATGGTCAACGGCGACAAGCGCGGGGCGGTCCGGGCCTACCGCGACTACCTGCAGACCGACCCGTCCAACGTGCGGGCGCTGAATGACGTCGGCGCCTGCCTGGCCGACATCGGCGACCTCGAAGGGGCTGCGGCGTCGTTCGAGCTGGCCTATTCCCTCGACGACACCTTCATCCCGGCGATGGTCAACCATGCCAAGCTGCTGGTCGACAACAACCGTGGCACCGAGGCCCTGGGCTTCCTGGAGCGGGCCAAGATCTGCGCGCCTGACTTCAAGCACACCGAGAACGTCTACGCCGGCCTGCTGATGCGCCAGGGCGACATCGGGCGCGCCCGCCAGTTCCAGCTCAAGTCCTGGCTGAGTGACTTCGACAACCTGCGCTCGGCCAACGCCAACCTGTTCTGGGTCGGCTACGACGACGTCGAGGAAGAGGTCATCGCCGGCGAGCACCGCTTCTGGGCCGAGAGCCTGAAGCCGATCCCGGGCGACGACTGGCAGCCGCCCGGCCCGCCCGAGGCCGGCCGCCGCATCCGCATCGGCTACTGGTCGCCCGACTTCCGCAACCACTCGGTTCGCTACTTCTTCCGCCCGCTGCTGGAGCACCAGGACCGCGAGCGGTTCGAGATCTTCCTGTACCACGACTTCCCGGGCCGCGACGTGCAGACCGAGCGCATCGAGGAGGCCGCCGATCACTTCCATGAAGTCCACGAGCTGATGGACCTCGACCTGCGCGACCTGGTCCGCTCGCACCAGCTCGACATCCTGGTCGACCTGGCCGGGCACACCTCGCACAACCGCATGTCGCTGCTGCAGTGCCGGATGGCTTCGCTGCAGGTCAATGCCCTCGGCTACCCGCCCACCACCGGCCTGCCCAGCGTCGACTACAAGCTGCTCGACCGACACGTTCTCACCGCCGACGCCGCCCGCTTCTACGCCGAGCGTCCGCTGGCGCTGCCGGACTCGTTCTGGTGCTTCGACCCGAAAGAGGACGCGCCGGTCGCGCCGGAGCCGCCTCTGGTGGTCAATGGCTACGTCACCTTCGGCGCGGTCGGCAACGTGTCCAAGATCAGCGAGCGCATCGCCAAGGCCTGGACCGAGATCCTGGCCGGGGTGCCTGGCAGCCGGCTGCTGCTGCGGTCGGTCAACTTCGCCGATCCGATCGGGTTGTCGTCCACGCGGGAACGGCTCGAACGCTGGGGCCTGCCGATGGACCGCCTGGACTTCCGGGCGCCCGAAGGCGGAGCGGCGTTCTTCAATTCGTACAACGACATCGACATCATCCTGGACACGTTCCCCTTCAATGGCGGAACGACCAGCTGCTTCGCCGCCTACATGGGCGTGCCGCTGGTGGCGATCGCCGGCAAGTCCCTGATCAGCCGCATGGGCCTGTCGATGCTCACCACCCTGGGCTTCGCAGACCTGGCGGTGGACGACGTGCCTTCTTACGTGGCCAAGTCCGTCGCGCTGGCCCACGACACCGATCGCGTCCGCCGGTTCAAGCACACCGCGCGCGAAGGGTTCCGCAGCACCTCCCTCGGTAATGGCGCGCTGTTCGCGCGCGACTTCGAGGCCGCGTGCCTGCAGGCGCTGGCCGAGCACCAGCCGGCACGACCGCCCCGCGAGAATCAGCTCGGGGTCCTGCCGGTCACCGAGCTGATCCGGCGCGCCTACGCGGTGCTGGCGGCCAACCAGCCGGAGGCCGCCCAGCGCGTGCTGCGGCATTGCGTGGCCCACTACCCGAACGCCGGCCCTGCCCACCTGCTGCAGGCCCAGATCATGGTCTGGGCCGGCATGGTCGACCAGGCCATCGCCTACGTGCGCGGCCAGCTGGACGCCTTCTCCACTCCCGACCAGATCCCCGCGTGGATTTCCCTCGCCCGCATGCAACTGCTGCGGCGCGATCCGGCCGCGGCTCGCGACTGCATGGCGCGGCTCGAGCCGCTCGGCGTGGTCGACGCCTTCGACCAGGCGCAGCTGCGGCTGTATCGGACCTGCGCCGTCGTCATGGACGGCACTGCCGACATCCCGGTCGCGGGGTCCCGCGACGGCGGCGCGATGCACATCCTGGTGCCCTGTGATTCGGCCGAGCGTTTCGAGGTGATCCGGCGGCAAGTCGAGAACACCTGCGTTCTGCCGACCGGTTCGACCCTGACATTCACCCGCTGCGACGAGTCGCGACGTCTTGGCGCTTACCGCCGGGTGCTGTCCGGGCCCGTCGGCGCAGTGGTCGTGCTACTTCAGAAGAACGTCGAGATTCACCAGCCGCGGTTCCTGGTGCACCTACTGGAGGGCCTCGAGGCGGCCGACTGCGTGGGCAGTTCGGGCGCCAAGCGCTGGGTACGGCTGGACTGGCGGGCCGAGGCTTTCGATCAGAAGGCCGGCGGGTTCCTGGCGCCGTCGTCGGAGAAGGAGGGCCTCAACGATCTGCACGTGCTCGGTCTCGGCTCCGAGCCGCTGGTGGGCGGAATGGCCGTCCTGGACGGTGCCGTGCTGGCCATGCGTGCCGGGCCCGGCATCGCCGGCGGATTCGATGACAACCTCCTTGGCTGCGAGACCTTGCTGGAGGAGGCCTGGACGCACGCGCTCGCGCGCGGCGGCAAGCGCCTGGCAGTGCACCGCAACCTCGGTGTGCTTTTGGCGGGTGGCATCGAGTTGGACGCGTCGAACCGCAGCGAAGCGCGTATGGAATGTGCGCGCCAGATGCTTTTCAGCCCTTTCGAGCAACCCAGGGACGACCACACCTCGCTGTCCACGCCGATCGCATCGACTGCCGAAGGCGTGCAGGTGGCGGATGCCTACTTCACGCCGGGCGGCTGACTGGAGTTGGGGTAACCGCGGCGCGTTTCAGGTCCTCCACTTGCCCAGGTACTTGTCGCGGCCCTCGTACCAACTGGGGCTGTTGAAGGCGCCGGTGCTCTGGTGGGTGACCATGATCGGCCAGGTGCCGACGCTCAGGCCGGCGACGCGCGCGCCGCGGCAGAAATCCAGATCGTAGAAGTGGAAGTTGAAGCGATCGTCGAAGCCCACCCGGGAGTGCTTGAGCACGTCGCCGCGCGCGGCGATGAACAGGCCGTCCAGCAGTTCGCAGCGCGCCGGTGACGGCCCGAAGTAGGACACCTTGCCCTTGGCCGCCTTGCCATGGCAGACGGCGCCCGAGAGGTTCTCGCCATCGAGCCAGAACCGGCCGCCCTCCTCCTTGGTGTACAGCCACGCGGGCTGGCCGGCGACGCGGCGGCGGTTGCCCGCCAGGCCGACGACGTCGTAGCGTTTCAGTGACACCAGCAGCTTGTCGAGCCACTGCGGATCGTCCAGCCAGATGTCGTCATGCACAAACAGCAGCGCGTCGCGGGGGCCGGCCAGCGTGATGGCCGCGTTGTACACTTTCGGCAGCCCCGCCTTGTTGCTGAAGGCGATGTCGAACACCAGGCGCGCATCCTTGCGACGGATGGCCAGGCTCTGGCCCAGCGCCGAGGATTTCCAGAATGTCTGTTCATCCATCCGCGTGGCGCTGACGATGCGCACACGCTCGAACGTCACGTCGCGCGCCGACGGCGCCACCAGCCGGCCCAGCAGGCCATCCTTCAGGCGGTTGCGGGCGGTGTTCTTCAGCCAGGCGATCGGGCGAACTCTCAATGCGGAATCCTCAGGGTGGCGACGGGTGCATCCGTCGTGCCGGAACAGAGCCGGTCGGAATGGCTGCTGAGTTTAGTGCGCGTCTGCACGCGTCCAGCAGTGTGGCGGCCCTCGCGTGCACCACACTGCTCGCGCTGCCGTGGCTTTGGCCCTACACCCCCGGTCCTTCACCCAACGTCGTGCCGCTGCTGGTGGCCTGGACTTGCGGTCTGCTGGCGGCGCTGGCCATCGCCACGGCGGCGCGGCCCGCCGACCTGCTGGAGACCACTGCATCGCGCGCCTGGCTGGCCGCCGCGCTGGTCAGTGCCGTCATCGGCGTGCTGCAGTGGTTCGACCTCGCGCCGCGCACGCCGCTGGTCAGCCTCGCGCAGATCGGCGAGGCCTACGGCAACCTGCGGCAGAAGAACCAGTTCGCCTCCCTGACCGCGATCGGGCTGGCGGTGCTGGTGTTCCGGCGGGTGCCGCTGGCGCCGGCGCCGGCCCTTGCCGCGGTGCTGCTGCTGGCGATCGGCAATGCGCTGTCGGCGTCGCGCACCGGCCTGGTGGAGTGGATGGCGCTCACGGTGCTGGCCGCCGCCTGGCCGGGGCCGAGGAAGGGCCGCGTCGCGCTGTGCGTCGCCGGCCTGGCGGGCTACATCCTGGCCGGCGCCCTGCTGCCGCTGCTGCTGGCGTGGTGGCGCGGGGCCGATGCGCTGAACGTCTTCGTGCGGGTGTCCACCGAGCTGGGCTGCAGCAGCCGCAAGGTGCTGTGGTCCAACGTGGCCGAGCTGATCGCCGCCAAGCCCTGGACCGGCTGGGGCTGGGGCGAATTGGACTACGCCCACTACGCGACGCTCTACGACGGAGAGCGCTTCTGCAACATTTTGGACAACGCGCACAACCTGCCGCTGCACCTGGCGGTGGAGTTCGGGCTGCCCGCCGCCGTCCTGGCGACGGCCCTGCTGGCGGTCGCCGTGCTGCGTGCCAAGCCCTGGCGCGACGCGGATCCGGCGCGCCAGCTCGCCTGGGCGGTGCTGGCGGTGGTGGGCCTGCACAGCCTGGTTGAATACCCGCTCTGGTACGGACCGTTCCAGTGGGCCGTGCTGCTGGCCGTCGCGCTGCTGGTGCGGGTGCCGGCCCTGTCGCCGCCGCGTCGCGGCGCGACGGCGGCTGGCGTGGCGCTGGCATTGGTGGCACTCGCGCTGATGGCGCGCGAGTACGACACGGTCTCGCAGGCCTACCTGCAACCGGCCGAGCGCCGGCCGACGATGCGCGCGGACCCGGTCCGCGCGGCCGGCACGCCGCTGCTGTTTCGCAGCCAGCTCGAGTTCGCCGAGCTGTCGGTCACCCCGGTCACCGATCGATCCGCCCGCCATGTGCACGACCTAGCCCTGCGGATGCTGCACTACTCGCCCGAGCCGGGCGTCATTGAGAAACTCGCCGAGAGCGCGCTGCTGCTGGGACGCTCCGACGAGGTCGCCTGGTTGGTCCCGCGCTACCAGGCGGCATTCCCAGATGACTATGCCAAATGGCAGCTGCGAGAGCTGGCCCTGAGCACTCTCGACAAGGCGTCGCCGGAGCGCCCTGATGGGCTGGCACGTTAACATTGTCCGGAGCCCCAATGGGGAATAGGGAACAAACCATGAGGGCCGCAGAAACTGGCGCAGTGACGGCAAGAACGAGCTTGGTGTCCGTGATTGCTCCGGTCTACAACGAACGGGAGTGCCTAGAGGAACTGGTGCGGCGCATCGATGTCGCCCTGCAAGGCCGGCCGTGCGAGATCATTCTTGTCGACGACGGGAGCCGGGACGGGTCATGGGGCGAAATCGTCCGACTGCGGGCTCTCTATCCGGCGGTGCGGGGCCTCCGCTTCTCGCGCAACTTCGGACATCATGTGGCGATTACGGCCGGACTCGACCATGCGCTCGGCGAGTGGGTGGTGGTCATGGACAGTGACCTGCAGGACCAGCCGGAATCGATCACGTCATTGCTGGACAAGGCCGCCGAGGGCTACCACATGGTAGTGGCCCGGCGGCTCGGCAAGCGGCATGGGCCCTTCAAGCGCAGTCTGTCTCAACTGTTCGCGCGGGCGATGACGTGGCTCGCCGACTTCGAATTCGATGCTTCCGTCGGCGTCTTCCGGGTGATGCACCGCGACATCGTCGACGCTGTCTGCGCCATGCGCGAAACACCTCGTCTGTTCACGGCCATGACCGACTGGGTCGGCTTCAGCCGCACGTCGATCGATGTCACACACGGTGCTCGTTTCGCGGGCGAGACAAAATATCCGCTGCGCAAGCAGGTGGCGCTCGCGGTGCGCGGCGCCATCGGATTTTCCGAGAAACCCCTGGAGGTCCTGGTCACCCTGGGGTTCGTGATTGCGTCCGTCGGCTTGACATATGCGCTGGTGATCGCGGTCCGTGCGCTACAGGGCGGAATTGCCGTCCTCGGCTATGCGAGCCTGATGAGTGCGATCCTGGTCATGGGCGGTCTAGCGATCGCCACGACGGGGATCGTCGGCCTCTACGTCGGTTCGGTATTCGCGCAGACCAAGCGGCGGCCTCTGTACCTACTGCGAGCCTCCGAGGGCATCGAGACGAGCGTCCTGCCGCCTTCGAGGGTGAACGAGGAGCCAACCCTCGCCCGGCCATTGGCGGTTCGGGAATGGCTGTGAGCGCACCTTCCTCTGCGCGGCTGGAATTCCTGGCGACGCGGCTGAGAGTCGGGGAGCATGGCATCTGGTCGGCCGGTGAGCAGGCGCAGGTGTCGTATCCAGCCGATGGCCACGCGTCGTGCTTCGCGGTCGAGGACGGATCGTTCTGGTTCCAGCACCGCAATCGGTGCATCGAGGCGTTGGTGGTTGCGCAACCGCCCGCGGACCGCGGCCTGCTTGTGGACGTAGGTGGTGGCAATGGCGTGGTCGCCAAAGGTCTTCAGGACGCCGGTTTCGAGGTGGCGCTGATCGAGCCGGCCTGGACCGGGGCCCTGAATGCCCGGCGACGAGGGCTGCGCCAAGTGGCCTGTTCCACCTTGCAGGCGGCGGGCTTCCGGCCGGGGACCGTCCCCGCGGCCGGACTATTCGACGTCCTGGAGCATATCGAGGACGACGTGGCCTTTCTGTCCGACCTGCGGTTCGTTCTGACGCCGGCGGGCCGTCTGTACCTGACCGTGCCGGCCTACCGGGGCTTGTGGTCCGAGGCGGATGTCGATGCCGGCCACATGCGGCGCTACGACCTCCGAGAGGTCTGCGACGTGCTACGGCGCGCCGGTTTCCGCATCGACTACGCGTCCTACTTCTTTCGCCCTCTGCCCCTGCCGGTGTTGCTGCTTCGCACGCTGCCATACCGGCTCGGGCTGCGCCGGCCGGCCGATTCCGGGCAGGTGCACAGCGACCATGCCGCCCGCCGCGGCGGCTTGTCGTCCGTGGCGCAGTGGCTCCTGCGAACCGAAATCGACCACATCGGGCACGGCCGTTCCATGCGGTTCGGTGGAAGCTGCATCGTGGCGGCCTCGGTGGTATGAATTTTCAGTTCCCGGCGAACACCCAAAACTTCTGGGCCATGAACAGGATGACGGCGATCAACACAATGGCAACGGCCTGTACCAGCGCCGGGGGCCAGCAGAATGTGCCGATCGCCAGATGCAGTAGCCCCGCGTTCAGCGCAAAACACGCGGCCTGCGCAACGAGATAGCGTCGCAGGGGCCCGGCGAGCCGGCCACTATAGTCAAATATCCAACGGCGATTCAGGGTGAAGCTAAGGAACAGCGCACCCAAATACGTCGTCGTCATGGCTGCCAAGGCAGGCATGCCCAGCTGCAGCAGTAGCAGGAACATCCCATACAGTAGTAGGTTCGACCCGAGGCCGACAGCCCCGAAGCGGAGCAGCTGGCACCAGGTGCGGCCGGGAACGGCGACCACCAGCCGCCGGCTCAGAGCAATCGGCCGTTGAGCATGACCTTGTCGACCAGCTGTTTAGCCTCGAGCAGGCGCCGGTACCAGCCCACGGTGAATGTCCACGGCTCGGAGGCGATGTTCCCGAACTTGAGGGCTTCGTAAATTTCGCGCACGCCGTCTTCGGGTCGGCGCGCCGTCTCGAATCCGAGCACCCGCCGTGCCTTGTCGAAGGAGACGTGGTAACTGCGCTTGTCGGGATCGTCTGGAACGACCTGGATTTCGATGGAAAAGGGGATGGCCTCGCGGACCGTGTAGGCGACGTTCAGCACCTGCATGTTCAGGCTGCCGATGTTGAACACCTCTCCGTTGACCTTCGAAGCCGGAGCCGCTAGAACGAACCGGAAGGCCGTGGCGGTATCCGCCACGTGCACCAGCGGGCGCCACTGCTTTCCACCGCCAGTGATGAACAGCTTGCCCTTTTCCACTGCGTTCAGCGTCATCAGATTGACGATCAGGTCGAAACGCATGCGCGGCGACAGGCCAAAGACGGTTGCCTGCCGCAGGACGGTGACGTTGAAGCCTTCGCAGGCAAGCGGCAACACCTCGCGCTCGGCGGCGAGGTTGGCCTTGGCGTACACCGTCAGCGGATGCGGTGTCGACGTCTCGTCGAGCTGACCGCCGCTGCCCTTCCCATAGACCGAACAGCTGCTGGCCAGCACGTACTGGCGCACGCCCGCCGCTTTGGCAAGCCGCGCCACGCGCGCGCGACCGGTGAAATTGATCGCCATGGTGAGCTCGGGGTCGAGGTCGCCCGACGGATCGTTGGATAGCGCAGCGAGATCACACACGGCATCGACCCCGACGAAGTCGGCCGGCGCAAGGTCCCGCACGTCCTTGACCAACAGCCGCAGCCGCGGATGTTCACGCATGTCCTGCAGACGCTCCTCGCCGAAGAAGAAACGGTCAACGGCGAGCACCTCCCAGCCGTCCTCGAGCAATTGGCCGACGAGCACGCAGCCGATGTAGCCCCCGGCGCCGGTGACGAGTACGGTCTTCATCGCAGTCCTCCTTTGGGCTCAGCGCAGTTGTGCCAGCGATTGCTCGAGGGCGGCGATCACGGCTGCGATCGCCTCGTCCGGCATGCCGGGATACAACGGTAGCGTCAAGGTGCCTTCGCCCCATTGCCAAGCCACCGGGAAATCTTGCGGGACGAAGCCATACTTCTCGCGGTAGTAGGTCGTCGCGGGCACGCTGCGGTAGTTGACCGCGACGCTGATGCCTCGCTCGTTCAAGGCCGTGATGAGTGGATCGCGGAGGGCCGGATCGACATGGATGGGGAAGATGTGGCGGGCGTGCACCACGCCCGGCGCGCTCGCCGGGACGCGCAAGCCCAGCCGCGCGCAGGCTTCCTCGTAGACGGCAGCGATGCGCTCGCGTTGCGCGAGGCGGTCGCGAATGGAAGTTATCTGCAGCGGTAGCAGCGCGGCCAGCAGGTCGGGCAGGTTCGCCTTCACCCCGAGCCGGTCCATGTCCCAGTGTCGGTAGAACCCAGCCTTGAAGCGGTCGGCCGCGCCAGCCGACATGCCGTGCAGGCGCGTCTTCACCAGCTGGTCGGCCAGCCAGGCATGCCGCGTCACGATCGCGCCGCCCTCGCCGCAAGTGACGTTTTTGGTGGCGTAGAACGAGAAGATCGCCGCGTCGGAATAGCGTCCCGGGCTGTCGCCGTTGCGCAGACCCTCGAAGCAATGTGCCGCGTCCTCGATCACCCGGATGTCGGGCCGCCCGGATAGCACCTCCTGCAGACCCGCCGTGTCGCACATCTGTCCGTACAGATGCACCGGGATCACGGCCTTGGTGCGGGGCGTGAGGGCCGAGGCGACGGCTTGCGGCTGCAACAGTAGCGTGTCGGGTGCCACGTCCACAAATACCGGCCGCGCGCCCAGAAGCTCGACCACGTTGGAGGTTGCGATGAACGTCATGGCCGGGACGATCACTTCATCTCCCGGGCCGACATCGAGCGCGAGCAGGGTCGCCACCGCGCCGTTGGTCCAACTGTTGACCAGCATGGCCGCAGGCATGTCGAAGAATTGGCGCAACTGCAACTCAACACCACGGCCCACCGCGCCCGAGGTCAGGAAAGGGCTGTCTAGGACGTCGGCGACGGCCTGCGCGTCGGCTCGGGTCAGGCCGTGCCTGAAGAATTCAACCTTGGTCATTGTGTCCTTCCTGCGGCTGAGCTGAATCGCTGAGCTTAGCCCCAGACGGCGGGGGAGCGGCGAAAAGGGCGCGAAATCTCGCCGTTCGTGCGAAGTAGTCCGCTTGGGCCAGGAGGTGAAGCTGGTTGCGCACGCCCTGCTGCGCCGGGGCGATGCGAAATCCCAGCGCCTGGTTGAAGCGCAGGGCCCGTGGGTTGTCGTCCAGGATGTGCGCGCTGATGGTGCCTAGTCCGAGCGCCCCGAACCCGTGGTCGTACATGGCCAGCAACGCCGCCATTCCCACCAATCCATCGCGCAAGGATTGGTCTGCAAGGTAGATGCCCCCTTCGGCACTGCGCGCGACGGGGTCGAGATTCTTCAGGTTCACCAGCCCCACGTCGCGGCCGCCGTACTCGACGACGTAGAAGTACTGCCGAGCCGGATCCAGGCCGGCGAACCAGCGCGCCTGCATCTCGGGCGAGATGTTCTCGCGAGCCGCCATGAAGCGGCTGACCGCCGGGTCGTTGCGCCATTGACGCACCATCTCGATATCGACCGCCGTGAGACGGCGCAAAACCACTCCATGCGCCTCGATGCGATCGCCGGACCTGCTCGCAGTCATCCCCGTTCGACCTCCCTGAAAAGTCCCCGCCACCAGGCCATGCCATCCCAGACCGGGCCGAAATCGTGCATTCGGTCTAGCGGCACGAACCGGTTCGCGCGGGTGGCGCCGATCGCCGCGACCCAGGATGCCGGCGGCTCGCCGGCCCAGCCGATCGTCTGCAGTTCCCCGGGCGCCGTTGCGACCGCCTGCTCCAGCGTGCCCCACTGCAGTTGGAGTGCACGATGTGCGAAAACCTGCGGCGCGGCGGCGGGCGACAGCACGAGTAGCGCACGTTGGCCCGGTAGGCGGTGCGCCTCGAGGCCCCAGGAGCGGGCCCACTGCTCGCCCAGGACGACCTCGCTCGCCTGCGCCTGCGGCGGCTCCGGCCAGCGGCTCGTCGCCACCGCTTCGGCGAGCAGCCGGTGAAGCGCCTGCACGTCTTCGGGCGTACCGTCGATGACGACCACCCGCTTCGGCGACGTGCAACCAGCCTGTCCGTACACGGCAAAAACACGCGCCAGCCGGGCCACCGTTTCCGCATCCCGGGTGGCGGCCGGCGTGAACCAGGCCTCCGACACCCGCGTGCCGAACGCGAACCAGCGGCTGTCCACTGCATGCGGCAGGTTTTCCACCGCACGAGCGCCGGTGTCGCTGCCGAAGAAAAGGCGCGCGTCCGCGGTGCTGCTCATTACAACGTTCGCCGGGTCGTCGCGGCCAAAGGCTTGTACCAGAAGGGCATCGTGGAGCCAGGTCCGCAGCGGGCCGTCGGGCAGAGTGCCCGAGGCCCAGGACGCGAACGGTGTGCATAGGTTACTGCTGTGCGAACCGGCCTTGATGCGCAGCCGGGCGCCCGTAAGCGAGACCAGGACCATCGTGAGGCAGCCCAAGAGGCTCACGTTGTTCGGCAGCCAGAGCGCAACCTCGCGCGGCGGGACGAGGAGCCAGCCGGGCGCGCGTGGCGCATCACTCCGGGTCCCGAACGCATGATCCCAGACACCTTGCAGGCGTTCAGGGGCCAGGAATTGCAGCAGATAGGCCCACTCATCGCGCGTGAATGATGGCTCGCGCTTGCGGACCATCCGGCTACGCAGCTGTTGCCAGCCCTCGATCAGATGCCTTGGGTCGCTGATGTTGCGCACGGCTGAGCAGGTGTCCGCATGCTCGAACCACAGCAGCTCGTCAAACATTGGCGCAACCTCGCAGTTCGGCCTGCGGAACCCGACCGAGCAACTCGAAGCGCGGACCGCTCCTGCTGCAGGCACAACGGCCGGGCAGCAAGCGGCCGAGATC
Source organism: Ramlibacter pinisoli (assembly GCF_009758015.1). Classification (NCBI taxonomy): domain Bacteria; kingdom Pseudomonadati; phylum Pseudomonadota; class Betaproteobacteria; order Burkholderiales; family Comamonadaceae; genus Ramlibacter; species Ramlibacter pinisoli. The sequence continues at coordinate 115,441 of NZ_WSEL01000011.1, forward strand.
TTCGGTCAGGACGCTGTGGCAGGGCGCACCCCAGGAGACAGTGTTCAGGAGTTGCAGCTGACCGACACCGGTTTCCAGGGCGGCTAGCGACCAGCTGTCCCGCACCAGCACGTCGGCCCAGCGGGGCACGTGACGCGCGCCTTGGTCGCAGACGGGAAATACGACGCCCATTTGTTCCACCAGCCCGTAGTAGTCGAGCACCAGCGAGCCAGTCCCGGCACCGGCCAGCAAGGTGCTGTCGAAGACGGCCCGGTCGACGCTCGCCGCTTCGAGCTTCTTCCAGCCTCCAGAGTGGACGAAACAGATGCGACGACGGGCCACTTCATCGCGCAGTGCCTGCGGCAGTTCCCTGCGAGCCCATGCCAACCAAAGCATCCAGGAGAAGCCGTAGACCAGAAGGTCGCCGCCCTGGTTCAAGGCGCATTCGAGCTGGATCGTGGAGAAGCTGGCGGGGTCGCCGGCATCACTCAGCAGGAAAAAGACCTCGCTCGCAAACGGTTTCAGGCTCATGGCGGCCAGGATGCGCGCTGAGAACTCGCCGCGACGCCGCAGGGAAGCCGCGCTGTCCAGCACAAGCAGCGGCCTCCGGCCCCCGCCGATGAAGTCCGCCAGGATGGCCTGCGAGCTGCGAGCCTGCAGCGCGGCGCTGGCGTCGTCGATGAAGACCCGGCTAGTCTGTCCCGATGTCGCGGATGACAGGACCGTGCGGCCGCCGGTTCCGGGACCCGTGTTGGATCTTAGTGTTGCGCGCTTGAAGAGCCCCACATGCACGAAGGGCAGGTCCTCTACGCGCTCGGCGGCAGTGGGCGAAGTGAAGGTGGCATAAGGAGGACAGTGGTGCCGGTGATGGGCGACCAGCTCGTTCATCTCGCGCAGGAATACCGCGTCGTCGCGCGAAGCGTACGGTGACTGCTCAAGCAGCTTGCTCATGGGCCAGCTCGCGGAGGCGTTCGAGGGTGTCGGCCCGCACCAGAACGGCGTTGGTGCGTGTAATCGGATTGCGCAGGATGGCCGGCCATGCGCGGGCCATCACGGTGGCGAGCGCTTCGAATTCGACTGGATCGTGCAGTTCGCGTAAACGCGCCAGGATGGCGGGCGCGTCAGCACCGAGCAGTGCCTGAACGCGGGGGCTGCGCTCGGCGTTCCAGCGCATCACCGGCCACAACAGTAGTGAGCACAAGTGCGCATGCCCGCCACCGCCCGGCAGCACCTGAGCATCCTCCTGGGCCAGCAGCGGTTCGAGCTCGTGTGCCGCACCATGCACAAGTCCCACGCCGGCACGCGCCTGCAGGGTGCAAGCCCTCGACGACAGCTCGAACCAGCCTGGATGCGGGGTGAGCGCAGCGGGCAACAGGTCGGCACGCACGAAGGAGGCGGCGTCGCTGCGCAGACGGTCGTCCGCCAGAGGTGATAGCCACGCCTCGAGCGCGTGCGCCCAGACGTCGCCGAAGCCATGGCGTGCCGCGCGCGGCGGCACCAGGTCGGCCAGCAAGGGCAGCACGGCGCGTGCATCCGGGAGCAGGTGTACGCCCATCGAGGCAACCTTGCGGCCCGCAACGGATTCGACTGCGACCGGAGACGCTTCCGCCCCGCTGCCCCACAGCGACGGCACGGCGATGAGTCGGGTGGCAGGGCTGTGGCGGTGGCGCCAGAGCTTCGCGCGGTCGATCAAGGTTCCACCCCCGACCACCACCACAGTGTGAATCCGCGCCGCCGGCATGCTGCCGGAATCAGTGAGCGGCAACGGCAGTTCGTCGCGCAGGACCGGGAGGATCGGTCGGGAGGCCCAGGCGACGGTGCTGGCCGGATCCAGGCCGCGCACTTCCGGCCAATCCAGCTTGGCGGTCTCAGTCGTCAAGGCGGATGCCGTGAGTTGACAGGATGCGAACGATGTCTGAGACGCTCTCCACGCCTGTCGCTTCTTCCGGGGTGAAGTGGTAACCGAAGGTTTCTTGGATCCCCACGGCTAGCGACACCACGCCGAGAGAGTCCCACGTATCGACGCTTTCCTTGCGCAGATCGAATGAGAACTGGTCGTCGGTCAGCAGGAAAACATCCAGCAGCAGTTGCTTGAGTTTGTCGCGATTGGTCACGGGCTGGTACTTCGAATCGGCCGGGGGATCCTATCCGATCTGTCGCCATGCCACGCTGCGGGAGGGGTCGGCCGCGAGTGCCCTCGCGTCGGATTTGCCATTCGCCGACAAGGGCAGGGCCGGCAAGGCCTCGATGCGCGCCGGCCACAAGGGGCGCCGATGGCGTGCGCGGAATGCCTGCAGAATCGCACGCAGCTGGTTCGCGTCTGGGGCTGGCGCCAGCGCGAGCACGTGAGCTGGCTCGCCAGTACTCTGCTCCACGTAGAAGGCAGCCCCTCCGCTCCAGCAGGTCCGCACGGTTGCAAGAAGCTCCGGCAGCGAGACCTTTTCGCCATAGCGTTTGAACACTTCAGCCTGGCGTCCCAGCAGTCGCCACCCCGCGCCATCCTGTGCGCCTGCGTCGCCCGTGTCGATCCAGGCATCCTCAGCCAACCGACGCACGCCCGCGCCCTCGGCGATGGCCACTGCCCCATACGCGCTCCTAAACTGCAAGGCATCGGCGGGGCCCACTCGCAGGTCGACGCCGTCGAGAGGCTTGCCGATCCATGCCGGGTCTTGGCTGTCGGCGGCGGCGCGGATGCAAAGTCGCGGCAGTGCCTCGGTGCAGCCGTAGTTGTTGAAGACAGCGGCCTGCGGGAATACCTCCGCTAGCCAGCTCAGCTCGTTCTGCGGGAAGGCGCCGCCAGCGAAATTCAGCCGATGCACGTGGGCAAAGCGCTCGCCGGCAGGCAACAACGATCGGAGGAGTGGCAGTTGGGCACCGACAAGGCACAGCATGGACGGGCCGGACTCCCGAAGGGCTTCGAATAAAACGCGCGGCTGGGCCAAGCCCAGTGTCGACCTCACCTCGGCTCCATGCACGCGGGCCCATAGCCATTGGTTCACGAAGGCGTAGGAGTAGGTCAACGGCAGTGCAAGCACCGTCGCTTGGACACTTTGGAGGCCCTGCCGGGCGTGGATGACGCGGGTAAGTGCCTCGGTGTCTGATCTGCGGCCGATCACGAGCTTGGGTTGGCCGGTGCTGCCCGACGTCAGGAGCGCGTAGTGGCCAACGCGCAAGTCCTGAGGAAGATGCGCCAGCGCGCCGGCAAGCCAGTCATCACCGACAGGACATTGCTCCGGCACGTAGGCAAACGTGGCAGCTGCGCCCCAGGCGTCGTCGAGCCGGGACACGTCGGCTCTGGGCGTGGTAGCGCGTAGGATCGGAAGGGGGCAGTCGGGGCTCACGTGAGGCGGATCATAGGCGCACGCTCGCTACACTGCGCGATCGCGACAATGGAGGCAGTGGATGGGGACCGAGCAAGGCTTCGGGATAAAGGGCGCCGAGCCGCGGCGCGGTCTCATGCGCGACTGGTTGTCGCTGCTGCTTCTGCAGGCCGTGCTGGCGCTGCTCGTTTTCTGGTCTTACATCGACGGTTCGCGCTATTTCGCTTTCCTCGACATCGCTGCCGATACATACGAGATATTCACCAGCCATGCCGTGCACCTTGGGCGCCTGCTGCAGCGGGAGGGGTGGAGCGGCTGGTCCTTCGGCATCGGCCTGGGCGCGCCCGTGAGCTTCATGTTCAGCGATGCCTTTCGCCTGCTCACCATGGCGGGCGGGCCGGAGCACGTGCTCGAACTGCGGATCTGGGTTTACCTGCTCAAGCTGGTGCTGGGCGGTGCCGCGTTCTTCCTGTTGGTGCGGACGTTGGTCGAACGCCGTGAAGCGGCGCTGCTGGTGGCCCTGCTGTATTCGTTCTGCGGGTACGTTGTGATCAACGGCGTCTGGGACCCCGAAGCCAATCCGTTCATCTTCTTCCCGCTCGTCCTGTGGGCGCTGGTGCGCTGTATGCGCAGTGGCGACCGGATTGCCCTGCCCCTGAGCGTGGCCGCCGCGCTGGTATCCGGCATCTTCTTTCTCACCCTCTCGGTGTCGTTGGCGGTCGCCTTCGCCGTGCTGGTCGCTATGTCCGAGCGGCGCATCGAGACCCTTCGTCTACTGTCCTGCCGAGCCGTTCCCCTGATCGGCTTGGGATTCGTCGTGGCGGCTCCCGTGGCCCTGCCGATCGCGCTGCAGCAGTTCGACAGTCCCCGCCTCCCCAACTCCGGCTCGCTGCTGGCCAAGATTTGGAACGAGGGCTTTCAGGTCCTAGACATCCCGCTCTGGCTCCTGCAGCTGGGCTCCTTCTTCCACAAGGACCTCTTCGGCTCGGCCAACACCTACCGCGGGTACATGAACTACCTGGAGGGCCCGGGATTTTGGGTCGGAATGCTGCCGCTCCTTGTGCTGCCGCAGCTGTGGAAGGGCGATCGCGGCGAACGTCGCGCGCTTCTCGTCGCCCTCGTCGCCATCGCCCTCTACATCGTCGTGCCGGCATTCCGGCTGGCGGCCTTTGGGTTTGCTTCGCCCTATTTCCGCTCGACCACCTTGTGGGTGTCGCTGCCGCTGCTGCTGCTGGCCGCCCGCGCCTTCCAGCGCGTGTTCGACCAGGGCGTCGACCTGCGGCTGCTGGGAATTGGCGTGGTTTTTGTGGGCGGCTGCCTCGGCGGGGTAGCTTTCCTGCTGCCGGGTAACGTCGTGCCGGCCCATGTGGGCAAGGTCGCGGTGTTCATCGCGGCCGGCACGCTCGTGCTTCTGTTCGCCGGCTTGGGCTGGCTGCGCGGTTCCAGGCTGGCCAGTTCGGCCCTGGTGCTGTCGATGGTGGAGATCGTGGCGGTCGACTGGCCGTCCATGAACACCTGGCGGTCCACGGTCTCGGCGACCCGCCAGCCATTTCGCGACGTCACCGAGCCGGCGCTGGCGGCCATCCGGCGGGCCGACTCGGGGGTGTACCGGATCGAGAAGACCTTCACGTCGGTGTCGGAGGCGGATGCCGTCGCGCAGGACTACATGGGCGTGAAGTCGTATTACTACCACGGCTCCGCGGTGGTGGACTTCCACCGCAACATGGACCTGATGCGCCGGTTCCCGTTCCCGACGCCGCCGGTCAACTACACGAACTGGCTGGCTGGGCCGGACGAACGGTTCGCCGTCGCCGGCGCGCTGGCCGTGAAGTATGTCATCTCCAAGGACGTTCGGGACTGGCCCGGCTTCACCTTGATGGGCTCCGGGCCGGGTTGGTACGTGTATCGCAACGAACTGGCCCTGCCGCTGGGCGTGGTGCACACCCGCCAGGTGACCCGGCGCGAGGTCGGCGACCTGCGCCGGCAGCCGCCGGACCGCCAGCGGTGGTTTCGCGATCTCACGCTGTTCAACGCCGTCGTGCTGGACGAGCCGATGCCCAGGTGGGGGCGGCGGTGGGACCTGGGCGGACATGCGGCCCGGGGCATCCTGGATATGCCGGCCCTCTACGCGCAGCCGGCCGAGCAGCTGCGGCGCACCGGCCTGCAACTGACCAGCTTCAAGAACGACCATCTCGAAGGCCGCATCGCGCCCACGGAGGACGGCATCCTGGTGTTTTCGATCCCGGCCTACCGGGGCTGGAGCCTGCGCGTCGATGGGCAGGAGGTGCCGCTGGTGCGGGCCGACTTCGGCTTTATCGCGGCGCCGGTGACTGCCGGACCGCATGCCATCGAGCTGCGGTATGCGCTGCCGGGGCTGGTTCCGGGATTGGCCATGGGGCTGGCCGGACTGCTGCTGGTCGCCGCGCTGGGGTGGCGGCGACCCCGCCGCGATCCCGCTGCCTCGCTCAGCGGCGCGTGACCAGCGTCCGCAGCGTGCGTCCGAGTAGGCCCGCACGCGGTGTTGCCGGCGACGAGGCCGCCGGGGGAGCCCAGTCGGCCGCCGGCCGAGCCGCAGCGGCATCCCAGGGCCCCGCCGGTCCCGGGTCGAGCGCCAGCACCGCCCAGAACTCCACGCTGCCCCGGCAGGTGGGATAGAGCCGCTCCACCTGCAGCCGAGTGAGCCCTAGCCCGCGCAGCAGCTCCAAGAGGTGCCCGAAGCTGTCCGGGTTGAAGTACCAGGCGTGGACGTCGATGTACCCGCCGGCAGCGGACTCGTGCTCGCGCATGGCCGCGGCCACTCGTCTCAGATCGACCTGCCGCGAATCGAGCCGCGCCGGTGTCGGGTCGGTCCAGTGCCGCGCGGGATCGTTGTGGGTGTTGTAGGCCCGGTGCTCGATGACGCTGCGCAAGGTGTGCACGCGACGTTGCTCGAGGTGGGCCTGGAGCACCTCGGCAATGGTCGACGGCGCGAGATTGCGGTCGAAACAGTACCGGTGATCCGGCGCCAGCACGAAATAGCGGCCGCCGGGACGCAGGCGCCGCTCGACTTCCTGCAGATGCCGCACCAGGTCGGGCTGGTGCTCGATCGCATGAGAGCTCAGCAGGGCATCGAACTGGTCGGGGATGGCGTCAAGGGAGGCCCCGGGCATGACGTAGTCGACGGCCGGCACGTTCGCCAGATCGACACCATGCTCCGGTGCGCGCCGCCGCAGCTGCTCGGTGTCCAGGATGTCGCAGTACCGAACGTTGGGACCACGCAGCACGGGGGATGCGAACGGGCCGATCTCCAGTGCCAGCGCCGTCGCCGGGATCAGGGCGGCAAACTCGCCGCGGCTCGTCAGTCGAAACGGCCGGCGCCCTTCCTGCTTGCCCTGGTTGGTGTAGTGCTCGACGAGTTCATCATCTTCGAGGCCGTCGAGGTCCTCGTTCCACTGCCGGTACGCTTGGGGCTCGAATGACCAGGGTAGCGACCACTGCGACATGCGCGAATCCTTCAGTCCGGGCGGACCCACTCCCCCGACTTCCCCCCGCTTCTCCAACAACCTGACATCCCCGATCGTCATCCCCCGGTCGACCGCCTTGCACATGTCGTAGATCGTGAGCAGGGCGAGGCTAAGTCGTTGATTCATAAGGCGAGAGGTAATGCCTCTGGTGCCGTGTCGCCCATCTGGGTTGGACAAAATCTGGACAGCCTCATTGCTGCCCAGCGCAATGGTACTGAATCAGGAGGCAGCCGGTCGACTGAGTCGTGCCAGCAGGTCGGCGGCCTCACGGAGGCGCATTCGCAAAGGCTCGGCCTCATTGGGGTGGAGACGTTTCAACTTCGACACTCGACCGCTCGATTGCGCGAGAAGCGCACTGAGTTCGGGGCCGTTCTCACCTGCTGCAATACGATGAACCTGCGCCCGGATAACTGCACGTTCGGCCTGAGGGATGGTAGGTCCCTTCCTGCTGTTGGCATTCAGACCCATGATGGTCATGGGAAGCCTCGAACTCAGGCTGATGTGCTTCTCCCTCTGTGGCTTGAACCCCGCTCCTCCCATCATTCCGTAGACCTGCGCGAGGACCCATTCCTTGGTCTCAGGGTCGAATGCGCTGCGGGACGACACCGTCACATCGTCCACGTATCTGCTGTATCGGATGCCACGCTCGGCTAGTCGGCCCGTTTCAGCGATGGGTGGAAGGCCTGGGGATCAAACAGACGATCTTCTTCCGGGCAGAGCATCTTCCCAACTACGAGCTTCGTCCGATCGACGGAAGAAATGCGCTCGGATTGAAGGGCGCGACTCAGTCACTAAAGGACGCGGTGGGCGCCATCACCTGGCCAGTTCTCCGAGTCTCTGTACCTGGCCACGCGTTGGGGCTGTTGCCCCACTTCGCCGTGGTGGCCCACGAACTTGGGCATGCGATTCAGGACCGAATCAAGCCTGACCTGAATCCGTACACGAAGAGCGTCAGCGATGCGGTCGATCGAGCCAAGGCGCGTCTTGCCGCCCTCAACGTCCCCTTCACGCAGGAGCACGATCTTCTCGCCCAGAAGATGGTTACGTCGTGGCTCAATGAGTTCAAAGCGGATGCCGTCGCTCACTACTTGGCGGGGCCAGCGTTCTTCTTCGCTATGTGCGGCTTCTTCGAAATCGCGAACCCCGGATACGGGGTCGCCGAGACGCATCCGCCATCTGACCTTCGCAGGAGCTTGATCTTTGGGAATCGGAAGTTCATGATGCCTGCGCGGGCACAGGCTCGCCTAAAGCACTTGTCTAGAGCTGAAGCTGCAATGGGGAAGACAAGCCCCTCTGCAGCCCTGTGGAGGCCCTCCAGCGCACTCAACGTTCGGGTCGAAAGGGGTACCCAGCGCGAGGTGCCGTTCTTCGTCTGCGGCAAGAAGACGCAGCGGCGGTTGAGATGCACGTGTTCCCATCGCAAAGACAGCAACTCGCCACGGCGCATGGCAGTCTCCAGCGCCATGAGAACAAGAGGGTGGAGTAAGGGGTTCCGTCTGCCCGTTGGTGCCGACGCCGCAAGCAGTCTTTCCTCTTCCGGGACCGAAAGCGTGCGATCTCGTCCGGCTGGAGCAACTGGCTTGCGAACAAGTTGAACAGGGTTCGGGAACTCGACCCCCCATTCGCGCCTTGCGTGGTTGAAGATCGAAGACAGCACGGCCAAGTCGCGGATGACCGTAGCAGGACTGCACTCTCCTAGCCGCTCGTCTCGGAAGGCCGCGATGACCTTTGGGGTCACGTTCAGCAGCGAGAGCTTGGCGAAGCGTGGTCGTTCGAATGCCTTTAGCCGAATCGCCTCGTCATGTGCGCCTCGCTTCAACGGCGTTACGGTTTCACGATACCGTCTAAGCAGTTCCGCTAGGGGTGTGTCTCCCGCCTCCTTGGTGCGGATGTACCGTCCGGCGTCCATGCCGGTCTCGATGCTGCGACACCACTCCAGCGCCTCGGACTTCGTTTTGAACGATGCGGTCTCGTCTGGGAAACCCTTACGAGTCACACGAGCCTGCCACGCGCTACCGCGCTTTCTGATCGATGCCATCGCGTCTCACTTGGACAAACGATGGACAAAACGGCGTTTTCAGCCCTTTGGAGGCCGCGATGGGAGGTGCAGAACCTACCCCAGCAAGCCCCCTCCCCAACACCTCAGAATCAGCCGGTTTCCCTCGGAGAAGCCTTCCACTCCCCCGACTTCCCCCCCCGCTTCTCCAGCAGCCTGACATCCCCGATCGTCATGCCGCGGTCGACCGCCTTGCACATGTCGTAGATGGTCAGCAGGGCCACCTGCACGGCGGTGAGGGCCTCCATCTCGACGCCGGTTGGGCCGATCGTCTCGGCGGTGGCGGTGCACAGGACGGCCGAAGCCGCCTCGTCGAGGGTGAAGTCGACCGCGACGCGTGTCAGCGCGAGGGGGTGGCACAGCGGGACCAGCTCGCTGGTCTTCTTGGCGCCCTGGATGCCGGCGATGCGGGCCACGCCCAGCACGTCGCCCTTGGCCGCGCTGCCGGCGCGCACCAGCGCCAGGGTGGCCGGGAGCATGGCGATGCGGCCGCCCGCCACGGCCACGCGACGGGTGGCGGCCTTGCCGGCCACGTCCACCATGTGGGCTTGGCCGTGGGCGTCGAAGTGGGTCAGACCGGTCATGGCGGGGCTCGGGGTGGACGCGATGATAAGCGGGGCGGCCGACAGGGCGATCGGGGCCGGTTACTTGCCGTTGACAGTTCTGTCGCATCATTGCCCGATGACTTCCGCACGTCACCGCCCGGCCCTGCGCCTGCTGGCGGCCCTGGTGGCCGCCGCGCTGCTGGCCGTGCCTGCCCGGGCCCAGTTGCCGACGCTGGGCGACAGCGCCGACATGAGCATCGCCGCCGAGCGCCGCCTCGGTGAGCGGATCGCCCGCGAGCTGTACCGCGATCCCGATTTCATCGACGACCCGGTTCTGGCCGACTATGTCCGCGGCATCTGGCAACCGCTGCTGGACGCCGCCCGCGCCCGCGGCGAGCTGACGCCGGAGCTGGACGACCGGTTCGCCTGGCAGGTGCTGCTGGGCAAGGACCGCACCGTCAACGCCTTCGCGGTGCCGGGCGGCTGGCTGGGGCTGAACCTGGGCCTGGTGAGCGTCACCGCCACCCGCGACGAACTGGCCTCGGTGCTGGCCCACGAACTGAGCCACGTGACCCAGCGCCACATCGCCCGCCTGGTCAGCCAGGAGAAGCGCCAGACGCCCTGGGTGATCGGCGCCATGATCCTGGGCGCGCTGGCGGCGTCGCGCAACCCGCAGGCGGCCAACGCGGTGATCGCCGGCAGCCAGGCGGCCGCCATCCACGGCCAGCTGAGTTTCTCGCGCGACATGGAGCGCGAGGCCGACCGGGTCGGCTTCGGCGTCCTCAGCCAGGCCGGCTACCAGCCGCAGGGCTTCGTCGGCATGTTCGAGAAGCTGCAGCAGGCCTCGCGCCTGAACGACTACGGCGCCTTCCCCTACCTGCGCAGCCACCCGCTGACCACCGAGCGGGTGGCCGACATGCAGCAGCGCCTGCAGCTCATCCCGCGCGGCGCGGCGCCGGCGCCCGAGGCGGTGCTGGAGCACGCGCTGATGGCCGGCCGGGCGCGGGCGATCTCGGCCAACGGCGTCGACGGCCTGCGCGCGCTGGCCAGCGACGCCGCCAACCTGCAGCCGGGCGCGCCGCAGGCCCGCGCCGCCTCGGTGCTGTACGCGGCCGCGCTGGCAGCGTCGCGGCTGCGCGACCAGGAGGCCGCGTTCGCGCTCGGCCAGCGGCTGGGCAAGACGCTCGAAGGGTCGGCCGTGGGCGCCCGCCACGCCCGCCTGCTGGCGGCCGAACTGGCGCTGGGCGTCGGCCGCACCGACCGCGCGCTGGCGCTGGTCGACGGCAAGAGCGAGAGCCGGGCCGACGTGCTGCTGTGGGCCCAGGCCCGGATGGCCACCGGCGGGGCGCCCGAGGTGGCGCAGCGCCTGCAGGCCTGGGTGGCGGCGCAGCCGCGCGATGCCACTGCCTGGCAATTGCTGGCGTCCTCCTACGCCGCCCAGGGGCAGCAGCTGCGCGCCCTGCGCGCCGAGGCCGAGGCCCAGGTGGCGCACCTGGACTACCCGGCGGCGGTCGACCGCTTCAAGGCCGCCCAGGACGTGGCGCGCCGGGGCAGCACCGGCGGCGGCGACTACATCGAGGCCTCGATCGTCGACACCCGCCTGCGGGCGGTGGAATCACTGGCGCGGGAACAGGCGCTCGAGCGCTGACTCGATCACCACGCCGATCGCCGAGTAGATCAGCGAGCCGACCAGCGCCCCGACGAAGCCGCGCACCTCGAAGCCTTCGAGCACGGTGGCGGCGGCCCAGAACATGAGCGCGTTGATCACGAACAGGAACAGGCCCAGCGTCAGTACCGTGACCGGCAGCGTGAGCACCAGCAGCACCGGCCGCACCACCATGTTGAACAGGCCGATGACAAGGGCGGCGAGCAGCGCGGAAGTGAAACTCTTCACCTCGACGCCGTGGTAGACGTAAGCGACGAACAACAATGCCATCGCGCTGAGCAGCCACTTGGCGAGCAGCTTCATGCGCGCGAGGATAGCATCCGGTCCCGCCGCCCGGCCGGGCTATCATCGTCGCCCCCCATGGCCGGCATCCACATCACCGACATCGAGGCCGCGATCAATTTCTGGCGCGAGCGCAAGCCCTCGCCCGACGGCGTGACGCTGGCTCCGGAGCTGCGCGCGCTGGCCGAGGTCTACGCGCTGATGGTGTACTACCACGAGGACGAGGCCGACGAGCACGGCTTCCCGGCGCCCGCCTACGCGGCCTGGAGGACCTGGTACGACAGCACGCCCGACACCCCCTGCATCGCGATCTGCTCCACCAGCCAGGGCGACGACGACTGCAAGGGCTGCGGCCGCACCTTCGAGGAGGTGCAGCACTGGCCCGAGATGACGCCGGCCGAAAAGCGCGCCACCTGGCGCCGCATCACGCTGGCCGGTGACGCCTGGCGCTTCAACCGCTATGCCGAGAGGGCCGGCGGCGGCACCCCGCCGGAAGGCAAGGACTGATGCTGCGGCTGGCGCGGGCGCCCAACATCGCCATCGCGTCGCTGTGGGTCGACATGCTGCGCCAGGCCGGCTTCGACGCCTGCCTGAACCGCTACTTCCTGGGCGCCGCGGCCGGGGAGCTGCCGCCCGACCAGTGCCTGCCCGAGGTCTGGCTGGTCGACGTCACGCAGGAGGCGGCGGCGCGCGAGATGCTGCGCGAGGTGCAGCGGCCGCCGCAGCGGCGCTGGGCCTGCGCCTGCGGCGAGTTGGTCGAGGGCGGGTTCGCCAGTTGCTGGCAGTGCGGCCGGCCGATGCCGGACTGAGCCCGGCTCACTTCCAGCGCAGCGGCTCCACCTCGACGCTGCCGGTCCCGCTCGACAGCAGCAGCGCGCCGTCCTGGATGGTGGCCTGCAGCTGCATCGAGCGCTCGGCCAGCGCCCCGAGCGCCTGCGCGGCCTCGGTCGGGATGCGCCAGACCTGCAGGCGGTCCAGGCGGGTCAGCTTGGTCTCGATGCCGCGCCACCAGATCTCGGCCGAGGGGCTGAACGCGTACAGCAGCACGCGGTCGGCCTTGGAGCAGGCGCGCGCCATCGGCTTGTCCTCGGGCTGGCCGACCTCGATCCACAGGCGGGTGCGGCCGGTGAAGTCGCGCAGGTGCACGTCGGGATCGTCGGGGTCGGACAGGCCGGCGCCGAAGGCCAGCGTGCCGTCGCTGTTGCACTCGGTCTGCAGCGCATGGGCGTTGAGCGCCAGCGCGGCCAGGCGGACCATCATCCGCTCGTCGGTCTCGCTGGGATGGCGCGCCAGCGTCAGCGCGTGGTCGGCGTAGTAGCCGTGGTCGATGTCGGCGACCGCCAGTTGCGCCTTGAAGACGGTGGACTTGAGCGCCACGTCAGGCGCGCCGTGCCAGGTCGGCCGCCATGCCCACGTAGCTGGCCGGGGTCATGGCCAGCAGGCGGTCGCGCTCCTCCGGCGGGATCTCCAGCGAGCGGATCAGGCCGTGCAGGTCCTCGGCGCGCACGGTCTTGCCGCGCGTCACGTCCTTGAGCTTCTCGTAGGCGCCCTGCACGCCGTAGCGCCGCATCACCGTCTGGATCGGCTCGGCCAGCACTTCCCAGGAGCTGTCGAGGTCGGCGTCGAGCGCCTCGCGATTGAGCTCGAGCTTGGACAGGCCGATGCCCAGCGAGTGGTAGGCCAGCACCGCATAGCCCAGCGCCACGCCCATGTTGCGCAGCACGGTCGAATCGGTCAGGTCGCGCTGCCAGCGCGAGACCGGCAGCTTCTCCGACAGGTGGCGCAGCAGCGCGTTGGCCAGGCCCAGGTTGCCCTCGGCGTTCTCGAAGTCGATCGGGTTGACCTTGTGCGGCATGGTCGACGAGCCGATCTCGCCCGGACGCAGCCGCTGCTTGAAGTAGCCCAGGCTGATGTAGCCCCAGACGTCGCGCGCCCAGTCGACCAGGATGGTGTTGGTGCGCGCCACCGCGTCGAACAGCTCGGCCATGTAGTCGTGCGGTTCGATCTGGATGCTGTACGGCTGGAAGGTCAGGCCCAGGCCCAGCGGTTCGGGCGACTGGACGACTTTGCGGCTGAACGCCTCCCAGTCGAAATCGGGGCAGGCCGCCAGGTGGGCGTTGTAGTTGCCGACCGCGCCGTTCATCTTGCCGAGCAGCTGGACGGAGGCGATGCGTTCGCGGGCGGCGGCCAGCCGCACGACCACGTTGGCGATCTCCTTGCCCACGGTGGTGGGGCTGGCGGTCTGGCCGTGGGTGCGGCTGAGCATCGGCACGTCGGCGTGGGCGTGCGCCATCTCGCGCAGCGTGGCGATCAGGCCGTCCAGGCCCGGCAGCAGCACCTGGTCGCGCGCGCCCTTGAGCTGCAGCGCGTGACTGGTGTTGTTGATGTCCTCGCTGGTGCAGGCGAAGTGGACGAATTCGCTCGCCGCCCGCAGTTCGGGACGGGCCTCGAATTTCGACTTGATCCAGTATTCGACCGCCTTCACGTCGTGATTGGTCGTCTTCTCGATCTCCTTGATCGCCAGCGCGTCGGCCTCGGAGAAGTTCTTGACCAGCCCGAGCAGGTAGGTGCGGGCGCCCGGGGTGAGCGGCTTGAACTGGGCGAAGCCGGCGTCGGACAGGGCGATGAACCAGCAGACCTCGACCTGCACGCGGCGGTGCATGTAGCCCTGCTCGCTCATGAGCGGTCGCAGGGGCGCCAGGCGCGCGGCGTAGCGGCCGTCCAGCGGGGACAGCGCGGAGATGGTGGAAAGCGTCATGGCAGGCCGTTCGGGAGGGCGAATTGTAGGCGCCGGCTCGCGCGGGCCGGGGCGCCTGGCCCTGTCGCACCCCTGCCACAGCGGGGAAACGGCTTCCCCCTAAAATTGTTCGTGGCCCACAACAGCAAGAGTCCCATGAAACTGATCGGAGCCGTGACCAGCCCCTACGTCCGCAAGGTGCGCGTCGTCATGGCGGAGAAGAAGCTCGACTATCAGTTCGTGCAGGAAGACGTCTGGGCCGCCGAAACCACCATCACCGAATCGAATCCGCTGGGCAAGGTGCCCTGCCTCGTCATGGAAGGCGGCGAGGCCCTGTTCGACTCGCGCGTCGTCGTCGAGTACCTCGACACCCTGTCGCCGGTGGGCAAGCTCATTCCGGCGGTCGGCCGCGAGCGCGCCGAGGTCAAGACCTGGGAGGCGCTGGCCGACGGCGTGCTCGACGCCGCGATCCTGGCGCGGCTGGAGGCCAACTGGGCGCCGCGCACCAAGGCGCAGCGCAGCCAGGCCTGGATCGATCGCCAGCTCGGCAAGGTCAACGCCAGCGTCAAGGCCATGAGCCAGGGCCTGGGCGACAAGCCGTTCTGCGCCGGCATCCATCTCAGCCTGGCTGACATCGCGGTCGGCTGCGCCCTGGGCTACCTCGATTTCCGCTTCCCCGACATCGACTGGCGCACGCCCTACCCCAACCTGGCGCGGTTGCACGAGAAGCTGATGCAGCGCACCAGCTTCCAGGACACCAAGCCCGCCTGAGGGCACCCCGCCGGTCACCGGCGGCCGTTCGACACGCGCGCTCGCGGCCGGCCCAGGGTTGCCCGGCGCATCGATCCCCAACCATGCATGCAGGCCGCCGCGCGCGCATGCCGCGGTGGTGCCGCCGACCGCTGCCTGCTGCTAGCTGCTGGCTCTCGTCGTGGTCGCGCAGAGGGTGGGCGGCAGCCGCCGAAGCCGGCGACAGGTCCCTCGCGCTGCCGCCGGATGCCGCGTGTGCGGCGTGAGAAAAATGCTGCGAAGCGCCCCGGGACGAAGGAGGGAGGGAGGGAGGAGGAGAAGAGTCGCCCCGGGATTGCAGCCGGTCCTCTAGGGGCCGGAAGGCTACGCAGCAATAACCGAATTCTTCTGGAGCCGTGCTCCGTGCCCCTCTAGACACGCCGGCGCCCCGCGGGGTTCCGTGCCGCAGGCCATGAGCCAGGTAAAGTTTTGTGAGCCGGTCAGCAGGCCCGGACTGCCGTGTCCGGATGGCTACCCGCCAGTCAGCGGGCCAGCAGGTTCTCGATCGCGGCGACGAAGGCGCGGTCGTCCGGCGCGGTGAGGCTGGAGTACTGGGCCACGACCGTGCCGTCGCGCGCCACCAGGTATTTGTGGAAGTTCCACGCCGGCGCGCGCCCGGTGCGGGCCGCCAGTTCCTTGAACAGCGGGTTGGCGTCGCGGCCGCGCACCGCGCTCTTGCCGAACATCGGGAACTTGACGCCGAAGGTGCTCTCGCAGAAATCGGCGATCTCGCGGTTGCTGCCGGTCTCCTGCGCGAAGTCGTTGGACGGGAACCCCAGCACCACCAGCCCGCGCTCGCGGTAGCGGCCGTACAGCGCCTCCAGCCCCTGGTACTGGGGCGTGAAGCCGCAGTAGCTGGCGGTGTTCACGACCAGCAGCACCTTGCCCGCGTACTGGCACAGGTTCTGGGGCTTCTCGTCCTGCAGGCGCGGGAACTCCTGGTTCAGCAGCGCAGGGCAGGCTGCGGCAGACGCGGGGGCGCCCGGCTTCGCCGGCTGGGCTTGCGTGGGCGCCCCGCCCAGCGCCACGGTGGCAACCAGGCAGGCGAGCAGGGTCGTGCGCATGCGGGGCTTTCTGGCAGGAGGGGGGTGGCACGCATTCTGCGCGCACTCGGGCGGCGGGCCAATGGCTGGGCCGCCGAGTGTCCCTGCGCGCGACCCGGCCGCAGACTGACGTGTGCCATCCCGATACGCTGTCAAGACCGTTTCATGCCCCCCGCTTAAAATCTGCGCAATACCAACGACAACGTCCCATGCTCTATCCAGAACTGTTCAAGCAACTCGAGTCCGTACGCTGGGACATGGACAAGGACATTCCCTGGGAGCGGTTCGACGCCTCGCTGCTGACCGACGAACAGGCGCAGACCATCAAGATGAACGCCATCACCGAGTGGTCGGCGCTGCCGGCCACCGAGATGTTCCTGCGCGACAACCGCAACGACAGCGATTTCTCCGCCTTCATGTCGATCTGGTTTTTCGAGGAGCAGAAGCACTCGCTGGTGCTCATCGAGTACCTCAAGCGGTTCCGCCCCGAACTGGTGCCCAGCGAGCAGGAGTTGCACGAGGTCCGCTTCGAGTTCGAGCCGGCGCCGGCCCTCGAGACCCTGATGCTGCATTTCTGCGGCGAGATCCGGCTGAACCACTGGTACCGGCGCGCCTCCGAGTGGCACACCGAACCGGTCATCAAGCACATCTACCAGACCCTCAGCCAGGACGAGGCGCGCCACGGCGGCGCCTACCTGCGCTACATGAAGCGCGCCATCAACAACTTCGGCGTCGAGGCCAAGGCCGCCTTCGCCAAGGTCGGCGTGCTGATGGCCAGCGCGCGCCGCACGGCCCAGGCCCTGCACCCGACCAACCTGCACGTGAACAAGTCGCTGTTCCCGCGCGACACCATCCAGAGCCGGCTGCCCAACCCCGAGTGGCTGGAGCACTGGCTGGACACCCAGATCAAGTTCGACGCGGTCTGGGAGACCAAGGTGGTCGAGCGCATCCTGCACAACCTCAGTCTGCTGATGGACCGCAGCTTCCAGAGCGTGCAGGAGCTCAATCGCTACCGCAAGGAACTGACGGCCGTCCTGGCCCAGGGCACCGCCGCCGCGCACGCGGCGTGACGGTCATGGCCACCGCGCCGGCCTTTCTCGCCAAGGTGGTGGCGCGCGCGCAGGCCCCGGCCGCCGTGGCCGCCCTGCCCGGGCCGGTGGTCTTCACCAACGGCGTGTTCGACGTCCTGCACCGCGGCCACGCCACCTACCTGGCGCAGGCACGCGCCCTGGGTGCCAGCCTGGTGGTCGCGGTCAACACCGACGCCTCGGCGCGCCGGCTCGGCAAGGGGCCGGAGCGGCCGCTGAACAACGAGCAGGACCGGGCCGCGATGCTGGCGGCGCTGGAGAGCGTGAGCCTGGTCACCTGGTTTGACGAGGACACGCCGGTGCAGCTGCTGGACGAGCTGCGGCCGGCCCTGTACGTCAAGGGCGGCGACTACGCCATGGAGACCCTGGCCGAGACCCGGCTGGTGCAGGGCTGGGGTGGCCGCGCGCTGGCCATCCCGTTCGTCGGCGGCTACTCGACGACCGCGCTGGTGCGCAAAATCCGCGCCTAGCGGTCACACGCCGGCCGGCCGGTCCGTCTTTCGCCATGGACCAGCGCACCGCCACCTTCCAGCAGCACCGCCGACGCCTGTTCGGCATCGCCTACCGCATGCTCGGCTCGCCGGCCGAGGCCGACGACGTGCTGCAGGACGCCTGGCTGCGCTGGAACGAATCCGACACCGACAGCCTGCGCACGCCCGAGGCCTGGCTGGTGACCGTCACCACCCGGCTGGCCATCGACCGCCTGCGCGCGCTGCGCGCCGAGCGCGAGCACTACACCGGCTTCTGGCTGCCCGAGCCGCTGGTCGAGGCGGCCGACGAGGACACGCCGCACGCGCTGCTGGAGCGGGCCGACCAGGTCTCGGTCGCGCTGCTGCGGCTGCTGGAGCAGCTGGCACCGCACGAGCGCGCCGCCTTCGTGCTGCGCCAGGTGTTCGATGTCGACTACCCCGACCTGGCGGCCATGCTGGGCAAGACCGAGGCGGCCTGCCGCCAGCTGGTGCACCGCGCCGGCGAGCGGGTGCGGGCGGCGCGGCCGGCGCAGGTGGTCGATCCGCTTGAGCACCAGCGGCTGCTGGAGGCCTTCGCGGCCGCCGCCACCCGGGGCGACCTGGCCGGCCTGCGCGACCTGATGGCGCCCGACGCCCAGCTGGTGAGCGACGGCGGCGGCAAGGTCCGCGCGTTCGGCCACCTGCTGCAGGGCGGCCAGCGCCTCGCGCAGCTGTACTACGCCACGTTCCTGCGGCTCGGGGCCGGGGTGCGCTACCAGCCGGTGCGGGTGAACGGCCAGCCGGGACTGGCGCGCTGGATCGACGGCGAACTCGAATCGGTGCAGGCCTTCGAGGTGCAGGCCGGCCGCATCGCCGCCGTGTTCGTGCAGCGCAACCCCGACAAATTGGCACGGGTGCGCGCGCACCTGTCACAGGCGGGCGGGCCGGCGCGTCTTGAGCAGTGACACCACTTTGAAAGGACGCTCCGTGGACACTGCCCGCCTCCCCCACACCCAGCTCGCCCCCGACGCCTTCCGCGCCATGCTCGGCGTCAGCGAGGTGCTGCAGCGCTCGCCGCTCGGCAAGGCCCTGCAGGCCCTGCTGCACGTGCGCGTGTCGCAGCTCAATGGCTGCGCGTACTGCCTCGACATGCACACGCGCGAGGCGCTGGCGGCCGGCGAGGAGCTGCAGCGCCTGCTGGGCCTGCCGGCCTGGCGCGAGCTGCCGCTGTACACCCCGCGCGAGCGCGCCGCGCTGCAATGGGCCGAGGACCTGACGCTGCTGGCCGACAGCCACGCGCCGCAGGCCAGCTTCGATGCGCTGCGGCCGCACTTCAGCGACGCCGAGATCGCCGACCTGACCTTCTCGCTCGCCCAGATCAACGCCTGGAACCGGCTGGGCGTGGCGATGCGGCTGCCGGTGGCGCGCCGGCCGCTGGCGGTGCGCGGCTAGTCGCGCGGCGCCGCGTCGGCCAGCGGCGCCGGCGTCGCTGCCGGCGGCGGATGCCGCCGGTGCAGCCGCTGCAGCTGGCGGCGGACGAAGTGCTCCACGTCGTTGACGTAGGTGAACACCACCGGGATCACCAGCAGGCTGAGCACCGTCGACGTGATCAGGCCGCCGATCACCGCGATCGCCATCGGCGAGCGGAAGCTCGGGTCGGCGGTGCCGAAGCCGACGGCGATCGGCAGCATGCCGGCGCCCATGGCGATGGTGGTCATGATGATGGGCCGGGCCCGCTTGTGGCAGGCGTCCATCAGCGCGTCCCAGCGGCTCATGCCGTGCTCGCGGGCGACGATGGCGTACTCCACCAGCAGGATGGAATTCTTGGTCGCGATGCCCATCAGCATGATCAGCCCGATCAGCGACGGCATCGAGAAGCTCTTCTGCGCCACCAGCAGGCCGACGAAGGCGCCGCCCAGCGACAGCGGCAGCGCGGCCAGGATGGTCACCGGGTGCAGGAAGTCCTTGAACAGCAGCACCAGCACGACGTAGATGCACAGCACGCCGGTCAGCATGGCCAGCCCGAAGCTGGCGAACAGCTCGCCCATCACCTCGGCGTCGCCGACCTCCGCCACCTTCACGCCGGCCGGCAGGTTGCGCAGCGACGGCAGGGCCTGCACCGCCTTGGTCACCTCGCCCAGCGGCAGGCCGGACAGCTCGACCTCGAAGTTGATGTTGCGCGAGCGGTCGTAGCGGTCGATCACCGCCGGCCCGCCGGCCAGCTCCAGCGTCGCCACCTGGCCGAGCATCACCGGGCCGCGGCTGCCGGGCACCGCCAGCCGTTCCAGCATCGACAGGTCCTGGCGCGCCTCGTCGGCCAGCCGAACCACGATCGGCACCTGGCGCTGCGAGAGGTTCAGCTTGGGCAGGGACACGTCGTAGTCGCCCAGCGTGGCGATGCGCAGCGTCTGGCCGATGGCGGCGCTGGTCACGCCCAGGTCGGCGGCGCGGGCGAAGTCGGGCCGCACCGCGATCTCCGGCCGGATCAGGCTGGCCGAGGACGACACCTCGCCCAGCCCGGGGATGGTGCGCAGGTCCTTCTGCACCGCCAGCGCCGTGGTCTGCAGCGCCTGCGGGTCCTCGCCGGTCAGCACCAGCACGTACTTCTCGCCCGAACCGCCCAGCCCGACCCGCGAGCGCACGCCCGGCAGCTCGGTCAGGGCCTGGCGGATGCGGTTCTCCACCGCCTGCTTGCGCTCCCGGGTGCCGCGTTCGGCCAGCAGCACGGTGAGGGTGGCGCGCCGGGTCTCGGCCGCACCCTGGGGCGCGAACGGATCGGCCCCGGCCGTGCCGGCGCCGATGGTGGTGTAGACGCTGCGCACCTCGGGGATGTGCGTCGCCAGCAGCTGGCGCGCGTGCTCGGCCGACTGGCGGGTCTGCGCCAGCGTGCTGCCGGGGGGCAGTTCCAGGTTCACCTGGGTCTGCGAGTTGTCGTCCGGCGGGATGAAGCCGGTCGGCAGCAGCGGCACCAGGGCGATCGAGCCGAAGAAGAACAGGGTGGCGGCGATCAGCGTGACCAGGCGGTGGTGGGTGCACCAGGCCACCCAGCGCATGTAGGTGGTGAGCCAGGCCGGATCGCGCCCGGGGTGCGCGATCGGCCGCAGCAGGTAGGCGGCCATCATCGGCGTCAGCATGCGCGCCACCACCAGCGAGGCGAAGACGGCCAGCGCGGCGGTCCAGCCGAACTGCTTGAAGAACTTGCCGGCAATGCCGCTCATGAAGGCGGTCGGCAGGAACACGGCGATGAGGGTGAAGGTGGTGGCGATCACCGCCAGCCCGATCTCGTCGGCCGCCTCCATCGCGGCCTCGAACGGGCGCTTGCCCATGCGCAGGTGGCGCACGATGTTCTCGACCTCGACGATCGCGTCGTCGACCAGGATGCCGACCACCAGCGACAGCGCCAGCAGCGTGACCACGTTGATCGAGAAGCCCAGCAGGTACATGCCCAGGAAGGCCGGGATGACCGACATCGGCAGGGCCACCGCCGAGACGAAGGTGGCGCGCCAGTCGCGCAGGAACAGCCAGACCACGATCACCGCCAGCGCCGCCCCTTCGTACAGCAGGTGCAGCGAGCCCTCGTACTCCTCCTGCACCGGGGTCACGAAGTCGAACGCCTGGGTCAGCTGCAGGTCGGGCCGCTGCGCCTGCAGCTCGGCCAGGGCGCGCCGCACCCCGGCGCCCACCGCCACCTCGCTCTCGCCGCGGCTGCGCGAGACCTCGAAGCCGACCACCGGCTTGCCGTCGAGCAGGGCGGCGGCGCGCGGCTCGGCCACCGTGTCGCTCACCTGGGCCACCTGGTCCAGGCGCACCCGCCGCACGTCGCCGTTGCTGGTCGCGCCGGGCAGCGACAGTTCGATGGCGGCGATCTCGGCCGCGCTGCGCACGGTCGCCAGCGTGCGCACCGGCTGCTCGCTGCCGCCCAGGTCGGTGCGGCCGCCGGCGCTTTCCACCTGCACCTGGCCGAGCTGGCGCGACACCTCGGCCGCCGTGACGCCGAGCGCCTGCATCTGGCGCGGGTCGAGGGCGACGCGGATCTCGCGCGTGACGCCCCCGACCCGGTTGACCGCGCCCACGCCCTTGACGGCCAGCAGCCGGCGCGAGATCTCGTTGTCGACGAACCAGGACAGCGCCTCTTCGTCGAGCTTGCTGGAGGCGACGGTGTAGGCCAGCACCGGCTGGCCGGCCAGGTCGAGCTTGGTCACCACCGGGTCGCGCAGGTCCGACGGCATCTCGGCGCGCACCCGCTGCACCGCCGAGCGCACGTCGTCGACCGCTTCCTGCACCGGCTTTTCCAGCCGGAACTCGGCCGTGATCGAGACGCCGCCGTCGGTGACCCGGGTGGTGATGTGCTTGAGGCCCTGCACGCTGGCGATGGCGTTCTCGACCTTGCGCGCGACGTCGGTCTCCAGCTGGGACGGCGAGGCGCCCGGCAGCGAGGCGCTGACGCTCACCGTGGGCAGGTCGATGTCGGGGAAGTTCTGCACCTTCATCAGCCGGAACCCGAGCAGGCCGGCGAAGGTGAGCAGCATGAACAGCAGCACCGACGGGATCGGGTTGCGGATCGTCCACGACGAGACGTTCAGCATGGCTGGCTCATTTGACCGTCGAGGCGGCGGAGGCCGGCGCGGCTGCCGCCGGCGCGCCGGGCTGCGCCAGCCGCACCAGGTCGCCGTCGTTGAGGAAGCTGCCGCCGGCGGCGACCACCCGGGCGTCGGCCGGCAGGCCCTCCAGGATCTCGACCCGGTTGCCCACCAGCCGGCCGGTGCGCACCTTCAGCTGCGCCACCCGGTTGTCGGGCTGCACGCGCATCACGTAGCTGAAGCCCTCGCGCACCACCACCGCCGCCTGCGGCACCGTCAGCGCCTGCGTGCTGCCGAGCTGGAACTCGCCGCGCGCGTACATGCCGGCGCGGGCACTGCCGGCCGCCGGCCCGGGCAGCGGCCGCAGGTCGACGTACACCAGGGCCGCGCGGGTCTGCGGATCGACCGCCGCGCCCAGCGTGCGCACCCGGCCTTCCAGCCGCGCCCCGCTGGCCGCCGTCACGTGCGCCAGGGTGCCGGGCGTGATGCGGCCCAGCTCGCTGGAGGTGACTTCGGCGCGCCACTCGAGCCGGCCCTGCCGGATCAGTCGGAACAGCTCGGTGCCGGCGGCGACGACCGCGCCGACGGTGGCGGTGCGGGCCGAGATCACGCCGTCGTCCGGCGCCAGCACCTTGCTCTGCGCCAGCCGCGCCTGTTGCGCCTCGACGGTGGAGCGCGCCGCCTCGACCCGGGCCTGCGCGGTCTTGGCGGCGGTGAGGTACTGGTTGATCTGCGAGGCCGACAGGGCGCCGGTCTCCTCCAGCGTGCGCGCGCGCTGCGCATTGGCGGCGGCATCGGCGGCCGCCGCCTCGGCCTCGGCCAGCGCGGCGCGCGTCTGCGCCGCCTCGGCGCCCAGGGTGGCGGTGGAGAAGGTGGCCAGCACCTGGCCCTTCTTCACCGTGTCGCCGACGCCGGCCAGCACCTCGGTCAGGCGCTGGCCGTTGGTCTCGGCGCCGATGCTGGCCTCCTGCCAGGCGGCGATGTTGCCGTTGGCGGCCAGCGTGACGGGCAGCGTCACCCGCTCGGGAGTGGCCGTGGCCACGGTCAGTGCCGGCCGTGCGGCCGAGGCCGCGAGTGCCGGGCCGCCGGTGGCACCGCCGCCGTCGCCGCAGGCGGCCAGCAGGGTGGCCGGCAGGGCCAGGCCGGCGGCGAGGCGGCGGGTCCAGGACGGGGCGAGGCGGGTCATCGGGTCTCCGGGGTGGTGGGGGCCGCGGCCGCGACGTCCTCGCGCGACCAGCCGCCGCCGGTGGCGCGGTACAGCGCCACCAGGGCGGCGGCGCGTTCCTGCTGCAGCGTCACCCAGGAACTCTGGGCGGTGAGCAGCGTGCGGCGCTGCAGCTCCAGATCGATCAGGCTGC
This sequence comes from Ramlibacter pinisoli, assembly GCF_009758015.1. Classification (NCBI taxonomy): domain Bacteria; kingdom Pseudomonadati; phylum Pseudomonadota; class Betaproteobacteria; order Burkholderiales; family Comamonadaceae; genus Ramlibacter; species Ramlibacter pinisoli. The sequence continues at coordinate 138,836 of NZ_WSEL01000011.1, forward strand.
CCAGGCCGCTGCGCCAGCGTGCCTCGGCGGCGATGAACGAGATGCGGAAGCCCTCGACGGCGCGGGCGGCGTCGCTCTCGCGCTGGCGGGTGCTGTCCAGGTCGACCAGCGCCGACTCGACTTCGCGCACTGCCTGCCGCAGGCGGGCCTGGTAGACGCTCACCGCCTCGTCGTAGCGCGCCCGGGCGGCATCCATGTTGGCGCCGATCACGCCGCCGTCGAACAGCGGCAGCGACAGCGCCAGCGGTCCGGCCGACCAGGTGTTCAGCGTGCTGTCGGTGCCGAGGAAGGAAAAGCGCACCCGCGTCACCGAGCCGCCCAGCGTCACGCGCGGGTAGCGCTGCGCATCGGCCTGGCCGACATCGGCGGCAGCGGCCACCACGTCGCGCTCGGCCGTGTAGAGGTCGGGGCGCTGGGCCAGCAGGCGCGCCGGCACGGCCTCGATGGCGGGCGGGGCCGGCAGTTCGCCGGGCGCCGTGGCGAGCAGCTGGCGCAGGGTGGGCTCGTCGATCGCCGTGAGCGCGGCCAGGGCGTGGCGGTCGCGCGCGCACTGGGCGTCCTGCTGCGCCAGCCGCACCGCGCCGTCGGCGGCACTGGCGTCGGCCAGCGCGGCGTCGGCCGGGGCCTGGAAGCCGGCATTGGCCGCCAGCCGGGTCAGGCGGGCGGTCTCGGCGCGCGAGCCGGCGTCGTCGCGCGTCACCGCCGCCAGGGCGTCGCAGGTGCGCACGGCGATGTAGCTGCCTGCCGCCTCGGCGGCGACGCTGACCCGCGCCTCGTGCCAGCCGGCCTGGGCGCCGAGCAGGCGGGCGTCGGTGGCGGTGCGGCCCTGGGCCAGGCCGCCGAACAGGTCGAGTTCCCAGCTGGCCTGCAGGCCGGCCTGCAGCGTGGTCGCCGGGCTGGGGAAGAGCGGGCTGGTGATCGCCCGGCTGGCCGAGGCGATGCCGTCGACGCGCGGCAGCAGCGCCGCGCCGGCGCCGATGCGCTCGGCCCGGGCCTGGGCGATGCGGGTGCGCGCCTGCGCCACCGTGGGGCTGGCGGCCTGGGCGGCATCGACCACCCGGGCCAGCACCGGATCGTCCCAGCCCTGCCACCAGCGGGCGATCGCGGCCGGTTCGCCGGCGTGCGGCAACGGCGCCTGCCAGCCGGCCGGGGCCAGCTCGGCCAGCGCGCGGGGCGGCGTCAGCGGCGGCGCGGCGGCGCAGGCGGCCAGCAGCACCGGCCCGAGCAGCAGGGCGGGCCGCAGCGCGGAGCGGGCGGAGCGGGTCATCGGGATCGGTTCCTGGGCCGGCGGCACGCCGCCGCCGGGCCTGCGGCCGGGGGACGCGGGGCGCGCCTCGCGCCGGCCGGAGCCGAGGGATTACATCACGCGCGCCAGCCGGGACCGAACGCCGGGCGGGAGCCCGCGCCCGCCCGCCGCGCTACTTGAAGTCGGCCGCCATCTGCTCGGTCATCGGCACGTGCTCGCTGCTGCGCACGCAGGCCGCGAGGTAGTCGGCGAACGGCGGTGGCGGCGGAACGCCCTCGGCCAGCAGGCGCTGGTTGTCGAACACGTAGTTGAGCTGGGCGAAGGCGCCGTACAGCGTCAGGGCGCGCAGGATCAGCAGCCGGTTGACCCGGCCCAGGCGCTGCTCGAACAGCGGCACCAGGCTGCGCAGCTCGTCCACGGCGACCTGCTGGTAGCGCGGCAGCACCGGTTCGCGGCCGCTGGCCTGCGCGTAGGCGACGTCGATCTCGTCGAAGCGGTTCGAGCGGCCGCCGGCCGACAGGTGGTACAGGTCGTGCGCCAGCCGCGGCGCCAGCGCCAGCGACACCAGCGCCTCGCCGCACCAGTCGGACGGGATGATGTCGATCCGCTCGGCCGGCGAGCAAGTGAAGCGCTCGAGCGCGAACGCCATGCGCAGCACCCAGAAGATGCTGGGCGAGGGCGCGCAGCCCAGGCGGCTGTGGCCGACCACGATGGACGGCCGGGCCACCACCAGCGGGAAGCCGGGCAGCTCGCGCAGCGCCAGTTCGGCCGCGATCTTGGAGCGCGTGTAGGGCACCAGGTGGGCCTCCTCGTCGCGGCCGGCCTCCCACGACTCGGCCACCGGCGAGGGCAGCCCGGGGCCGCAGCACATCGCGGTGCCGACCTGCACCCAGCGGCGCAGGCCCGGCGAGCGGGCGTGCACGGCCCGCGCCAGCGCCAGCGTGCCGTCGACGTTGTGGGCCCAGATGGCCGGGTTGGTCGAGAAGGTCGCCAGCGCCGCGCAGTGGATCACCTGGGTCAGGCCGTCGAGGCCGGGCGCGGCGGCGAACGCCTGCGGCTCGGTGAGGTCGCCCAGCACCACCTGGTCGGGCGTGATGGCGGTCTCGACGCCGAAGCGGGCCAGGTTGGCGCTCACCCGGCGGGCGCCCTCGGCCGGGGTGGCGGCGCGCACCAGGAACACGGTGGACGCGAGCAGGTCCCGGCCGGCCAGTGCGGCCGCGACCGCACCCCCGACGAAACCGGTCGCACCCGTCAGCAGCAGTCGCATGCGGTCACCAGAAGAACAACAGTGGAGGAAGAAGGAAACGGGATGGGCGGCAGCGGCCGGCGGCGCGCTCAGGCCGGCGCGCGGCCGAACAGGAGCGAGACGTTGGCGCCGCCGAAAGCGAACGAGTTGGACAGCACCCAGTCGAGCGGGCGGCCGGTGGGCTGCGCGGCCAGCTGCAGGTGGGCGCAGCGCGGGTCGCGCGGCTCGGCGCCCAGGGTGGCGGGCACCAGCTGGTGGACCAGGCTGGCGATGCTCACCACCGCTTCCATCGCGCCGGCGGCCCCCAGCAGGTGGCCGTGGTGCGACTTGGTGGCGCAGACCGCCGGGGCCGCCCGGCCGGTGCCGAACACCGCCGCCAGGGCCTCGGCCTCGGCGACGTCGCCGGCGTCGGTGCCGGTGCCGTGCGCGTTGACCAGCCCGACGGCGTCGGCCGGGGCGCCGGCATCGGCCAGCGCCTGCCGCATGGCGTCGGCCTCGCCGTCGGCCTGGGGGTGCACCAGCGAGGGCGCGGCGTCGCAGTTGCTGCCGTAGCCGGCCAGGATGGCGAGCGGGCGGGCGCCGCGGGCGCGCGCGCTGGCGGGCCGCTCCAGCACCAGTGCGGCGGCGCCTTCGCCGAGCACCAGGCCGCTGCGGCCGGCGCCGAACGGCCGGCAGGCCTGCGCGGCGGTCTCGGCCTGGCGCAGCGTCGACAGCACGCGCAGGCCCTGCCAGCCGGCCAGCACGCCGGCCTGCAGCATCGATTCGCTGCCACCGGCGATGGCGAGGTCGACGCGGCCGACGCGCAGCGCGAGCAGCGCCTCGCCGATGGCGGTGGCGGCCGAGGCGCAGGCGATCGCATAGGTGAGGTTGGGGCCGCGCAGGCCGTGCCGGGTGGCGATCTGCGCCGCCGGCGAGCTGGCCATGATGCGCGGCACCGTCATCGGCCGCAGCGCGGCGCGCTCGAGCAGGAAGCGGCGGTAGCTCTGTTCGGTGCTCTGCGCGCCGCCCATGCCGGTGCCCCACCAGACGCCGCCGCGGCGCGGCTGCGGCTCGGCGCCGGCCTGGCGCCAGGCCTGGTCGGCGGCGGCCAGCGCCATCGCGCAGGCGCGGTCGGCGCTGGCGGTGTCGAACGGCTGCAGCGCCGCCTCGGCGTCGGCGGCCAGCGGCGCCGTCCACGCGGCCGGCACGCCGGGCTCGGCCTGCCAGGCCGGCGGGACCGGCTGGAACAGCGGCGTCGGCTGCTGCAGCCCGCGCACCACGGCGTCCCAGCCGCAGCCCTGCGGACCCAGGATGCCGATGCCGGTGATCCAGGCCTCGGCGTCGGCGCCGGTCATGCCGGCGCCAGCTTGCTGTCGATCAGGGCGACCACCTCGCCGACGGTGGCCGGCACGTCGGTGACGTCCATGTCGCCCAGGTTCACGCCGAAGGTGTCCTCGATGGTGAACAGCAGTTCGGCCACGGCCAGCGAATCGAGGCCGGCGTCGGCCAGGCCGGTGGCCGGGGTCAGGGCGGTGGGGTCGACCGCGTGCTGTTGGGCGACGAGGGCCGCCAAGCGGTCGAAAGTGGATGTAGCCATGCGGGAAGCCCTGCCGAAAAGAAAACTTTTGTAACTCGACTGTAAAGTCTAGCGGATGGGCTTGCAGAAACCTGAACGCGGCCCGACCGGGCCGACGGATGGGGTCAGGACGTGAAGAGGTGCCGCCACAACGCCAGCACGGCGTCGCGTTCTGTCGACAGCACGGCGACCTGGGTGGCGGCCTCGTCCAGGCGCGCCTGGTGCTGGACCCGTCGCAGTTCGCGGTAGGCACGGGCGGCGGCGTCGCCGACGCCCGGGGGCAGCAGGCCGGCCGCCTCGGCCCGTTGCAGCAGCGCGATGTTGCCCACGTTGGGCACCAGCTCGGGATGGGCGGCCGCACAGGACAGCACCAGGTACTGGACCGCAAACTCGGCGTCGACCATGCCCCCCGGGCTGTGCTTGACGTCGAACCAGCCGGGCTTGATCGGATGCGCGGCGCGCACCCGCTGGCGCATCGCCACGATCTCCTCGCGCAGCCGGCCGACGTCGCGCGGGGCGGCGATGACGGCTTCGCGCACGGCGTCGAAGCGGCCGGCCAGCGCCGCCTCACCGAGCACGAAGCGCGCCCGCGTCATGGCCTGGTGTTCCCAGGTCCAGGCGGTGTTGCTGCCGCGGCCTTCCTGGTACTTGGCGTAGGCGGCGAAGGTGGTGACCAGCAGGCCCGAGCTGCCGTTCGGGCGCAGCGCGGTGTCGATCTCGTACAGGTCGCCCTCGCCGGTCTTGGTGGTCAGCCAGTTGATCAGCTTGCGCACGAAGGCGCCGTAGATCTCGGGGGCGCGCTCGTCCTCGTCCTCGAACACGAACACGATGTCGAGGTCGCTGCCGTAGCCCAGTTCCTTGCCGCCCAGCTTGCCGTAGCCGATGATGGCGAAGCTCGGCGTGTCGCGGTGGCGCGCCCTCAGCCGCTCCCAGCACCACAGCGCCGTGACGCGCAGCACGGCGTCGGCCAGCGCGCTCAGCTCGTCGGCCACCTGCTCGACGGTCAGGCGCCCCTCGATGTCGCGCGCCAGGGTGCGGAACACCTCGGCGTGGTGGGCGCGGCGCAGCAGGTTGAGCAGGGCCTCGTCGTCGTCCTCGCCGGTGCGGCGCAGGGCCGCGCACCGGTCCTGCAGGTCCTGGGCGAAGGCGGCGGCGTCGAAGCGCTCGGACACCATGGCGTTGCTGGCCAGCTCGTCGATGACGCCCGGGTGGCGCAGCAGGTAGCGCGCCGGCCACTTGGCCGCGCCCAGCAGGCGCAGCAGCCGCTCGTGCACGTTGGGCCGCTCCAGCAGCAGGGCCAGGTAGCTCTCGCGCCGCAGCAGCGGCTCCAGCCAGTCGGCCATGCGCAGCGCCGCCTCTTCCGAGACCCGGCCCTCGAGCAGCCAGTCGGCGGTGCGTGCCACCAGCCGGCCGAGGCGGTGGCGGGCGTCCTCGCGCAGCGCCAGCACGCGCGGGTGGTCGCGCCAGCGCTCGATGCGCTCGCGCACCGGCGCCGGCAGCCGTTCGCACAGCTCGTCCAGGGTGGGCGGCTGGGCGCGACCGCGCGGCCCGGCGCAGCCGCGGCATTCGGACTGGGTGCCGCCCAGCAGGGTGTCGAATTCCTGGGCCACGAACTCGCGTTGGCTGTCCAGCTCGTGCAGGAACGGGCAGCCGTCCGGGTAGCCCATGCTGCGGGCGATCCAGTTGAGGTCGCGCTCGCCCTCCTCGCCGTCCTGGCCGCAGCCCAGCGGCAGCACGTGCGTCTGGCGGTCGTCCAGGTACTGGATGCGGTGCTCGACCCGGCGCAGGAACTCGTAGGCGTGCGCCAGCCCCTGGGCGGTGGCCGCCGGCATCAGGCCGGCGGCTGCGACCCGTTCCAGCGCGTCCAGCGTCGGGCGGGTGCGCAGTTCGGGGAACTGGCCGCCGCGCACCACCTGCAGCAGCTGCACGATGAATTCGATCTCGCGGATGCCGCCGCGCGACAGCTTGACGTCGTTGGCGCGCCCGGGGCGGCCGGCACTGCGCCGGGCGGCATGCTCGCGGATCTGGCGGTGCAGCACCCGCAGCGAGTCGAACACGCTGTAGTCCAGGTAGCGGCGGAACACGAACGGCAGCACCACGGCGCGCAGCGCCTGGGCCGAGCCGTCCTCGATGGCGCCGCGCGGCGCCACCACCCGGCTCTTGAGCCAGGCGAAGCGCTCCCACTCGCGGCCCTGGACGACGAAATACTCCTCCAGCGCATCCAGCGAGACCGCCGGCGGTCCCGAGTTGCCGTTCGGGCGCAACGCCAGGTCGACCCGGAACACGAAGCCGTGCTCGGTGGTGTCGCCGATCAGGCCGTAGACGGCCTTGACCGCCTTGGCGAAGTACTCCTGGTGGCTGATGCGGCCGCGGCCGTCGACGCCGTCGGTCTCGCCGTCCTGGTCGTACACGTACACCAGGTCGATGTCGCTCGACACGTTGAGTTCGCGGGCCCCCAGCTTGCCCATGCCGACGATCCACAGCTGGGCGCGCCGGCCGTCGGCCCCGCGCGGCTCGCCGTGCACCGCGTCGAGGTCGGCCAGCGCCTGCCGGCAGGCGGCGTCGAGGGTGAATTCGGCCAGGTGGGTCACCGCCAGGGTGACCGCGCGCAGCGAGGCGTGCTCCTCGCAGTCGAGGCGCGCCAGCCGCTCCAGCACCAGCTGGCGCAGGATGCGCAGCGCGTCGCCGAGCGGGTGGCCGCGTTGGCGCAGGGCCTCGCAGGTGGACCGCAGGGCCTCGCGGCCGGGCACGCCCGGCGGCAGCAGGGCCAGCTCCTGCGCGTAGCGGCGCCGGATCCGTTGCACGAAGCGGGAATGGGCGGAACCCGCGGCCGGCGGGGCCATCTCACCTTGCACCAGCCGTCCTGCGCCCGGCAGGACCGGGCTGCCCGGCTCCGGGGCGGTGCCGGAGCCGGCGCTCATAATTCCTGCCACATCGTCGTCTTTCATGAACGATTCGCCGCCCCTTCCATCGCGCCTGCTGAAGTTCTATGCCGCCTGCGCGAAGGGGGCACTATGGCTGCTGGCCGCCTTCTGGCTGCTGCTGGCGCTGGGCTGGGGCGCTTTGCACGGCTGGATTGTGCCGCGAATCAGCGACTGGCGCCCCGTGCTGGAAGCCCAGGCCACGCGGGTCCTGGGGGTGCCCGTGCGCATCGGCGCCGTCAGCGCGCGCAGCGAGGGCCTGATCCCGACGGTCGAATTCGACGGCGTCGTGCTGCTCGACCCGCAGGGCCGCGAGGCCTTGCGGCTGCCGCGCGTGGTCACCGCGCTGTCGCCGCGGTCGCTCTGGCACCGCGGCTTCGACCAGCTGTACATCGAGGGCGCGGTGCTGGACATCCGGCGCACCGTCGACGGCCGGGTGCTGGTCGCCGGCCTGGACGTGACGCGCGGTGGCCGCGACGACGGCGGCGCCGCCGACTGGGTGTTCGAGCAGGCCGAGATCGTGCTGCGCGGCGGCCAGCTGCACTGGACCGACGAGATGCGGCAGGCGCCGGAACTGGTGCTCGCCGGCGTCGACCTGGTGGTGCGCAACACCGCCCGCCGGCACGCGATCCGCCTCGACGCCACGCCGCCCGCGGCGGTGGGCGACCGCTTCACGCTGGTCGGCGCGTTCCGCCAGCCGTTCCTGTCCACCCACCCCGGTCGCTGGCAGGACTGGGACGGCCAGTTCCATGGCGCGTTTGGCCGCATCGAGCTCGGCGAACTGCGCCGCTACACGCCGATCGACGCGCGCCTCGAAGGCGGCCACGGCGCCGTGCGGGCCTGGGTCGACATCGCCGCCGGCGAGGTCACCGGTGCCGTCGCCGACCTGGCGGTGGCCGGCGTCTCGACCCGCCTGGCGCCCGGGCTGCAGCCGCTGGCGCTGGCCTCGCTGGCCGGCCGCATCGCCGCCCGGCGGGTCGGCGAGGGGGTCGAGGTCGAGGCCCGCGACCTGCAGTTCGTCACCGCCGACGGCCAGCGCTGGCCGGGCGGCAACGTGTTCGTCGGCTGGACCCCGGCCGGCGCCAGGCGACCCGAGAGCGGCGAGGTGCGCGCCGACCGCCTCGACCTGGCGGCGCTGGGGGCGCTGGCCGAGCGGCTGCCGCTGGGGGCGGCGACCCACGCCGCCCTGGCCACGCACGCGCCGCGCGGTGTGGTCGAGACGCTGCAGGCGCGCTGGCAGGGGCCGGTGCAGGCGCCGACGTCCTACCAGGCCAAAGGCCGCCTGAGCGGCCTGCACGTGGCCGCGGTGCCGGCGCCGCAGCCGCCGGCCGGCGGCCGCCCGGTCGCGGGCACGCCGGGCGTGCGCAACCTGGCGGCCGAGTTCGACCTGAGCGAGGCCGGCGGCCGGGCCAGGCTGACCATGCAGGACGGCGCGCTCGAGCTGCCCGGCGTGTTCGAGGAACCGCTGCTGCCGTTCGCCCGGTTCAGCGGCGACCTGCAGTGGCAGCGCACCGGCAGCCGGCTGGCGGTCACCGCCAGCAACCTGAAGTTCGCCAATGCCGACGCCCAGGGCGAGGCCCAGGGCTCCTGGCGCACCGGCGACGACCCGGCCCACCGCTATCCGGGCGTCCTCGACCTGCAGGGCAGCCTGGCGCGCGCCGACGGCAGCCGGGTCTGGCGCTACCTGCCGCTGCGGCTGCCGCAGACGGCGCGCAGCTACGTGCGCGAGGCGGTGCAGCAGGCCGAGGTGAGCGAGGCCCGGTTCCGCCTGAAGGGCGACCTGCGCGAGTTCCCGTTCGCCCAGGGCAAGTCCGGCGAGTTCAAGGTGACGGCGCAGGTGCGCAACGCCACCTACGCCTTCGCCCCGCGGGCGCCGGCCAAGCCGGGCGCGCTGCCGTGGCCGGTGCTCACGCAGCTGTCCGGCCAGCTGGTGTTCGACCGCACCAGCCTGCGGGTGGTCCATGCCGACGGCCGCTTCGCCGGCGCGCCGGGCCTGCGGGTGAAAGCCGACGCCGAGGTCGCCGACCTGGCGCGCAGCACGGTGGAGGTCAGCGGCGAGGTGCGCGGGCCGCTCGCCGAGGCGCTGCAGGTGGTGCAGCGCTCGCCGGTGTCGGCGCTGGCCCAGGACGCGCTGGCCCGCGCCACCGCCAACGGCCCGGCGGAGGTGCGGCTGAAGCTGTCGCTGCCGATCGCCCAGCTCGAACGCAGCCGGGTGCAGGGCTCGGTGGTGCTGGCCGGCAACGACCTGCAGATCACCCCCGACAGCCCGGCGCTGGGCCGGGCCCGCGGAACGGTGTCGTTCAACGAGCGCGGGTTCTCGCTCACCGGCACGCAGGCGCGCGCCTTTGGCGGCGACCTGCGGGTGGAGGGCGGCACCCGAGGCAGCAACGGCGACAGCGCCGTCGTGCTGCGGGTGCAGGGCGTCGCCAGCGCCGAGGGCCTGCGCCAGGCGCGCGAGCTGGGCGGGGTGGCCCGATTGGCGCGCCAGGCCAGCGGCAGCGCCGCCTACGCCGGCACGCTCACCTTCCGCCGGGGCGGCAGCCCCGAGATCCAGCTCACCAGCTCGCTGCAGGGCCTGGGCCTGAACCTGCCGCCGCCGCTGAACAAGGCACCCGACGCCGTCCTGCCGCTGCGCTACGAGAACGCACGGCTGCGCGAGGGCGAGCCGGTCGACCAGCTGTCGGTGGAGATCGGCCGCGCCCTGGCGGTCCGCTACGTGCGCGACGTTTCGGGCGCCGAGCCGCGGGTGCTGCGCGGCACGATCGCGGTCGGCCTGCCGCCCGGCGAGTCGGTCGCCCTGCCCGAACAGGGCGTGGCCGCCAACCTGGTGCTGGGCGTGGCCAACATCGACGCCTGGGAGGAAGCACTGGACGGGGTGGTGGGCCACGCGGCGGCCGCTGCCGTGTCGGCTCCCGCGTCCGCACCTGCCCCCGCATCCGCGCCGGCCGCCGCATCTGCACCTGCCGTGGCATCCGCACCGACCTCGGCCCCCGCCGCGACGGCGTCCCCGGCTCCGCGCGGCGCGACCGCGGCCATCGACGGCCTGGGCTACCTGCCCACCAGGCTGGCGCTGCGGGCGCGCGAACTCACCGTCGATGGCCGCACGCTCCACAACCTGGTGGTGGGCGGGACGCGCGAGGGACTGCTCTGGCGCGGCAATGTCGACGCCGACGAGCTCGGCGGCTATGTCGAGTACCGCCAGCCCTCGGGCAACGGCGCCGGCCGGGTCTATGCCCGGCTGGCCCGGCTGTCGATCGCCAGCGCCGCCGCCAGCGCCGTCGAGGCGATGCTGGACGAACAGCCGAGCGCGATCCCGGCGCTGGACGTGGTGGTGGAGGACTTCGAACTGCGCGGCCGCAAGCTCGGCCGGCTGGAGATCGACGCCGTCAACCGCGGCGGCGGCGCCGTCGCGCGCGAGGGCGGGGTGCGCGAATGGCGTCTCAACAAGCTCAGCCTGCTGATGCCGGAGGCCACCTTCTCGGCCATCGGCAACTGGGCGGCGGTGGACGCCCAGGCGCAGCCACCCGGCAGCCGGCCGCCGCCGCGGGTCGCGCACGAGCGCCGGCGCACGGTGATGAATTTCCGGCTCGACATCCAGGACGCCGGCCAGTTGCTCGGCCGCATGGGCATGAAGGGCGTGGTGCAGCGCGGCCAGGGCCGGCTGGAAGGCCAGATCGCCTGGATCGGCTCGCCGCTGGGCTTCGACTACCCGTCGATGACCGGCGCCTTCCACATCAACGTCGAGAACGGCCAGTTCCTCAAGGCCGACCCGGGGCTGGCCAAGCTGCTGGGCGTGCTGAGCCTGCAGTCGCTGCCGCGCCGGCTGACGCTGGACTTCCGCGACGTCTTCAGCGAGGGCTTCGCGTTCGACTTCCTGCGCGGCGACGTCACCGTGCAGCAGGGCGTCGCCGCCACCAACAACCTGCAGATGAAGGGCGTCAACGCCGCCGTGCTGACCGAGGGCAAGGCCGACCTGGCGCGCGAGACGCAGGACGTGCGGGTGGTGGTGGTGCCGGAGATCAACGCCGGCACCGCCTCGCTGGTGGCCGCCACCATCAACCCGGCGATCGGCATCGGCACCTTCCTGGCCCAGATCTTCCTGCGCGAGCCGCTGGCCCGCGCCATCACCCAGCAGTTCCAGATCGACGGCACCTGGACCGATCCGCGCATCAGCAAGGTCACCAAGCCGCCGCCCGAGAACGCCCGCCAGGCCGGCCCGCTGGCCGAACAGGGAGTGTCGCGATGAAGATCGCCGCGATCCAGATGCTGTCCGGCCCGCGCCTGGACGACAACCTGGCGGCGGCCGGCCGGCTGCTGGCGCAGGCCGCCGCCCAGGGCTGCGAGCTGGCCGTGCTGCCGGAGTACTTCTGCCTGCTGGGCCGCGCCGAGACCGACAAGCTGGCGGTGCGCGAGCAGCCCGGCGCCGGCCCAGTGCAGGACTTCCTGGCCGACCAGGCCCGCCGCCACGGCCTGTGGCTGGTCGGCGGCACGCTGCCGCTGGCCGGCGCCGACCCCGGCCACGTGCGCAACACCTGCATCGCCTGGTCGCCGGCCGGCGAGCCGGTGGCCCGCTACGACAAGATCCACCTGTTCCGGTTCGACAACGGGCGCGAGCGCTTCGACGAGGCGCGCACCATCGAGCCGGGCGCCGCGCCGGTCGCGTTCGACCTCGCCGCGCGCGACGGCCGGCGCTGGCGGGTCGGCCTGTCGGTCTGCTACGACCTGCGCTTTCCCGAGCTGTACCGGCGGCTGGACGCCGACCTGCTGCTGGTGCCCAGCGCCTTCACCCACGGCACCGGCCAGGCGCACTGGGAGCCGCTGCTGCGCGCGCGGGCGATCGAGAACCTGGCCTACGTCGCCGCGCCGGCGCAGGGCGGGCTGCACGAGAACGGCCGCCGCACCTGGGGCCACAGCCTGGTGGTCGATCCCTGGGGGGTGGTGCTGGCGCAGCGCGAGGACGAGGGCGAGGGGCTGGTGGTGGCCGCGCTGGACGGCGAGCGCCTGGCCCAGGTGCGCCGCCAGCTGCCGGCGCTGGAGCACCGCGTCCTATGAGCGACGCCCGGCGCCTGCAGTCCCCGCCCGACGACGGGGGCGGCCGGCCGCCGGCGGCGCAGCGCTGGCTGCTGTGGGGGTCGCTGAGCACGCTGGTCGCCACGCTGCTGGTGACCCTGATCTGGCTGGCCGGGCGCTACGAGGCCAGCCAGGTGCAGTCGCGCCTGGAGCGCGACGCCGCCGAGGCGCTGTCCGACATCCGCGGCGCCATGACCCGCAACGTGCAGTCGATCCAGGCCCTGCAGGCCGGCACGCCCACGCTGGCGGCCTGGTCGGCCGAGGCGCTGCGGCTGCTGCACGAGCGGCGCGAGCTGGTGCGGGTGGAGTGGCGCGACGCCCAGCTGGGCGTGATGGGCTCGGTCGACACGCCGTACCGTCCGCCGGTGTTCGACCGCCTGGGCCGCGCCAACGCCCATGCCGACGTCGCCCTGGCCTGCGCCAACGCGCGCCGCAGCAGCGGCGCCGGCTACGCCGCCAGCTACTTCGTGCCGCAGAACGACGGGCTGGGGCTGGAGGTGATGGAGCTGTGCCTGCCGCAGATGGTGGCCGGCCAGCTGACCGGCTACATGGTCGCCACCTACTCGCTGGGCGAGATGCTGGCCAGCCTGGTCGGCCCGCAGCTGGCCCGCAGCCAGGAGGTCTCGTTCACCGAGGCCGACGGCACCCGGCTGGCGCTGCACGGCAATGCCCGCCGCGGCTCGCGCGTGTTCACCGCCCAGCAGCTGCTCGACCTGCCCGGCAACACCCTGGTGCTGCGCGTCGACAGCTGGCGCGGCGCGCCCGAGATCTTCCCCAACGTGCTGACGGCGCTGGTCACGATCACCTCGATCGCGCTGCTGGCGGTGCTGTTCCTGCTCGGCAAGGACACCCGCCGGCGGCTGCAGGTCGAGCAGGACCTGGCCGAGGCGCTGGCGTTCCGCAAGGCGATGGAGGATTCGCTGGTCACCGGCCTGCGGGCGCGCGACCTGCGCGGGCGCATCACCTACGTGAACCCGGCCTTCTGCGCCATGGTGGGCTTTCCGCCCGAGGAACTGCTCGGCCAGGCGACGCCGGCGCCGTACTGGCCGCCCGAGCTGGCCGGCGAGTACCAGAAGCGGCAGGAGGTCCGGCTGGCCGGCCATTTCGCACCGCCGCGCGAGGGCTTCGAGTCGGTCTTCATGCGCAAGGACGGCTCGCGCTTCCCGGTGCTGATCATCGAGGCGCCGCTGATCAACGCCCAGGGCGTGCAGACCGGCTGGATGAGCGCCTTCCTCGACATGAGCGAGCAGCGCCGGATCGAGGAACTCTCGCGCGCCAGCCAGGAACGCCTGCAGGCCACGGCCCGCCTCGCGACGGTGGGCGAGATGGCCTCGCTGCTCAGCCACGAACTGAACCAGCCGCTGGCGGCGATCTCCAGCTATGCCACCGGCTCGCTCAACCTGCTGCAGGCGGGCGGCGCGGCGGCGCAGGCCGACATGCAGCTGGCGCTGCGCCGCATCGCCGAGCAGGCCGAGCGCGCCGGCAAGGTGATCCGCAGCGTGCACGACTTCGTGCGCCGGCGCGACCAGGACCGCGAGCCGGTCGCGCCGCAGGCGCTGATCGAGGCCGTCATGCCGCTGGTCGGGCTGCAGGCGCGCAAGCTCGGCGTGCAGGTCCAGACCCGGGTGCCGGCCGGCCTGCCGGCGGTGCTGTGCGACCGCACGATGGTCGAGCAGGTGCTGCTCAACCTGGCGCGCAACGCCATGCAGGCGATGGACCAGGCCGGCGTGCGCCAGCCCACGCTGCAGATCCAGGTGCGGCGCGCCGCGCCCGACGATGCCAACGGCCGCGCCTGGCTCGAGTTCGCCGTTGCCGACCAGGGCCCCGGCATCCCGGACGAGGTCCGCAAGCAGCTGTTCACGCCCTTCTTCACCACCAAGGCGGAGGGCATGGGCCTGGGCCTGTCGCTGTGCCGCACGGTGGTCGAGCAGCACGGCGGCTTCCTCGCCTACGAGCCCAACCGGCCGCAGGGCACCGTCTTCCGATTCACCCTCCCCACCCAGCCGGTGGCGGCGCCGCTCGCGGCGCCGAGCGAACCGGCCACCGCCTGATGCAGCCAGCTCCCGATGCCACTGTGTTCATCGTCGACGACGACGAGGGCGTGCGCGAGGCGCTTGCCTGGCTGCTGCGCTCGCGCCACCTGCCGAGCGAACGCTTCGCCGCCGGCGAGGACTTCGAGGCCATGCTGGCCGGCGGCTGGCAGCCGGGCCAGCCGTGCTGCCTGCTGCTGGACGTTCGCATGCCGGGCCTGAGCGGGCTGGCGCTGTTCGAGCGGCTGGCCGCGCAGGGGCTGGTGGAGGTGATGCCGGTGATCTTCCTGACCGGCCATGCCGACGTGCCGACCGCGGTCGGCATGGTCAAGCGCGGCGCCTTCGACTTCTGCGAGAAGCCGTTCTCCGACAACGCGCTGGTCGACCGCATCGAGCAGGCGCTGGCGCAGTCGCGCCGGGTGCTGGCGTCGCGGCGCGCGCGCGACCGGCTGGCGGCGCGGCTGGCCGAGCTGACGGAGCGCGAACGCGACGTCATGCGGCTGGTGGCGCGCGGGCTGCCCAACAAGCTGATCGCCGACCAGCTCGCCATCAGCGTGCGCACGGTGGAAGTGCACCGGGCCCGGGTGTTCGACAAGATGGAGGTGAAGTCGGCCGTCGAACTGGCCAACGTGTTGCGCGACGTCGAACCGGCGCGCTAGCGCGGCGGCTCGTCCTCGGGCGGCGGTTCGCCCTTGGGCCGGCCGGAGAACATGGTCCACCAGACGATCAGGACGAGCAGGCCCAGCGCGAGCAGGGCTTCCAGCAGAATCAGCAGCATGCGACGACGGTACGGATGGGCGTTGATTGTAGGAATGCTGGCGGGTTGCGCCTCGGTGCCCCTGCCCGAACCGGTGCCGGCGACGGCCCCGCCGCCAGCGCCGTCGGCCGCCGCCCCGGCCGACGAGGCGGCGCCCGGCGCGCCGCTGCTGCAGGGCCGCAGCCGCTGGGTGCCGGTGCGCTGGAACGAGCTGCCCGGCTTCGACGACGATGCCCTGCACGAGGCCTGGAACGCCTGGCTACGCAGCTGCGAGCGGCCGCCGGCCGCCTTCGCCGCCCTCTGCCCGCAGGTGCGCCAGCTGTCGATCGGCAGCGCGCAGGAGCAGCGCGCCTGGATGCGCGAGCGGCTGCAGCCCTACCGCATCGAACCGCTGCAGGGCGCGGCCGAGGGCCTGCTGACCGCCTACTACGAGCCGCTGCTGGACGCCTCGCGCCAGCCCACCGCCCGCCACACGGTGCCGCTGTACCGGCCGCCGGCCACGCTGGCCAGCCGCAAGCCCTGGTACAGCCGGCAGGAGATCGACACCCAGCCGGAGCCGCGTGCGCAGCTGCGCGGGCGCGAGATCGTCTGGCTGGCCGACCCGATCGAGGCCCTGGTGCTGCAGATCCAGGGCTCCGGCCGGCTGCGCATCACCGAGCCCGACGGCAGCGTGCGGATGGCGCGGCTGGCCTACGCAGGCAGCAACGAGCAGCCGTACCGCAGCGTGGGCGGCTGGCTGCTGCAGCAGGGCGCGGTGCGCGACGCCTCCTGGCCCGGCATCCGCAGCTGGCTGCGCGACAACCCGCAGCGCCAGCAGGAGCTGCTGTGGAGCAATCCGCGGGTGGTGTTCTTCCGCGAGGAGCCGCTCGGCGACCTCGAGGCCGCCTTCGGGCCGCGCGGCGCCCAGGGCGTGGCGCTGACGCCCGGCCGCTCGATCGCGGTCGACAAGGAGAGCATCCCGTACGGCACGCCGGTCTGGCTGGCCTCCAGCGGCCCGGTGGTCACGCTGAACCGGCTGGTGCTGGCCCAGGACACCGGCAGTGCCATCGTCGGGGCGCTGCGGGCCGACTGGTTCGCCGGCTGGGGCGCCGAGGCCGGCGAGTTGGCCGGGCGCCTGAAGCAGCCGCTGCGCCTGTGGGCGCTGTGGCCGCGCTGACGCGGGCCGCTCAGCGGCAGACCACGCTGCCGACCTTGCGGGTGACCGTCGCCGCAGGCCGGCGCGCGCTCAATCCGGCTTCAAGTGCCCGAGCGGCAGTGCGCGGCTCGCCTTGACCTCGCCCAGCGAGAAGCTGGTGTGGAGGTCCTTGACGTTGGGCAGGTTGATCAGCACCCGGCGCGCGAACTGCGAGAAGCTGTCCAGGTCGCTGGAGACGACCTGCAGCTCGAACGTGCCGGCGCCGCTGATGTAGTGGCAGGACACCACCTCGGGGATCTTGCGGATCGCCTCCTCCATCTCCCGGGTGCGCTCGCCGGTGTTGCGGTCGGCGTCCAGCCGCACGAAGGCCAGCACGCCCAGGCCGATGCGGTGGCGGTCGATCTCGGCGTGGTAGCCCTTGATGTAGCCGGCCTCCTCCAGCGCCCGCACGCGGCGCCAGCAGGGCGCCGCCGACAGGCCCACGCGCTGCGCCAGCTCGGCGTTGGTGAGCCGGGCGTCGGCTTGCAACTCTTCCAGGATACGGAGGTCGAACTTGTCGAGTCTTTCCACGATGACCTATCTTGAGCAAGGATCTTCCTGATCCTAGCGGTTTTGGGGCATCGAAAGCAAAGACTGATCCGGCCTTTCTCCCTACACTGTGCCGCTGTCCCACGCCGCTCCCCCGGAGACCCGATTCGATGAACGCGCCCCTGCCTGAACACATCCGCAAGTCGCTCGAGACCGTCACGCTGGACGACAAGTACGCACTCGAGTACGGGCGCGCCTTCATGAGCGGGGTGCAGGCGCTGGTCCAGCTGCCGATGCTGCAGCGCCGGCGCGACGCGCTGGTGGGCAAGAACACCGCCGGCTTCATCAGCGGCTACCGCGGTTCGCCGCTGGGCGGCTACGACCAGGCGTTGTGGAAGGCCAGCAAGTACCTGAAGGCGCAGCACATCGTGTTCCAGCCCGGGGTGAACGAGGAGCTGGCGGCGACGGCGCTGTGGGGCACGCAGCAGCTGGGCTTCGCGCCGAAGGAGCCGCAGAAGTTCGACGGCGTGTTCGGCATCTGGTACGGCAAGGGGCCGGGCGTGGACCGCTGCTCCGACGTCTTCAAGCACGCCAACATGGCCGGCACCACGCCCTGGGGCGGCGTGATCGCCGTGGCCGGCGACGACCATGTCGCCAAGAGCTCCACCGCGGCGCACCAGAGCGACCACATCTTCAAGGCCTGCGGGCTGCCGGTGTTCTTCCCGGCCACCGTGCAGGACATCCTGGACCTGGGCGTGCACGCGTTCGCCATGAGCCGCTATGCCGGCGTCTGGACCGGCATGAAGACCATCCAGGAGATCGTCGAGTCGAGCGCCACCGCGCTGATCGATCCGCAGCGGGTGCAGGTGCGGCTGCCGGACGATTTCACGATGCCGCCGGGCGGCGTGCACATCCGCTGGCCCGACCACGCGCTGGACCAGGAAGCGCGCCTGTTCGACTACAAGTGGTACGCCGCGCTGGCCTACATCCGCGCCAACCGCCTGAACCACAACGTCATCGAGGGCCCGAACGACCGCTTCGGCCTGATCGCCAGCGGCAAGGCCTACAACGACATGCGCCAGGCGCTGGACGACCTCGGGCTGGACGCGGCCACCTGCCAGCGCCTGGGCATCCGGGTGCACAAGGTCGCCGTCGTCTGGCCGCTGGAGGCGCAGATCACGCGCGAGTTCGCCACCGGGCTGCGCGAGATCCTGGTGGTGGAGGAAAAGCGCCAGGTCATCGAGTACCAGCTGAAGGAAGAGCTGTACAACTGGCGGCCCGACGTGCGGCCCACCGTCCTGGGCAAGTTCGACGAGGGCGAGGGCGACTACAGCGGTGGCGAGTGGTCGGTGCCCAATCCCAGTGCCCACGCGCTGCTGCGCGCCAACGCCGACCTGTCGCCGGCCCTGATCGCGCGCGCCATCGCGCGCCGGCTGAAGAAGCTGGGCCTGGACGCCGACACCACGGCGCGCATCGACGCCCAGCTGGCGGTGCTGGAGGCCAAGGAGCGCGCGATGCAGGTGCTGGAGGTCAAGGCCGACCGCCAGCCCTGGTTCTGTTCCGGCTGCCCGCACAACACATCCACCGTCGTGCCCGAGGGCTCGCGCGCCATGGCCGGCATCGGCTGCCACTTCATGGCGACCTGGATGGACCGCTCCACCGTCGGCTTCACCCAGATGGGCGGCGAGGGCGTGCCCTGGGTCGGCCAGCAGCCGTTCACCGGCGAGAAGCACGTGTTCGCCAACCTGGGCGACGGCACCTACTTCCACAGCGGCCTGCTGGCGATCCGGCAGGCCATCGCCGCCGGCGTGAACATCACCTACAAGCTGCTGTACAACGACGCCGTCGCCATGACAGGCGGCCAGCAGGTGGGCGAGCGGCCGGAGGGCCACTCGGTGCTGCAGATCGCGCACAGCCTGGTGGCCGAGGGCGTGAAGAAGCTGGTGGTGGTGACCGACGAGCCGCAGAAGTACGCCGAGGCCAAACTGCCGCCGGGCGTCGGGGTCGAGCACCGCGACGAGCTCGACCGGATCCAGCGCCTGTTCCGCGACCTCGAAGGCACCACCGTCATCCTCTACGACCAGACCTGCGCCACCGAGAAACGGCGCCGCCGCAAGCGCGGTGCCATCGTCGATCCGGCCGTGCGGGTGGTGATCAACGAGCTGGTGTGCGAGGGCTGCGGCGACTGCAGCGCCAAGAGCAACTGCCTGTCGGTCGAGCCGCTGGAGACCGAGTTCGGCCGCAAGCGCACCATCAACCAGAGCACCTGCAACAAGGACACCAGCTGCCTGAAGGGCTTCTGCCCCAGCTTCGTCACGGTCGAGGGCGGCAAGCTCAAGACCCAGGCGAAGGCCAAGGCCAAGGTCCCGTCGCCGGCCGAGCTGGGCCCGCTGCCCGAGCCCGCGCTGCCGGCGCTGGACGGTGCCTACGGCATCGTCGTCGCCGGCGTCGGCGGCACCGGCGTCATCACCATCGGCCAGCTGCTCGGCATGGCGGCGCACATCGAGGGCAAGGGCATCGTCACCCAGGACGCGGCCGGGCTGGCGCAGAAGGGCGGCGCGACCTGGAGCCACGTGCTGATCGGCGACAGCCCCGAGTGCATCCACACCACCCGGGTGGGCATGGCGGCGGCCGACCTGGTGATCGGCTGCGACCCGATCGTGGCGGCCGGCAAGGAGACAGTGCTGCGGCTGCGCCCTGGGCGGACCCGGGTGGCGCTCAACGCCCACAGCACGCCCACCGCCGCCTTCGTCAAGGACGGCAACTGGGCCAACCCGGCCGAGGCCTGCGTGGCCGACATCGCCGGAGCGGTGGGGCCGGAGCAGGTCGGCAGCTTCGACGCCGACACCCTGGCCACGCGGGTGATGGGCGACAGCATCTACACCAACCCCATGCTGCTCGGCTATGCCTGGCAGAAGGGCTGGGTGCCGCTCGGCCTGGCGTCCCTGCTGCGGGCGATCGAGCTGAACGCGGTGGCGGTCGAGGCCAACAAGGCGGCGTTCGCCTGGGGCCGGCAGGCGGCGCACGACCCGGCCGCCGTGCAGCAGCTGCTGGCGCCGGCGGCGCAGGTGATCGAGTTCAAGAAGCGCGAGACGCTGGACAGCCTGGTGGCGCGCCGGGTGGCCTTCCTCACCGCCTACCAGAACGCCGCCTATGGCCGGCGCTACGCCGACTTCGTCGAGCGGGTGCGGGCGGCCGAGTCCGGCCTGGGCCGCACCGCGCTGGCCGAGACCGTGGCCCGCAACCTGTTCAAGCTGATGGCCTACAAGGACGAGTACGAGGTGGCGCGCCTGCACACCGAGACCGGCTTCCAGGAGCGCATCGCGGCCCAGTTCGAGGGCGACTACAAGGTCCACTACCACCTGGCGCCGCCGCTGATCGCCCGCCGCAACGCCCAGGGCGAGCTGGTCAAGCGCAAGTACGGCCCCGGCATGGCGGTCGGCTTCCGGCTGCTGGCGAAGTTGCGCGGCCTGCGCGGCACGCCGCTGGACGTGTTCGGCCGCACCGAGGAGCGCCGCACCGAGCGGGCCCTGATCGGTGAGTACCGCGCCGCCATCGAGGAGGTGCTGGCCGGGCTGGACGCCGGCAACCATGCCCTGGCGCTGGAGATCGCCGCCCTGCCCGAGCAGATCAAGGGCTACGGGCACGTCAAGGAGCGCCATCTGGCGGCGGTTCGCCCGCGCTGGGAGGTGCTGCTGCAGCGCTGGCGCGAGCCGGCGCCGGCCTGCCAGGCCGCCTGAGCCCGGCCGGCCCAGCCCTGGCCGGCGGCGGTCGGCCATGCCCCTGCCGCGGCCGGGGCCGGCTCCGCCGGCGTTCTACAATCCCGCGGTTGTGCACGCACCGGCCGCCCGGCGGGTGCGCGCTCGTCCTGTCCGACGCGTCCGTCGGCTTTCCGCTGGAGTTCCCTTGTTCATTTCCTCCGCCTTCGCCCAGACCGCCCCGGCCGCCTCGACCGGCGGCGACATGCAGTCCTCCCTGATGAGCATGCTGCCGCTGGTGCTGATGTTCGTGGTGCTGTACTTCGTGATGATCCGCCCGCAGATGAAGCGGCAGAAGGAGCACCGGACCATGGTCGAGGCCCTCGCCAAGGGCGACGAGGTGGCCACCGCCGGCGGCCTGCTGGGCCGGGTCACCAAGCTGGGTGACACCTACCTGTCGGTCGAGATCGCCGGCGGCGTGGAAGTGCAGCTGCAGCGCAGCGCCGTCGTGCAGGTGCTCCCCAAGGGCACGATCAAGTAAGAGGTCGGCCGCCCGCGCGTCGAGCGTCGGGCGGGACTCGCCGGCTCGCGCCCCCCGCCGGCGCCGCACGCTGAACCTTCGCCATGAATAGATACCCGGTCTGGAAGTACGCGATCCTCGTGGTCGCACTGGTGGTGGGCGTGCTGTACACGCTGCCGAATTTCTTCGGCGAGGCGCCCGCCGTGCAGGTGTCCTCGTCCAAGTCGGTCGTCAAGATCGACGACACCACGCGCGTGAAGGTGGAACAGGCGCTGGCCGCGGCCGGCGTCCAGCCGGAGGCGGTAAGCCTGGAGGCCGGCTCGGTCAAGGTCCGCCTGGACAGCACCGACTCCCAGCTCAAGGCCAAGGACGCGATCCAGAAGGCACTGGCGCCCGATCCCAACGACACCGCCTACGTGGTGGCGCTGAACCTGCTGTCCAGCTCGCCCAAGTGGCTCACCGCCCTGCGCGCGGCCCCCATGTACCTGGGCCTGGACCTGCGCGGCGGGGTGCACTTCATGCTGCAGGTGGACATGCCGGCGGCGCTCACCAAGCGTGCCGAGTCGCTGGCCGGCGACCTGCGCAGCCAGATGCGCGAGGCCGGCGTGCGCCACGGCGGCATCCAGCGCAATGGCCAGGCGATCGAGATCCGGGCCCGCGACAGCCAGACGGTGGCCGCCGCCCGCCGCGTGCTGCAGGACCAGTTCGCCGACCTGCAGGCGACCGACGCCCCCGACGGCACCGAGTACCGCATCACCGCCACCCTGCGGCCGGAAGCGGCGCGCCGGGTGCAGGAGCAGGCGCTCAAGCAGAACATGGTCACGCTGCACAACCGGATCAACGAGCTGGGCGTGGCCGAGCCGGTGATCCAGCAGCAGGGCCTGGACCGCATCGTGGTGCAGCTGCCCGGCGTGCAGGACACGGCCAAGGCCAAGGACATCCTGGGCCGCACGGCGACCCTGGAGATGCGCCTGGTCGACGAGAGCAGCGAGGCGCGCGCCGCCGAGGTCGGGGCCGGCCCGGTGCCGTTCGGCTCCGAGCGCTACCTCGAGCGCAACGGCCGGGCCGTCATCGTCAAGAAGCAGGTCATCCTCACCGGCGACAGCCTGACCGACGCCCAGCCCGGCTTCGACCAGCAGAACCAGCAGCCCAAGGTCGACCTGACCGTGGACGCCAAGGGCGGCCGCATCATGCGCGACGTCAGCCGCGAGAACCTGAAGAAGCGGATGGCGATCCTGCTGTTCGAGAAGGGCAAGGGCGAGGCGCTCACGGCCCCGGTCATTCAGGGCGAGCTGGGCAACCGGTTCCAGATCTCCGGCTCCATGAGCGTCACCGAGGCCAACGACCTGGCCCTGCTGCTGCGCGCCGGCTCGCTGGCGGCACCGATGGAGATCATCGAGGAGCTCACCATCGGCCCGACCCTGGGCGCCGAGAACATCGCCAAGGGCTTCCACAGCGTGGCCTGGGGCTTCGCCGCCATCGTGGCCTTCATGGCCGTGTACTACATGCTGTTCGGGCTGTTCTCCGGCCTGGCGCTGGGGGTGAACCTGCTGCTGCTGGTGGCGGTGCTGTCCATGCTGCAGGCCACCCTGACCCTGCCGGGCATGGCGGCCATGGCGCTGGCACTGGGCATGGCGATCGACTCCAACGTCCTGATCAACGAACGGGTGCGCGAGGAGCTGCGCAACGGGGCGGCGCCGCAGGCGGCCATCCATGCCGGCTACGACCGGGCCTGGGCCACCATCCTGGACTCCAACGTCACCACCCTGATCGCCGGCGTGGCCCTGCTCGCCTTCGGCTCCGGGCCGGTGCGCGGCTTCGCCGTCGTGCACTGCATCGGCATCCTGACGTCGATGTTCTCGGCGGTGTTCTTCTCGCGCGGGCTGGTCAACCTCTGGTACGGCCGCCAGAAGAAACTCAAGACCGTGTCGATCGGAACGGTCTGGCGTCCGGCGGCGGACAGCGCTATAACCAAGGCCGAATAAGGAAGAGCTGTAGTGGAATTCTTCAAGATCCGGCGCGACATCCCGTTCATGCGGAACGCGCTGGCATTCAACCTGATCTCGTTCCTGACGTTCGCCGCGGCCGTCTTCTTCCTGTTCCACCGGGGCCTGCACCTCTCGGTGGAGTTCACCGGCGGCACCGTGATGGAGGTCGCCTACAGCCAGCCGGCCGACGTCGAGCGCATCCGCCAGACCGTCTCCGGCCTGGGCTTCGCCGACGTGCAGGTGCAGAACTTCGGCACCGCCCGCGACGTCATGATCCGGCTGCCGGCGCAAAAAGGCGTCAGTTCCGCGCAACAGAGCGAGCGTGTGATGGGCGCGCTCAAGGCCGCCGATCCGGCCGTCGCCCTGCGCCGGACCGAGTTCGTCGGCCCGCAGGTCGGCGAGGAACTGGCCACCGACGGCCTCAAGGCGCTGGCCATGGTGGTGGCCGGCATCATGATCTACCTGGCCTTCCGCTTCGAGTGGAAGTTCGCGGTGGCGGCCATCGTCGCCAACCTGCACGACGTGGTCATCATCCTGGGCTTCTTCGCCTTCTTCCAGTGGGAGTTCTCGCTGGCGGTGCTGGCGGCGGTGCTGGCGGTGCTGGGCTACTCGGTCAACGAGTCGGTGGTCATCTTCGACCGGATCCGCGAGAACTTCCGCCGCTACCGCAAGATGAACACGGTGGAGATCATCGACAACGCGATCACCTCCACCATCAGCCGCACCATCATCACCCACGGCTCGACCCAGATCATGGTGCTGTCGATGCTGCTGTTCGGCGGCGCCACGTTGCACTACTTCGCGCTCGCGCTCACCATCGGCATCTGCTTCGGCATCTATTCGTCGGTGTTCGTCGCTGCCGCCATCGCCATGTGGCTGGGCGTCAAGCGGGAGGACCTGGTCAAGGGGGGCGGCGGCGGCTCCCGCAAGGAAGACCCGAACGACCCCAACGCCGGCGCCATGGTCTGACCGTCCGACACCGTGTTCCGCTCGCCTCCTCCCCCGCCGCCCCCCTCGTTGCCGCTGGCACGACAGGCGCGTGAGCACTTCGTGGCGGGACTGCTGGAGACCCTGAGGCCGCTGGCGGACGCCGTGCGCAACCGGCTCAGCGAACTGGTGGACAGCGCCACCAACAGCCGGGAAGGCCACGAGCGGCGCGATGCGCTGCTCGAGTTCGACCGCCAGCGCGTCGCCTGGCAGGAAGGCACCGTGCGCGCCTGGCGCAAGGCGCTGGTGCCGGCCACGGCCACCACCCGGGTGCGGCTCGAGATGCTGAACCTCGAGCTGATCGGCGACGACGTGGTGGAGGCCAAGATCCTGTCCTCGCGCCTGGCGCAGGCCATCGGCGACAAGGCCAGCTGGGAGCTGAACGACCTGAAGGTGCGCATGCAGCACCTGGAAGACGGCGATCTCGCCAGCGATGACATCCTGCGGCCGGAGGCCATCGCGCAGCTCATGCTCGAGCAATGGACCGGCAGCGGGCTGACGCGGCCGCACTGGCAGGCGGCGCAGGACGTCATCGAAAAGCACATGGCCGGCGGCCTGGTGCCGGTCTACAAGTCCCTCAACGCCTTCCTGGTCGAGCGCGGCGTGATGCCGGACATCGAGCTGTCCAAGCGGGTGCGGCGCGCCGGTCCGCTGCGGCGTGCCCCGGGGGGCGGTCCGGCCGCGGAGCCGGGCGCCGATCCGGCGGCCCAGGGCGACCCCGGGACGGGCGGCTGGTCCGCAGGCGGCGGCTCGACCTCGGGCGGGTACGGCGGCGACTATGCGGGCGGCCCCTCGGGCGGTTACTCCATCCCCGGCGGCGCCAGCATGCCGGGCGGCCCCACCGTGCCCGGCGGCGCCACCGTGCCCGGGGGGGCCGGTGCGATGGGCGGCGGCCTGCAGGGCGGTGGCGGCCCCGGCGCGCCTTTCCAGGGCGGTGGCTTCGCCGGTGCAGGTGCCCACGGCACGGGTAGCCACGGCGCCGGTGCCCACGGTGCAGGTGGCCACGGCGGCGGGTTCGGTGGCGGCACCCCCGGTGCCGGCGTCCAAGGTGGTGGGTCCGCCGGTGCCGGTTCCGGCGGCACCGGCTTCCAGGGCGGCGCATCCGCAGGGGGCGGCGCGGCCGGCGGCGGTCCGGGCGAGCCGGCCGGCGGCCAGGGCACCCGCAGCATGGGCGGCGTGGCCGACGAGACCCGCCTGATGACGTCCAGCACGCCGCTGGCGCGCGCCCGCATGCGGGCCTCGGGCGTCATCGGCCAGCTGCGGCGCCTGCTCACCGACAAGGCCGGCTACAACCCCGAGCAGGGCGCGGGGGGCGCGTCGCCGGCACTGACCGAGGCGATCCAGCGGCACGCGACCCAGGTCCAGACGCAGGTGAACACCCAGCTGCAGGAGCAGGCCAACACCCTGCAGGAGGTGGTGGTCTTCGACGACGCCGCCGTGGAGCAGGTCGCCGTCGACCTGCGCCAGCGCACCACCGAGCTCAAGAAGAAGGCCGCGACCCAGACCGAGAAGGCCACCATCGAGATCGTCGCGCTGATGTTCCAGAGCATCCTGTCCGAGGAGCGCATCCCGGCCGCCGTGCGGGTGTGGTTCGCCCGGCTGCAGATGCCGGTGCTGCGGGTGGCGCTGGCCGAACCCGAGTTCTTCGGCACCCTGCAGCACCCGGCCCGCCAGCTGATCGACCGCATGGGCTCCTGCGTGCTCGGCTTCAACGCCGCCAGCATCGGCGGCAGCGCACTCGAGAGCGAGATCAAGCGGGTGGTGCAGGTCATCGAGCAGTATCCCGAGACCGGCCGGCGCGTGTTCCAGCTGGTGTACGACGAGTTCCAGAAGTTCCTTGCCAAGTTCCTCACCGAGAAGGGCGACACCCAGCGCCTGGTGAGCGTGGCGCAGCAGGTCGAGCAGAAGGAAACGATGGCGATCCAGTACACCATCGAGCTGCGCAAGATGCTCAACGACATCCCGGTGCGCGACGAGATCCGGGAGTTCCTGTTCAAGGTCTGGGCCGAGGTGCTGGCCGTGGCCGCGGTGCGCAACGGCCCGCAGCATGCCGACACCATTGCCATGAAGAAGTCGGCCGCCGACCTGGTGTGGTCGGCCAGCGCCAAGCCCAACCGGGCCGAGCGCGCCAAGGTCATCCAGGACCTGCCCAACCTCCTCACGCGGCTGCGCGCCGGCATGTCGCTGCTCGGGCTGCAGGCGGCGGAGCAGGAAAAGCAGATCAAGGTGATCGGCGACACCCTGGCCGACGCCTTCATGTCCAAGACCGAGTCGATCCCGCAGGCCCAGATCGAGGCGCTGACCAAGCGGCTGGCCAACCTGGAGGACTTCGTCTCCGACGATCCCGGCGCCGAAGCCGACCTGCCGCTGGATGCCGAGAGCATCGAGATGATGCTGGGCATCGACGCCTCGATGATCGAGGTGGTGGCCGACGGCGGCTCCAAGCCCAGCGACGCGATGCTGTCCTGGGCGCTGGAGCTGCAGCAGGGCAACTGGTTCACCCTCGACCACAACGGCACGGTGCACCAGGTGCAGTACGTCTGGCGCAGCGACCGGCGCCAGCTGCACCTGTTCGCCTCGGCCGAGGGCCGCAGCTTCCTGGTGCAGCTGCGGCGCCTGGCGTCCTACCTGCAGGCCGGCCTGGTGTTGCCGGCGGAAGAAGAGGCGCTCACCGTGCGTGCCACCCGCGACGCGCTGGCCAAGCTGGACGCCAACCCCGAGCGGCTGCTGGCGTAGGCCGCCGCGCGCCCGAATAGAAAAGGGCCGCGCAAGCGGCCCTTCGTCATGGAGTCCCGGCGCCGCTCAGTGCGGCAGGCGCCCGGTGGTGTCGTCGCACAGCTCGTCGAGCACCAGGGCGTCGGGCTCGCGGCCGGTGCTCCAGTACGCCATCAGGATGATGATCTTCAGGTCGTCGACGGCGACCGGATCGCCCGGCACGGCCATCGCCCGGTCGACCACGATCTCGCGCAGCGCCGGTGGCAGCACGCCGGCGGTCTCCAGGAAACTGATGAACCCCAGGCACTGCGCCCCCAGGTGGTCCTGCTCGGCGACCGAGTAGACCCGCATGCCGTGGCTGGACTGGGGGGCGGGCGCCGCGGCGTCATCGAATTCGGCGCTCTGGGCCGCGAAGTTCAGCCCATCGAGCCAGTCCAGCGCCTGGTGGATCTCGTCGGGCTCGAAGCCGTGCGCATTGAGCTTGCGCTCCAGCTGTTGGAGTTCGGGGCATGCATCCCCGCGCCAGTAGTTTTCGTACACGAACACCAGCACTTCGAACATGGACCCAATATAGCCCAGACCCCGCCGCCGTCGGCGCGGATTTGGCCCACTGTTGCCCGCAAGCGTCGCCGCTCAAGCCGACGCCTGGCGCTGGAACAGGCCGCCCGGCAGCCGCGCCACGCGGCCGGCGAGCTCCAGTTCGAGCAGGTGGGCCTGCAGCGTCGAGGCGGCGATGCCGGTGCGGGCGACCAGCGCATCGAGGCCGACCGGGTCGAAGCCCAGCGCCTCCAGCAGCGCCGTTGCGCGCCGGTCGACCGGGGCTTCGTGCACCGCCGGGGCCGGCGCGCGCGGCGCCGCCACGGCTGCCGGCGCCAGTTCCTCGAGCACGTCCTGCGCCGTCTCGACCAGCTTGGCGCCTTGCTTGAGCAAGGCATGGCAGCCGCGCGCCTGCGGCGAGTGGATCGAGCCCGGGATGGCGAACACGTCCTTGCCCTGTTCGACGGCCATCCGCGCGGTGATCAGCGAGCCGGACTGCAAGGCCGCCTCGACCACCAGCGTGCCCTGGCCGAGGGCCGAGATGATGCGGTTGCGGGGCGGGAAGTTGGCCGCCAGCGGACCCATGCCGAGCGGATATTCGGACAGCAGCAGCCCCTGGCGGGCGATGCGGTGCGCCAGTTCCAGGTGGCGGCTCGGGTAGACGCGGTCCAGCCCGGTCCCGACCACGGCGATGGTGGCCAGCTGGCCGGCGCCGGCGCCCTCCAGCGCGCCCTCGTGCGCCGCCCCGTCGATGCCCAGCGCCAGGCCGGAGACCACCGTCAGGCCGGCCTGCGCGAAGGCGCGGCCGAAGTCGCGCGCGTGGGCCAGGCCTTGCGGGGTCGGATTGCGGCTGCCGACCACGGCGATGGCGGCCGGCCACGGCGCGCAGGGCTGGCCGTGGGCATAGAGCAGCAGCGGCGGGTCTTCGGTCTGCAGCAGCGCCGGCGGATAGTCGGGATCGGCCAGCGTCAGCAGCCGGCGGTCGGCGCCCTCCTGCAGCCAGGCCCAGGTGCGCTCGACCTGGTCGGCCCAGCCGGGCGGCTCGGCCAGCAGGGCTTCGGCCAGTGCCGGCGGCAGCACGGCGTCCAGCGCCTGCGGGGTCTGGGTGAACAGCTGGCCAGGCAGGCCGAAGGCGGCCAGCAGGCGCCGGGCCGTGGCGCGGCCGACGCCTGGGGTCTGGGCCAGGCGCAACCAGGCGGCGAGTTCCTCGCGCTCCATGGGAAGCGCGCCAGCGGGCGGTGACGCCTCAGCGCGGGTTGATGACGCGGTCGCCGATCTGCACACCCTCGGTGCTGTCCAGGATCAGCGCGTACGACAGGTGCTCGAAGGGGCGGAAGACCATCATCAGGCCGTTGCGCTCGTTGGGCAGCTTGATCTCGGTGCGCTCGCCCGGCTGCGAGCGGTCGACCAGGCTGGCGCCGCGGCGCAGGATGGCCAGCACGTGGCCGGACTCGATGCCCTCGGCCCGGCCCTTGTTGATCACCACCACCGAGTTCTGGCCGGCCAGTGCCACCGCGTCGCCGTACATGGACACCACGGCGCCGTCGACGACCGCCTCGGGCGCGCGCGGCACGTAGCTCACCAGCTGGCGACCCGGTTCGGGCAGCAGCCGGTCGCCCACCCGCATCTCGCTGCGGGCCGACACGATGTCGAGGGTGGCCGGCACCGGCGTGTTGCGGGCGCCGCCGTCGCTGGTCGGCACCGCCTCCACCGTCTCTCCGCGCAGCAGCGCCGCCTTGCCCAGGTACTGGGCCTCGTAGCCCAGCACCGCACGGGTGACCGGGTCGCGCAGCGGCACGGCGTTGCGGAAGATGCGGAATTCCTCCGCCGGGCCGGACGCGCGCGCCGTCATCTGCACGCCGTTGCTGCCGCGGGCATAGACCCGGTCGCCGCGGGTCAGCAGGACCCGGTTCTCGGGCCCGGCGACGATGCGCGGCGAGGCCTCCAGCACACCGCCATCGACGATGACCGGCTCGGCCAGGAACGGCTCGATCAGGTGCGGCTGCAGCGTCGGCAGGGCGGCGTCGGCCAGGGCCTGGATGCGCACCCGCGGCGACACCCGCACCGCCTCGGTGGGCACGGCCTCGGTGCCGGCCTGCAGGCGCAGGCGGGCGCGGCCGTCCTTCTTCTCCAGCACCAGCTGCTGGCCGGGGTAGATGCGGTGCGGATTGCGCACCTCCTGCATGTTCATGCCCCACAGCTCGGGCCAGCGCCACGGGCTGGTGAGGAAGACCTTGGAGATCGCCCACAGCGTGTCGCCGGTCTTGACCGTGTAGCTGTCCGGGGCGTTGGGCGCCAGCTCGCTCAGCGGCACGCCGGCCTGGGCCACCTGCTCGGCGGTGGAGCGCTGGCCGGGGGTGACGGGCAGGTTCTGCGCGAGGGCGGGGACGGCGGCGAGGGCCGCGGCCAACACAACGGTGGCGCGCGCGCGCCCCGGGAAGCCGGCTGCTGCCAGGCGATGCGCCATCATGTTCTTCCTCCTCGTAACTGACTTGACAAATCGCTGTCGATTCTGGGCCCAAGCCCTTGATCGGGCAACGTTTTTGGCCGCTTCGCCGGTCGAGTCTCCGCAAAAGTGGCGAAAATAGCGACAGTTCCCCGCGACGGGACGACCGGCATGCCGGGGAGCCGACGGGCGACCCGCGCCGGGAATTTCCCGCCCCCATCCGCATCTCTTCTCCATGGCCCTCCTGACCATCCTGCGCTACCCCGACCCCAGCCTGCACACCGTCGCCCGCCCGGTCGCGGCCGTGGACGACCGCGTCCGCCAGCTGATCGCCGACATGCTCGAGACCATGTACGAGGCCCAGGGCATCGGGTTGGCGGCCACCCAGGTCGACGTG
Organism: Ramlibacter pinisoli; assembly: GCF_009758015.1. Lineage (NCBI taxonomy): Bacteria > Pseudomonadati > Pseudomonadota > Betaproteobacteria > Burkholderiales > Comamonadaceae > Ramlibacter > Ramlibacter pinisoli. The sequence continues at coordinate 168,612 of NZ_WSEL01000011.1, forward strand.
CACGAGCGGGTGGTCGTGATCGACATCTCGGAGGACCGCAACCAGCCGCTGGTGCTGGTCAACCCGGAGATCACCTGGTCCAGTCCGGAGCGCCAGGTCAATGACGAAGGCTGCCTGTCGGTCCCCGGCATCTACGACGGCGTCGAGCGCGCCTCCCGGGTGCGGGTGCGGGCCCTGGATGAGCAGGGCCGCTCGCGCGAGCTGGAAGCCGATGGGTTGCTGGCGGTGTGCATCCAGCACGAGATGGACCACCTGCTCGGGAAGGTCTTTGTCGAGTACCTGTCGCCCTTGAAACGGAACCGCATCAAGACCAAGATGCTGAAGGCGCGACGGGACACGGAGCGCGTTTGACCCAGGGAGCGTGTATGACTCGGACCCTGAGAATCCTGGCGGCCGCAGCCGGCGCGGCGTCCGTTCTGGCGCTGGCGGGCTGTGCCACCGGCTCCAACCTGCAGCCCGGCGCGAGCCGCGACCAGGTGTTCGCCAGCATGGGGCGCCCCACCGCGGTGGTGCCGCTGCCCAATGGCGGTGAGCGCCTGCAGTACTCGCTGCAGCCGGCCGGCCAGTACGCCTACATGGTGGACATGGATGCCGGCGGACGCATGGTGTCCGTTCGACAGGTCCTCAATCCGATCGACTTCGCCCGCCTCAACGCCAACCTCGGCCAGTGGACGCGGGCCGACGTCGAGCGCGAGTTCGGCCGCCCGGCCAAGGTCGACCATGTCGCCAGCTGGAACGGCGACATCATGACCTACCGCTGGAACGAGGGCCCCGACATGGACCGCTTCTACTGGGTCTACCTCGACCCGCAGAACGTGGTGCGGCGGGCCCATCCGGGCATCGAGACGCTGCGCGGCAGCCCGCTGCGGCCTTGATGCGGGTCGCCTTCGCCGGGACCCCGGACTTCGCCCGTTCCGCCCTCGAGGCCCTGCACGCGGCCGGCCACACGATCCCGCTGGTGCTCACCCAGCCTGACCGCCCGGCCGGGCGCGGCCTGAAGCTGCAGGCCTCGCCCGTCAAGCAGGCCGCCTTGGCGCACGGCATCCCGGTCGCGCAGCCGCGCAGCCTGCGGCTGGATGGCAAGTTCCCCGACGACGCGGCGCAGGCGCGCGACCTGCTGCGCGCCGCCGACCTCGACGTGCTGGTGGTGGCTGCGTACGGGCTCATCCTGCCGCAGTGGGTGCTGGACACGCCGCGGCGTGGCTGCCTGAACATCCATGCCTCGCTGCTGCCCCGCTGGCGCGGTGCCGCGCCCATCCACCGCGCCCTCGAGGCCGGCGACGCCCACACCGGCGTCACCATCATGCAGATGGACGCCGGCCTGGACACCGGCGACATGCTGCTGGTGGAGCCGCTGCCGATCACGCCGCGCGACACCACCGGCACGCTGCACGACACGCTGGCCGCGCTCGGCGCCCGGCTGGTCGTCGAGGCGCTGGCGCTGGCCGCCCGCGGCGCGCTGGCGCGCACCCCGCAGCCGGCCGCGGGCGTGAGCTACGCCCACAAGATCGACAAGGCCGAGGCGCAGCTCGACTGGTCGCAGCCGGCCACCGCCATCGAGCGCCGCCTGCGCGCCTTCGACCCGTTTCCCGGTGCCACCAGCACGCTGGCCGGCGAGGCCCTCAAGCTGTGGCGCGGCGAGGTCATCGCGCCCGCCGCGGCGGCGCCGGGCACCGTGCTGGCCGTCTCGCCCCAGGGCCTGGACGTCGCCACCGGCGACGGCGCGCTGCGCCTGACCGAACTGCAGCGCCCGGGCGGCCGGCGGCTGCCGGCCGCGCAGGTGCTGCAGGGCCTGGCCGTCAGCCCCGGCCAGCGCTTCGAGGGCGGCGGGCGCTGATGTTCTTCCTGCGCTCGGTGCGCCGGCTGCCGCAGTTCCCCGAGGGGCTGCGCGCCAGCGCGCCGGTGGCCACCGGCATCGCGGCCTGGGGGCTGATGACCGGCGTCGCCATGGTCAAGTCGGGCATGAGCGTGGTCGAAGCGATCGCCATGACGCTGCTGGTCTACGCCGGCAGTTCGCAGCTGGCGGCGATCCCGCTGCTGGTGGCCGGCGCACCGCCCTGGGTGGTGTGGGCCACGGGCTTTTGCGTCAACCTGCGCTTCGTCGTCTTCAGCCTGCACCTGCGCCAGTACCTGATGCACCTGCCGCGCTGGCGCCGGCTGGTCAACGGCTTCCTCACCGCCGACCTGACCTATGCGCTGTTCACCAGCCGCTACCCGGAGCCGGCCACCGACGCCGCCGGCCGCAGCGCCCAGGAGGCCTACCTGGCCGGCAACTACTGCCTGACCTGGCTGGCCTGGACCGGCGCCAGCCTGGCGGGCATCGCGCTGGGCAATGCCGTCCCGAGTTCCTGGGGCCTGGGCTTCGCCGGCGTGCTGTGCCTGGTGGGCATCCTGTGCTCCATGGCCAACTCGCCGCTGCGGGTGCTGGCGGCGGCGGTCGCCGGCGCGGTGGCCGTGGCGGCCTACGCGTTGCCCCTCAAGCTCAACATCGTGGTGGCGATCGGCGCCGCCGTGCTCGCTGCCACCTGGCTGGAGGGCCGGCGTGGGGCACCGCCGCGCCAGCATCCGGCATGACCGCCGGTGCCACCGACCTCGCAACCCTGGCCGTCATCGCCGGCCTGGCCGCCGTCACCGTGCTCACGCGCTGCTTCTTCTTCATCCTCGACCGCGCCTGGACCCTGCCGCGCTGGGCCGAGCGGGCGCTGCAGTACGCCCCGGTGGCGGCGCTGGCCGGCGTCGTGCTGCCCGAGGTGGTGCTGACGCAGGGCGCGCTGGTCGTGCCGTGGCTGGACGCGCGCTGCTACGCCGCCCTGGCCGGGGCGTTGCTGTACTACCTGCGCGGCAGCGTGCTGCTGACCATGCTGGCCGGCATGGCGGTCTACCTCCCGTTGCACCTGGGCCTGGGCTGGTAGCACCTTCGGGCTGCGGGTGGCCTGGCAGGGGTGGGGCGCTGCCTACAATTCCGGGCTTCGTCTGCCGTCTCCACTTTCGTCCCATGAACGTCCTTCGTTTTTCCGACCTCTGTGCCCAGGGCAAGGTCCGTGGCCAGCGCGTGTTCATCCGCGCCGACCTGAACGTCCCGCAGGACGATGCCGGCCGCATCACCGAGGACACGCGCATCCGCGCCTCGGTCCCCTGCATCCGCCTGGCGCTGGACGCCGGCGCGGCGGTGATGGTCACCTCGCACCTGGGCCGCCCGACCGAGGGCGAGTTCAAGCCGGCCGACTCGCTGGCGCCGGTGGCCGAGCGGCTCGGCCAGCTGCTGGGGCGCGAGGTCCCGCTGCGGGCCGACTGGGTCGACGGCGTCGACGTCCAGCCGGGCCAGGTGGTGCTGCTGGAGAACTGCCGCCTGAACAAGGGCGAGAAGAAGAACAACCCCGAGCTGGCGCAGAAGCTGGCGGCGCTGTGCGACATCTTCGTGCACGACGCCTTCGGCACCGCGCATCGGGCCGAGGCCTCCACCTACGGCATCGCGCAGTACGCCAAGGTCGCCTGCGCCGGGCCGCTGCTGGCGGCCGAGATCGACGCCATCGGCAAGGCGCTCGCCAATCCCCGGCGCCCGCTGGCCGCCATCGTGGCCGGCTCCAAGGTGTCGACCAAGCTCACCATCCTGCAGTCGCTGGCGAAGAACGTCGACCAGCTGATCGTCGGCGGCGGCATCGCCAACACCTTTCTGCTGGCCGCCGGCCTGAAGATCGGCAAGTCGCTGGCCGAGGCCGACCTGGTGGGCGAGGCCCGAGCCGTCATCGAGGCCATGAAGGCGCGCGGCGCCGAGGTGCCCATCCCCACCGACGTGGTGGTCGCCAAGACCTTCGCGGCCGACGCGCCGGCCACGGTGAAGGCCGCCACCGAGGTGGCCGACGACGACCTGATCCTGGACATCGGCCCGCAGACCGCGCGCCGGCTGGCCGACCAGCTGATGGCGGCCGGCACCATCGTCTGGAACGGCCCGGTGGGCGTGTTCGAGTTCGACGCCTTCGCCGGCGGCACCGAGACCATCGCGCGCGCCATCGCGGCCTCGCCTGCCTTCAGCATCGCCGGCGGCGGCGACACCCTGGCGGCGATCGCCAAGTACGGCATCGAGAAGGACGTCGGCTACATCTCCACCGGCGGCGGCGCCTTCCTCGAAGTGCTGGAAGGCAAGACGCTGCCGGCGTTCGAGATCCTGGCCAGGCGCGCGGCCGGCTAGCTCGGCGCGCGGGCGGCCCTCAGGCGGGCCGCGGCGCGCTGGTGGCGCGGCCGGCGTAGTCGGTCCAGCAGCGGCGCTGGAAGTCGTACAGCTTGCAGCGGCGCGCGGTGTCGAAGTACCAGCGCCACGAGAAGCGCTGGATGACGATGCGCCCGGGCAGCAGTTCCTCCAGCCTGGCCTGGGCCTGCTTCAGCCGGTACAGCGGGATGCCCATGTCCACGTGGTGCGCGGTGTGCTCCATGATGTGGTGCAGCAGGCTGCCGATCGCCAGCGGGAAGGTCAGGTGCACGGTGGTCGACACGAAGGGCGCCGCCTGCGCCCAGGCCGTGCGCTCGTCGTGCCAGGACACCGCCGTGTGGGTGTGGTGCACGTAGACCACGAAGCCGATCATGGCGCACCAGACCAGGAACGGCACGACGAAGCCGGCCACGAGCACGGTGGCCGTCGACTGGCCGGTGGCACGCGCCGCCCAGGCCAGGCCGCCGGCCCACAGCACCGCGTAGGCGCTCACCAGCAGGTTGTCCCACAGGAACACCGGACGGCGCGTCGGCATGTGGCGGCGGGCGGGGAAGAACATGCGTTTCCACCAGATCTCGACCAGGTAGTACAGGCCGGGGGCCCAGCCGCTGCGGTAGATGCGGTCCAGCAGGCGCCGGCCGCCGCCGAGGGCGGCGTACTCCTCGCGCGTGCAGGGCGCCCAGACGAAGTCGAAGCCCTTGAGGTTGGTGTAGCCGTGGTGCACCACGTTGTGCCCCACGTCCCACAGCGAGTACGGCGTGATCGAGGGCAGGAAGGCGATCCGGCCGATCCACTTGTTTAGGCCGCGGTGCGGCGTCAGGCTCTGGTGGCAGGCGTCGTGGCCGAGGATGAACAGGCGGCCGATGACGAAGCCGGCGCCGATGCCGCACAGCAGCTTGGCCCAGGTCGCCGCCAGCAGCACCGTGCCGGCCAGCGCCGCGCCCAGCAGCGCGGCATCGAGCACCAGCAGCAACAGCGCCCGCCCGGTGGCCTTGCTGGCCAGCGGCACCAGCCACTGGCGGATGGTCTTGCGGTGGGGCAGCGGGGTGCCGGGCGGGATCGGACGGGTGGCGGCGGCGGACATGGGCGCGGAAACGGTGGAGGCGGAGCGGAGCGGCCGATGCTAGGGGCGGCCCCGCCGGCACCGGCTGATCCATGTCAACGCGGCCGCCCGCCGGGCCTGGCCGCCAGCCGGGCGGGCGCGCGTGTGAGAATGCCAGACACCACTGCAGAAGGAAGAGAACGCCCATGGCCCGACGCGCCACCAAGATCGTTGCCACCCTCGGCCCCGCCTCCAGCGATCCCAAGCTCCTCGAGCAGATGATCCGCGCCGGCGTCAACGTCGTGCGGCTGAATTTCTCGCACGGCAAGGGCCAGGACCACATCGACCGTGCCAACCTGGTGCGCGAGGCCGCGCAGCGCGCCGGCCGCGAGGTCGCCATCATGGCCGACCTGCAGGGTCCCAAGATCCGGGTCGGCAAGTTCGCCGACGGCAAGGTGTCGCTGGTGGGCGGCGCCAAGTTCGTGCTCGACGCCTCGCGCACCGAGCCGGGCGACCTGCAGGGCGTCGGCCTGGACTACAAGGAACTGCCGCGCGACGTGCGCGCGGGCGACGTGCTGCTGCTCAACGACGGCCTGATCGTGCTCACCGTCGACTCGGTGCAGGGCGAGCAGGTGCACACCACCGTCAAGGTCGGCGGCGTGCTGTCCAACAACAAGGGCATCAACAAGCAGGGCGGCGGGCTGACGGCGCCGGCGCTCACGGCCAAGGACATGGAGGACATCCGCACCGCCATGAGCTTCCAGGCCGACTACGTGGCGGTGAGCTTTCCCAAGACCGCCACCGACATGGAGATGGCGCGCCAGCTGTGCAACGTGGCCGCCTCCGACTACCGCCACAAGCCGTTCCTGATCGCCAAGATCGAGCGCGCCGAGGCGATCCCGAACCTGGAATCCATCCTGCTGGCCAGCGACGGCATCATGGTGGCGCGCGGCGACCTGGCCATCGAGGTGGGCAATGCCGCGGTGCCGGCGCTGCAGAAGAAGATGATCCGGATGGCCCGGCAGTGCGACAAGGTGGTGATCACCGCGACCCAGATGATGGAGTCGATGATCAACAACCCGGTGCCCACCCGCGCCGAGGTGAGCGACGTCGCCAACGCCGTGCTCGACGGCACCGATGCCGTGATGCTCAGCGCCGAGACGGCCGCGGGCAAGTATCCGCTGGAGACCATCGTCGAGATGGCCAACATCTGCGCCGAGGCCGAGATGGCCGAGGACGTGAAGCTCGACGCCGACTTCACCGGCATGAGCTTCGCCCGCATCGACCAGTCGATCGCCATGGGCGCCCTGTTCACGGCCTACCACCTGGGCTGCAAGGCGATCGTGGCGCTCACCGATTCCGGCTCCACCGCCTTGTGGATGAGCCGGCACCGCATCCACATCCCGATCTACGCGCTCACGCCCAAGCTGGAGACGCAGCGCAAGATGGCGCTGTACCGCAACGTGCGGCCGCTGCTGATGGACCAGAGCGCCGAGCGCGACACCGCCCTCGGCGACGCCGAGGCGCACCTGAAGCGGCGCGGCATCGTGGCCTCGGGCGACATCTACGCCATCACCTGCGGCGAGCCCATGGGTGCCCCGGGCGGCACCAACATGCTCAAGATCTGCCGCGTGGCCTGAGCGCCGGCCGCCCGCCCGCCGGCGCGTCCGCAGCGGGCCGCCCGCCAGTCCGAACGGGCCAGGCCGGCGCCGCCCCAGCCCCGGCCGGCAGACCCGGCCGGTAGAATTCGAGGCTTCCGCTCGCGGTCCCGGGGCCGCGACCGCGGACTCGTTTTTCATCTCGACAGGACTGCACCATGCCCCTCGTATCCATGCGCGAACTGCTGGACCATGCCGCGGAGAACGGCTATGGCATCCCGGCCTTCAACGTCAACAACCTCGAGCAGGTGCAGGCCGTCATGGAAGCGGCCAAGGAGACCGGCGCGCCGGTCATCCTGCAGGCCAGCGCGGGGGCCCGCAAGTACGCCGGCGAGCCTTTCATCAAGCACCTCATCCAGGCCGCGCTCGAGGCCTACCCCGAGATCCCGCTGGTGATGCACCAGGACCACGGCCAGAGCCCGGACGTGTGCGCCGGTGCCATCAAGCTGGGCTTCTCCTCGGTGATGATGGACGGCTCGCTCGAGGCCGACGGCAAGACCATCGCGAGCTACGACTACAACGTCGACGTCACCCGCAAGGTGGTCGACATGGCGCACAAGCTGGGCGTCACCGTCGAGGGCGAACTCGGCTGCCTGGGCTCGCTCGAGACCATGAAGGGCGACAAGGAGGATGGCCACGGCACCGAGGCCACCATGACCCGCGAGCAGCTGCTCACCGACCCCGAGCAGGCCGCCGACTTCGTCCGCAAGACCCAGCTGGACGCGCTGGCCATCGCCATCGGCACCAGCCACGGCGCCTACAAGTTCACGCGCAAGCCCACCGGCGACATCCTGGCCATCGACCGCATCAAGGAGATCCACCGCCGCCTGCCCACCACCCACCTGGTGATGCACGGTTCGTCGTCGGTGCCGCAGGATCTGCTGGCCATCATCCGCCAGTACGGCGGCCAGATGAAGGAGACCTACGGCGTGCCGGTCGAGGAGATCCAGGAAGCGATCAAGCACGGTGTGCGCAAGATCAACATCGACACCGACATCCGGCTGGCGATGACCGGCGCGGTGCGCAAGTTCCTGGCCGAGAACCCCGAGAAGTTCGATGCCCGCGAGTGGCTCAAGCCGGCCCGCGAGGCCGCCAAGCAGATCTGCAAGCAGCGCTACGTCGAGTTCGGCTGCGTCGGCCAGGCGCCCAAGATCAAGGGCCATGCGCTGCAGGTCGTGGCCGCCCAGTACCAGAAGGGCGAGCTGGCGCAGACGGTCCACTGACCCGCTGCTCCCGTTCCTGCGAAGCCCGCCGCCCGGCGGGCTTCGCCGTTTCTGGCCTGCGCTTGGCGGGCGCAAGCGCGTGGAGCCGCAGGACCTGCCGCTGCCCGGCGGCCACCGGCTGCCGCCGCGCCCGGCGGATAATCGATCCCTCCGGCGCAGCAGCGCCCCAGAGCCTCCGATGACCTCCGCCCTGCACACCTCCTCGCTCACCTCGCTCCCCCTGCTGGCCCGCGGCAAGGTGCGCGACAACTACGCCGTCGGCAACGACCGCATCCTCATGGTCGCGACCGACCGGCTGTCGGCCTTCGACGTCATCATGGGCGAGCCCATTCCCGGCAAGGGCGAGCTCCTGACCCAGATGGCCCTGGTCTGGTTCGGCAAGCTGGCCCATCTGTGCCCCAACCACCTGACCGGCGAACTGCCCGAGAGCGTGGTGAACTCGGGCGAGCTGGCGCAGGTGATCGGCCGCTCGATGCTGGTCAGGCGCCTGCGGCCCATTCCGGTCGAGGCCGTCGTGCGCGGCTACCTGGCCGGCAGCGGCTGGAAGGAGTACCAGGAGACCCAGGCGGTGTGCGGCGTGTCGCTGCCGCCCGGGCTGACCAATGCGGCCCGGCTGCCGGAGCCGATCTACACGCCGGCCGCCAAGGCCGCCATGGGCGAGCACGACGAGAACATCAGCTTCGAGCGCACCGTGGAGATGGTCGGCGCCGACGTCGCGGCCCGCATCCGCGACGTCAGCATCGCGCTGTACCGGGAAGCGGCGGCCATCGCGCTGGCCAAGGGCATGATCATCGCGGACACCAAGTTCGAGTTCGGCCTTGACGAGCAGGGCAACGTGGTGCTGATGGACGAGGTGCTGACGCCCGACTCGTCGCGCTACTGGCCGGTGGAAGGCTACGAGGCGGCGTTCCGGCAGGGCCAGAACCCGCCCAGCTTCGACAAGCAGTTCGTGCGCGACTGGCTGGAGCAGGTGCGCATCAACGGCAAGCCCTGGGACAAGACGCCGCCGGCGCCGCGCCTGCCCAAGGAGGTGGTCGAGAAGACGGCCGCCAAGTACCGCGAGGCGCTGGAGCGCCTGACGGCCTGAGGCCGCCGGCGCTCAGGACAGCACGACGCTGGACAGGCGGCGGCGGTAGGTCGCCACCGTGGGATCGTCGGGCGGGATCTGGCCCTCGGCCACCTTGGGCTTGGGCGGCTCGATGACGTCCAGGATGGCGATGTAGGTCTTGCGCGCCGCGTCCTCGTTCCAGGCCTTGTCGCGCATCAGGATCTCGAGCAGTTCGTCCATGGCGTCGGTCCAGCGGCGCTGCGCGGCCAGCACGCTGGCGCGGCCGAAGCGGGCCTCGAAGTCGCGCCGGTTGGCCGCGATGCGGGCGTCGAAGGCGGCGATCGCATCGGCCGGCTGGCCCTGCTGCGCCGCGAAGTCGGCGGCGGCGAGCACGCGCTGCAGCGAGTCGAGCCGGCGCACCGCGGCCACCTTGGAGGCCACCGGGGCGAACGCGGTGCGGGCATCGGCCACGCGGCCGGCCAGCAGCAGCGCCTTGACGTACTCGAAGCGCGCATCGTCGTCGGCTGGATTGGTGGCCACCGCCTGCTGCAGCTGCTCGAGCTGGCCCTCGGCGTCCAGCGGCGGCTCCTCCACCAGGTCGTCCTCGGCCTCGGCGGCGGCGTCATCGGCCGGCGGCACGTGCTTGTCGAGGAACTGGCGCAGCTGGCCCTCGGGGACCGCGCCCATGAAGCCGTCGACCGGCTGGCCGTTCATCAGCAGGATGCAGGTCGGGATGCTGCGGATGCCGAACGCCGACGCGAGCTGCTGCTCCTGGTCGGAGTCGATCTTGACCAGCTTGAAGCGGCCGGCGTATTCGGCCTCCATCTTTTCCAGCAGCGGGCCGATCACCTTGCAGGGCCCGCACCATGGGGCCCAGAAGTCGACCAGCACGGGCTGGGTCATGGAGGCGGCGATGACTTCGGTTTCGAAGTTCTCTAGCGTGACGTCGATCATGGCGTGGGACTCGGGCACCTTAAAATTCAACCTTTAGGAGCAGCACATGCCCCCGGTCCAGGTCGGCGTGGTGATGGGGTCCAGCAGTGACTGGGAGACCCTGCAGCACGCGGTACAGATTCTCCAGGAATTCGGCATCGGCCATGAGGCCCGGGTCGTCTCGGCGCACCGCATGCCGGACGACATGTTCGCCTACGCCCAGGAAGCCGCCGGCCGCGGCCTGAAGGCCATCATCGCGGGCGCCGGCGGCGCCGCCCACCTGCCGGGCATGCTGGCGGCCAAGACCACGGTGCCGGTGCTCGGCGTGCCGGTGGCCGGCCGCCACCTGCAGGGCGTCGATTCGCTGCACAGCATCGTGCAGATGCCCAAGGGCATCCCGGTCGCCACCTTCGCCATCGGCGCGGCCGGTGCCGCCAATGCGGCGCTGTTCGCGGTGGCCATGCTGGCCGGCGAGCAGCCGGCGCTGCGCGACCAGCTCGACGCCTTCCGGGCCCGCCAGACCGCCGCGGCGCGCGCCATGACGCTGCCGCCCGCCGCATGACGGCGCCGGCATTCCTGCCGCCGGGCAGCATGCTGGGCGTGATGGGCGGCGGCCAGCTGGGCCGCATGTTCGTCCACGCCGCCCAGCGGCTCGGCTACTCCACCGCCGTGCTCGACCCCGACGCCGACAGCCCGGCCGGGCGGGTGAGCCACCTGCACGTGCGCACCGGCTACCTCGACGAGGGCGGGCTGGCCGAGCTGGCCGAAGCCTGCGCGGCGATCACCACCGAATTCGAGAACGTGCCGGCGGCAGCGCTCACCCGGCTGGCCGCGCGGCGCTTCGTCGCTCCCGGCGCGGCGGCCGTGGCCATCGCCCAGGACCGGGCCCAGGAGAAGGCGCACTTCGCCCGCTGCGGCGTGCCCTGCGCCCCGCATGCCGTGATCGCCTCGCGCGACCAGCTGGACGCCGTGCCGGACGAGCTGCTGCCCGGCATCCTCAAGACCGCCCGGCTGGGCTACGACGGCAAGGGCCAGGCGCGCGTCGCCACCCGGGCCGAACTGGTGCAGGCCTGGGAGGCGATGCAGGGCGTGCCCTGCGTGCTCGAGAAGCTGCTGCCGCTGGCCTTCGAGTGCTCGGTGGTGGTGGCGCGCGGCGCCGACGGCGCCATGGTGCACCTGCCGGTGCAGCGCAACCTGCACCGCGCCGGCATCCTGGCGGTCACCGAGGTCGGCGAGGGCGTGCTGCCGGCGGCAATCGCGGCGCAGGCGATCGAGGGCACGCGCGCCATCGCCCAGGGGCTGGGCTACGTCGGCGTGCTGTGCGTGGAGTTCTTCGTGCTGCAGGACGGCACGCTGGTGGTCAACGAGATGGCGCCGCGGCCGCACAACAGCGGCCACTGGAGCATCGACGGCGCCGACCTGTCGCAGTTCGACCTGCAGGTGCGCACGCTGGCCGGCCTGCCGCTGGTGGCGCCGCGCCAGCACAGCCACGCGGTCATGCTCAACCTGCTGGGCGACCTGTGGTTCGCCGGCGGCGCCGAGCGCACTCCGCCCTGGGAGCGCGTGCTGGCCCTGCCGGGCGCCAGCCTGCACCTGTATGGCAAGCCGCAGGCACGGCCCGGCCGCAAGATGGGCCACCTCACGCTGGTCGCCGAGTCGGCCCGCGGCGCCCGCACCACGGCGCTCGAGGCCTGCGCGGCGCTGGGCATCCAGGCGTTCTGAGCCATGCTGCGTGATGCCCGTGATCCGGCGGCGCTGCAGGCCGCCGTCGGCCGCCTCCAGGCGGGCGAGCTGGTCGCCTTCCCGACCGAGACCGTCTACGGCCTGGGCGCCGACGCGTCCAGCGATGCGGCGGTGGCGAAGATCTTCGCCGCCAAGGGGCGCCCGAGCGACCACCCCCTCATCGTGCACGTGGCCGATGCCGCGGCCATCGCGTCCTTCGCCGCCGAGGTGCCGGACGTCGCCCGCCGCCTCGTCGCCGCGTTCTGGCCCGGCCCGCTCACCCTGATCCTGCCGCGCCGCCCCGGTGTCGCCGCCGCCGCCGCCGGCGGCCAGGACTCGATCGGCCTGCGCTGCCCCAGCCACCCGGTGGCCCGCGCGCTGCTGGCCGGCTGCGCCGCCGCCACCCCGCCGGTGCCGGGCCTGGCGGCGCCGAGCGCCAACCAGTTCGGCCGCGTGAGCCCGACCACCGCCGCCCACGTGCAGGCCGAGTTCGGCGACGCCCTGCTGGTGCTGGACGGCGGGCCGTGCGAGGTCGGCATCGAGTCGGCCATCGTCGACTGCACCCGCGGCCGGCCGGTGCTGCTGCGCCCCGGCGTGCTCACGCGGGAGCAGCTGGAGGCCGCTTGCGGCGAGCCGCTGCTGCGCCCGCAGGACCTGCCCGATGCGGCGCCGCGCGCCTCCGGCACGCTGGAGGCGCACTACGCCCCGCGGGCGCGGGTGCGGCTGATGGAAGCCGGCGCGCTGCAGACCGCGCTCGACGTGCTGGGCGCTGACGCCGCCAACATCGCCACCTGGTCGCGCGCCATCCTGCACACGCCGTCGGCGCGGGTGCTGCGCCGGCGCATGCCGGACGACGCGCGCGAGACGGCCCGCCAGCTGTTCGCGGTGCTGCGCGAATTCGACCAGCAGCAGATGCAGTTGATCTGGATCGAGACCCCGCCGCCCGGCCCCGAGTGGGACGGCGTGCGCGACCGCCTGCAGCGCGCGGCCGCTGCATGACACGCCCGTGAGGGCGGGCATCGGGCGCTCGGTACACTAGCGACCGCTTTTCGGAGATCTCCCCCATGCAAGTTTCCTGGTTGCGCCGAGCGCTGCTCGCGGCCGCCTGCGTGTCGGCCATCGTGGTCGCCGCCTGCGGCGGCGGCACCGTGGTGTCGCAATTCAACCCGAACCGGGTGGTCGCCTTCGGCGACGCCTTCAGCGACGTCGGCCAGCGCGGCACCCGCTACACCGTCAACAATGCGACCGCCGCCGCCTGGAACGAGCGCATCGCCCTGCGCTACGGACTGACGCTGCGGCCCAGTGCCGCGGGCGGGTTCGGCTTTGGCATCGGCAGTGCGCGCGTGCGCGTGGTGCCCGACGCCGGCGGCGACGCCAGCACGCCGACCATCACCCAGCAGGTGGACACCTTCCTGGCGACCCAGCCGGCCTTCAGCGCCAAGGACCTGGTGCTGGTGAACGCCGGCATCGGCGACATCGTGGCCGAAGTGGCGGCCATCAACGCCGGCACCCAGAACGACGACCAGGCCCTGGCGGCCGTCGAGCAGGCCGCCGCCGACCTGGCCGCGCAGGTGAAGCGGATCGCCAATTCGGGCGCCGAGCATGTCGGCGTGGTGGGCGTGTTTGACCTGGGGCGCACGCCCTGGGCCACCCAGACCGGGCAGGCCACGCGGCTGTCCAACCTGTCGCAACAGTTCAACATCCGGCTCAAGACCGACCTGTTCGGCTTCAACATCGCCAGCCGGGTGCTCTACATCGACGCCGAGTTCTACTACAACCTGGTGACGCAGAACCTGAACAACTCCACCTACGGCGGCATCAACAACGTGACCGACCTGGCCTGCAACTCGATCGATCCGGGCCCCGGCATCGGCACCGGCGCCGGCCAGGTCAATTCGGCGCTGTGCACCGACGCGACGATCACCCCCGGCATCAACATCGCGCTGACGCTGTTCGCCGACCGCATCTACGTGACGCCGGCGGCGGCCTCGCTGTTCGGCGACTACGCCTTCGACCGCCTGCGGGCGCGCTGGTGACGGCGCTGCCGCCAACGGACCATGCAAGGGGCGCCGCTGGCGCCCTTTTCGTTGCGCGCCCGGCTGGCGCGGCTCAGCGCGCGGCCGGCCCGGAGCGGTAGCGCAGCTTCATCGCCAGGATCGCGATCGCCAGTGCCAGCGTGATGCCGTTGGCCAGCACCAGCGGCCAGGCGCGCAGCAGCAGGCCGTAGGCGAGCCACAGCGCGACGCCGAGCGCGAACACGCCGTACATGCCCAGCGAGATGCCGCGCACGTCGCGCGTGCGGAAGGTGAGCCAGGCCTGCGGCACGAAGCTGCAGGTGGTCAGGGACGCGGCCAGGTAGCCGGTCCAGTCGATCCAGCCGCCGCTCACCGCTCCCGCCCCGCCCAGGCCAGCAGCGCCTCCACCGCCGGCCGGAAGCCGGCGGCATTCGGATGGTTGGCGATCGCGACCACCACGTAGCGCCGGCCGCCGGCGCCGTCGACGTAGCCGGCCACGCCCTGCACGTCGCGCAGGCTGCCGCTCTTGAGGTGCGCGCCGACCGGTGTCCGGGTGCGCCGCAGCGTGCCGTCGGTGCCCACCGCCGGCAGCGAGGCGGCCAGTTCGGGCATCAGCGGCGAGGCCCAGGTGTATTGCAGCAGGCGCGCCAGCTGCTGGGCGGTGATGCGCTCGTCGCGCGACAGCCCCGAGCCGTTGTCGAACGCCGGCAGGTCCGGGCCGATGCGGTCGCGCCACCAGGCGCGCAGCGTCTCCCGTGCCCCCTCGCGCGTGGCCGGGCCCTGGCCCTGCAGACCCAGGGTCAGGAACAGCTGCTGGGCCATCACGTTGTTGCTGTACTTGTTGATGTCGCGCACCACCTCGGACAGCGGCGGCGAGACCGACACGGCCAGCTGCGTCGCCGTGGCCGGCACGCGGCCGTCGCGCACCACGCCGCCGACCCGGCCCCCGACCTCGGCCCACAGGCCGGCCACCGCGCGCGTCGCGTAGCTGGCCGGGTCGGCGAAGGCCAGCGGCCAGCCGCGCTCGCCGCAGGCGGCCGGATAGCTGCCGGCCAGCCGCGGCCGCAGCGGGTCGGTGAAGTCGGCCTTGAGGGTGCTGCGCCAGTCGCCGCATTCGCCCAGCACCAGCGGGACCGTCGACGGCCAGCGCACGCCGGCCAGCGGTGGCTCCACCAGCAGGCGGGCCCGGCCGTCGGTCTGCGGCACCAGCGTGAGCAGCACCGACTTGAAGTTGAGCAGCAGGCCGTCCGGGGTGGCGTTGTACGGCCGCAGCGGCTCGCCGTCGAAGGAGCTCGGGTCGGTGGACACCGGCGCGAAGGCGCCGTGGTCCAGCACGATGTCGCCGGCGACGCGGTCGATGCCCAGCGCGCGCACCCGGCGCAGCAGCAGCCAGAGCCTCTCGAGCACGAGCTTGGGATCGCCCGATCCTTGCAGGTACAGGTTGCCCTGCAGGGTGCCGCCGGCGATCGGGCCGTCGGTCAGGACCGGCGTGGTCCAGGTGTAGGCAGGACCGAGCAGCTCCAGCGCCGCCATCGTGGTGGCCAGCTTGGCGATCGAGGCCGGGTTCACCGGCACCTCGGCCCGGTGGCTCAGGCGAGGCGGCTGGGCCGGATCGACGTCGGTCACCAGCAGGGTCACCGCGTCGCGCGGCAGCCGGGCCTGTGCCAGCGCGGCGTCGACCTCGGGGGGCAGGGGCTGGGCCCATGCGGCGGTCGCCGCGAGCAGGACGGCCAGGAGCGGCAGGACACGCATGGGGCGGATTATCCCGGCTGGCCGGGCACCGATAATGGCCGCCCCGCCGCCGTTCCCTTCCCCTTGCGCCTCCTCGCCTTCGACACCAGCACCGACCGGCTCAGCATCGCCGTGGCGGTACCGGGCCGCGCGCCGCTGGTGCACCGCGGCGAGGGCGGCGCCAAGGCCTCGGCGGCGCTGATCCCGCAGCTGCTGGACCTGCTCGGGCAGGCCGGCGTGCCGCTGGCCACGCTGGACGCCATCGTGTTCGGGTGCGGACCGGGCTCCTTCACCGGGCTGCGCACCGCCTGCGCCGTGGCCCAGGGGCTGGCGCTGGGCGCGGGCGTGCCGGTGCTGCCGGTCGAGACCCTGCTGGTGCTGGCCGACGAGGCGCGGGCGCGCAGCGGAGCCACTCAGGTGCTGGCCGTCCTGGACGCCCGCATGGACGAGGTCTATGCCGCCGAGTACACCTGGGGCGGCAGCGGCTGGCGGCGCGCGGCCCCGATCCGGCTGGCGGCGCCGCAGGCGGTCGGCCCGCAGCCGGGCTGGCTGGTGGCGGGCAACGCCTTCGCCGCCTACCCGGGCCGCATCGCGCCCGGCGCGGCGCAGCTGGAGCTGTGGCCGGACGCGCAGGCCCTGCTGCGGCTGGCGCCCGGGCTGCTGGCGGCCGGCGAGGGCCGGCCGGCCGACGAGGCGCTGCCGCTCTACGTGCGCGACAAGGTCGCCCAGACCACCGAGGAGCGGGCAGCGGCCCGCGCGGCGGCCGCGGGCGCGACAATCACGCCATGAGTGCGGTGTTCGACAGCGAGCAGGCCGGCTTCGTGCCGATGGCCGAAAGCGACCTCGACGAGGTGCTGGCGATCGAGCGCCTCGCCTACGGCCATCCCTGGACGGCCGGCAACTTCGCCGATTCGCTGCGCTCGGGCTACCAGGCGCAGCTGCTGCGGTCGGACGGCCGCCTGATCGGCTACTTCGTCGCCATGAAGGGCGTCGACGAGGTGCACCTGCTCAACATCACGGTGGCGCCGGGCGACCAGGGCCGCGGCTGGGGCCGGCTGATGCTGGACGCGCTGGCCGTGTGGTCGCGCGACCAGGGGGCCCAGTGGCTGTGGCTGGAGGTGCGCACCGGCAACACCCGGGCCCAGCGCATCTACGAGCGGCACGGCTTCCGGCGCGTCGGCGAACGCAAGAACTACTACCCGGCGGCCGCGGGCGGGCGCGAGGACGCCATCGTCATGAGCCTGCGCCTGTGAGGACGGACACCGCCCCGGGGGCCGTGCGCCCATGACCCTGCAGCTCGATCCGCGCCGGGTCGCGATGCTGCGCGAGATGGGCCTGCAGCTGCTGCCCCCGATCGCCCCGCCGGCGGCGCAGGCCGCTGTCGAGCCGTCGGCACCGCCCGCCTCCCTTGCCGCGGCGGCTGCACCGGTGGCCCGGCCCGTGGCCGACGCATCGGCCGCCGCCCCGGCGCCGGTCGCGGTCGTGCCGCCCGGCGCCATCGCATCCCTCGACTGGGCCGGCCTGCAGGCCGCGGTGCAGGACTGCCGCGCCTGCGGCCTGTGCGAATCGCGCCGCAACGCCGTGTTCGGCACCGGTCCGGCCACGGCCGAGTGGCTGATCGTCGGCGAGGCCCCCGACGAGGACGCCGATGCGGCCGGTGAACCCTTCGTCGGCCAGGACGGCCAGCTGCTGGACAACATGCTGCGCAGCCTCGGCCTGGACCGGCGCCGCAATGCCTACGTCGCCAACGTGCTGCGGTGCCGCCCGCCCGGCGGCCGCAACCCGGAGCCGGCCGAACTGGCCCAGTGCGAGCCCTTCCTGCGCCGGCAGGTCGAGTTGCTGCAGCCGCGCATCATCCTGGCCATGGGCCGCTTCGCCGTGCAGTCGCTGCTGCAGACGACCGAGCCGATCGGCCGCCTGCGCGGCCGCGTGCACCGCTACCACGACGTCCCGCTGGTGGTGACCTTCCACCCCGCCTACCTGCTGCGCAACCAGCCGGACAAGGCCAAGGCCTGGGCCGACCTGTGCCTGGCCATGGACCTGCTCGAGGGGCGGGTGGCCGGCTAGAGCGGCGGCAGCGGCTGGAACGCCTGGGGCTCCAGGCGGCGCGCGGCGTAGTCGATGCCGCACCAGCGTGCGTAATCGGCCAGGGTGCGCTCGCGTCCCAGTCCGTAGACGCCCAGCGGCTGGCCGGCCAGCAGCGCGGTGAGCCGGCGCCGCGACCGCTGTTCCAGCTCCCACCAGCTCTGCGAGCGGCCGGCTTCGTGTGCCGCATCCCAGTGCAGGGGCCGGGCGGGGACGCCGGAAGCGCCGTCGTTGTACAGGTGGTAGAGCGGCAGGCCGGGCATGTGCACGATGTCCCAGCCGTGGGTGTACAGGCGGATGGCCAGCGCCTGCTCCTCGCCGTGGAAGTACAGCGCCGGGTCGTACGGGAACGCCAGCGCGAAGCGGCCGGGCGCGAACAGGCAGCCGGCGCCCAGGTGGAAGCCCGGCAGCGGGTGGTCGCACTCCACCGCATGGGCCTCGAAGCCGAGGACGGGATGGTCCGGTGCGAAGGCGCTGCCCGGCTTGACCACGTGCGCCAGCACCTTGCCGGTGGCCGGGCGCGGCATCGGGCGGCCCTGGGCGAAGAAGAAGGCGCTCGGGTAGGCCGAGATGACCACGCCGCGCCGGCCCGGCAGCAGCGCACCGGCCTGGGCCACCAGCCGCTCGTCCCAGCCGGGCTCGAAGTCCATGTGGGAGTCGATCTGCAGGTACCAGTCCTCGCCGTCGTACAGGGCCATGGCCAGCGCACGGGCCCAGCAGGGGCCGCGGGCGTACAGCGGGTCGATGCGCTGGTAGGTCAGCCGTGCGGGCGCCAGCTGCGCCAGCACGGAGGCGGCGGGCGGCTCGGGGCTCTGGTCGAGCACGCCGAAATGCAGCGCCTGCGGCCGGCTGGCGGCCGCCCGGGCGCGCCCCAGCGTGAACCCGAGCACGGGATCGCAGTAGGCGGCCACGCTGACGAAGATGCTCATGGGCGGCGGAGGATCGGTGGGCGCCGGGGATCGGCGTGTCCGTGAACTTTGCCGCATCCCGGCCCGTCGTGGTGGACGCGGCGCGCCCGCTACGGCTGGGTTGGTTGCCCAGGGTGTAACGGTATGCTACCGTCAGCCGACCATCGCCCCGACCACGCCGGCCAGCGCCGTGGCCGGGGAAGAGCAACAACAAGACAGCGCATTTCGAGGGATTCATCTCCGGTCCGGGCGGCCGGGTCCGGGTTCCGCGGAACGCCGTCCCTCGCGAGCGGCGCACGCCGGCCGCTCGCGATCCTTTTCTTGAGCAGGGCCAGCCATGTCGCGACGCCATCCGTACCGAGTCTTCCCCCGGGCCGCAGCCCCGGCGCCCGCCGCCGCCGGCCACCGGCCCCTGCTGCTGGCCGTCGCGCTGGCCACCGGGTTCTCGGCCCTGCCGGCGCTGTCGCAGCCCAGCGGTGCGCAGGCCGTGGTCGGCACCGCCACGCTCAGCCAGCAGGGCAACCGGCTGGTGGTCACCACCACCAACGGCCCCGGCAACTACTCCGCGCTCAACTGGCAGAGCTTCAGCGTCCCGGGCGGCACCACCACCTGGTTCGCCCAGCCCGGCGCCACCAGCACCGCGATCAACCGGGTGGTCGGTCCCGACCCCAGCCTCATCTACGGCACCCTGGGCTCCAACGGCCGGCTGGTGCTGGTCAACCCGGCCGGCATCACGGTCGGTGCCGGTGCGGTGGTCGACACCGCCGCCTTCACCGCTTCCACCCTGCGCATGACCGACGCCGACCTGCTGAACGGCCGGCTGCGGTTCGGCAACGGCATCGGCAGCCTGCTCAAGGTCGACGGCACCGTGCTGGCCAGCCAGGGCGACGTGGTGCTGATCGGCCAGCAGGTCGAGACCGGCCCCCAGGCGCTGATCCGCAGCCAGGGCGCGACGGTGCTGGCGGCGGGCCAGAAGGTCGAGATCACCGGACGCGGCGTCGAGGGTATCGTGTTCGAGGTCCAGGCGCCCACCGACCGGGCGGTCAACCTGGGCACGCTCCAGGGCGACGCCGTCGCCGTCTTCGCCGGCACCCTGCAGCACAGCGGGCTGATCCAGACCCGGGCCGTCACGGCCGAGGGCGGCAAGGTGGTCCTGAAGGCGCTGGACGTGGCGCAGACCAGCGGCGCCATCGTGGCGCAGGGCGCCGCCGGCACGGGCGGCTCGGTCGACGTGCTGGGCGCCAGGGTCGGCGTGCTGGCCGGCGCGACCATCACCACCTCCAACAGCGCCAGCGGCGGCCGCATCCGCATCGGCGGCGACTACCAGGGCCGCAACGCCGCGCTGCCGAACGCGCAGGTCACCTATGTGGACCGCAACGCCACCCTGCGCGCCGACGCCACCGGCACCGGCGACGGCGGCAAGGTCATCGTCTGGTCCGACGACACCACCCGCGTCTACGGCACCCTGTCGGCCGACGCCGGGCCGCAGGGCGGCAACGGCGGCCTGGTCGAGACCTCGGCCAAGCGCTACCTGGACGCCAACGGCGCGCGGGTGAGCGCGTTGGCGGCGCAGGGCCAGGCGGGCACCTGGCTGCTGGATCCGGCCGACATCCAGATCGTCAGCGGCACCAGCGGCCCCGACAACATCGTCCAGGAGGTGCTGGGCCAGCTGTTCAGCCAGGCCTTCTCCGGCCCGTCGCAGATCACCGACACCACCCTGAACGCGGCCCTGAACGCCGGCAGCGGCACCCACGTCAAGGTCACGACCAACAGCACGGTGGGCAACGGCGGCGGTGACATCACCTTCGTCGGCGACGTCACCATCGCCCGCAACCAGGCCGGGGCGGGCACGCTGGAGCTCGAGGCCTACCGCGACATCCGCTTCAGCGCCGGCAGCACCACCAGCTTCCAGGCCCTGAACACGGGAACGCTGGCGCCGGGCGGGCGCGCGCTGGACGTCAACCTCGTCGCCGGGGCCGGCACCGCCGGCGGCATCGTCACGGACGGAACCGCGACGGTGCGACTGGCCACCGACGATGCCTCGTCCGACGTGAAGCTGCGGGTGATGAACGGCCGCACCTGGAGCAACGGCGGCACGCTGACGCTGAACCAGAACGGTGCCGTGCTGCTGGATGGCGGCGGCGTCGCCGCCACCTTCGACAACCAGGGCACGGTGAACGGCGCGGCCGGGGCGCGCGGCGGCTTCGGCGGCGAGTCGGTGCTGGGTGCGCTCACCAACTCCGGCACCGTCGACCTGACCCAGGGCGCGGTCCGGCTGCAGGCGCTCGAGCAGGTCCGCGGCACCTATTCCCAGGGGGGCTCGGGCAACCTGACGGTGCTGGGCACCTACGGCGTCAGTGGCGGCAGCCTGTCCTTCACCGGCAACGAGCTGGCCATCACGCAGGCGTTCGGCCCGCTCACGATCGGCGCGGAGACGACCATCGCCGCCAGCGGCAACGTCCGTCTGGCCACGCCCAACGGCACGGTCACCATCGATGCCGCAGTCTCCAGCGCGAAGGAAGTCGGCATCGCCGCCGGCAACCTCATCACGTCCAGCGGCGGCATCAACCTGAACGCCGGCATCACGGCCGACAAGGTGGCGCTGGAGGCCTGGGGCTTCGAAGGCATCAACCAGGCCGGCACGGCCGGCATCGCCGCCAATGAAATGGCGGTGTACACGCAGTCCGCCGACGCCAACCTCACCGGGCCGAACAGCGTCAGGAACCTGGCGGCATCGGTCCACGGCATGACGCTGGTCAACCAGGCGGACCTGCTCACCATCCGCTCGCACACGAGCACCGTGCTGAGCGGCGACGCCGCGCCGCTGTTCGATCCGGCCACGCCACTGGCCTCCGACCCGAACGGCGCCGTCGCCATCACCAACACCCGCGTCTCCACCGTCGCGCCTGCGGCCGGCAGCATCAGCCTGGTGGGCAACGCACTGGCCGGCCAGCTGGAATTGCAGGCCGACGGCGACATCACGTCCAGCGGCGCGATCCAGACCTGGGGCCAGGTCACGACCTCGCCCTTCAACGGCAGCGTCTTCCTCCACGCCGGCGGCAAGGTGGACGTGCAGGACATCGACGCCGCCGCGGCCCCCAGCATGGGCAGCAACGGCGGTTCGGTCGTGCTCAAGGGCACGTCGGTCAAGGCCGGCACCATCACCACCGACGGCTACAACAACGCCTTCGCATTCGCGCCCGGCCATGCCGGCGGCGTCACCATCGGCGCCAGCGCCGGCGGCGTCACCGTCACCGGCCTGTCGGCCCGCGGCGGCGCCGGCGGCACCTACGGCGGCAGCGGCGGCGACGTGCTGGTCGGCGCCCAGGGCGGCAACGTCCGGATCGGCGCCATCACCGCCACCGGCGGCGACGGCCCGCAGGGCGGGGGTGACGGCGGCCACGTCACGATCGGCGCCGACGGCGGCTCGGTCACGCTGACCGGGGCGGTCGACGCCAGCGGCGGCAATGCCAGCGGCAGCTTCGGCTCGGGCGGCTGGGCCGGCTCGATCACGATCGGCACCCTGGGCGGGTCGCTCCACGGCATCAGCACCCAGGGCCTGAAGGCAACCGGCGGCTCCGGCGTCGACGGCGGCGGCAGCGGGTCGTCCTCCACCCTGGCCTCGGCCGGCGGCCTGACCGTCGCCGGCGCCATCGACGTGCGCGGCGGCGACGCCAGCGCCGGCGGCGGCGGGCCCGGCGGCACCCTGACGCTGGCCTCCGCGGCCGGCGCCATCAGCGTCACCGGCGCCATCACCGCCACCGGCGGCGCCGGCAACGACGGTGGCGGCGACGGCGGCGCCGTCTCCATCGGCGCCACGGGCGGCGGCATCGCCACCGGGACGATCGCGACGGCGGGCGGCTCCAGCGGCGTGTTCGGCTTTTCGGCCGGCCGCGGCGGCAGCATCGACCTGGGCGTCGTCGGCGCCGCCACCCACGGCATCGCCACCGGTGCGCTGCTGGCCGCCGCCGGCACCGGCGGCTCGTTCGGCTCCGACGGCGGCTCGGTCACCGTCACGGCGCCGGGCAGCATCGTCGTCGCCGGCGCCATCCAGACCCAGGGCTCCAGCGGCGACTACTCGGGTGGCGGCTGGGGCGGCGCGGTGACGCTCACGTCCAGTGCCGGCGCCGTCAACGTCTCGGGTGCCATCACCACCGATGGCGGCAACGATGCCAGCAACCCGTACGGATTCTTCTCCGGCGCCGGCGAGGGCGGCCGCGTCTTTGCGAGTGCCGGCACCGGCATCAGCGTGGGGACGATCAGCACCCGGGGCGGCGATTCCGTCGGCGATGGCGGCGGCTGGGGCGGCGACGTCACGCTCAGCGCCGGTAGCGGCGCGATCACGGTCAACGGTCCGATCGACGCCCGCGGCGGCTCCGGTGCCGCGTTCGGCGGCCTGGGCGGCCTGCTCGAGCTGGTGTCCGCCGGTGGCGCGGTGCAGGTCACGGGCGCCATCGACTTCAGCGGCGGCGACGACGCATCCTTCGGTGCTGGCGGCGCCGGTGCGCTGTTCGCCAGCGGGACCTCCGTCGGCCTGCAGTCCCTCACCGGCCGCGGCGGCGGCAGCGCGGGGTCGCTGGGCGGCTACGGCGGCGCCGTGACGCTGCAGTCGAGCGGCGGCGGCATCACTACCGGCGCCATCGACCTGGGCGCCGGCAACGGTGCCAGCCGCGGCGGCTCGGGCGGATTCGTCAACATGGCGGCGACCGGCGGCGCCATCAGCACCGGCGCCATCGACGTCAGCGGCGGCAACGGCGGCACGGTCGGCAGCGGCGGCGGTGGTGGCTTCATCTCGATCACGGGTGACCGCGCCGTCAGCACCGGCGCCCTGGCGGCCAATGCCGGCGGGCTGGGCGCGACCAACGACGACGGCGCCGGTGGCGGCTTCATCGTGGTCGACGCCGGCGGTGCCCTGACCATCAACGGCGCCCTCAGCGCCATCGGGGCCAGCGGCCTCAACGGCGGCGGCTCGGGCGGCATGGCCAGCCTGACCTCCTCGGGCGGCGGGGTCACCGTCACCGGCCTGACCAACCTCTCCGGTGGCAGCACCGGGGCCGGCGGCACCTTCGGCCCCGGCGGCGGCGGCACCCTGGTCGTCAGCGCCGCCAACGGCGCCGTGAGCCTGGGCGGCGACGTGCTGGCCGATGGCGGCAGCGCCGGTGCGCCGGGCGTGCAGGGCGGCCACGGCGGCTGGATCGACCTGGCCTCGAGCGCCGGCACCACGGTGGCCGGCGCGATCCGTGCCAGCGGCGGCAATGCCTCCGACATCGGCGGCAGCGCCCAGGGCGTGCGCATCGCGGCGGGCGGCGCCGCCACCGTCGCGGGCGGCATCTACGCCCGCGGCGGCAATGGCGCCAGCGGCGGCTACGGCGGCTCCGTCGCCGTGACCGGTGCCACCGGCGTCAGCATCAATGCCGGCAACGCGGCCACCAGCCAGGCGGTGGCCACCTCCGGCGGCACGGCGTCGGCGGGCGGCGGCAGCCTCGACGCCGGCCACGTCACGATCGGCTCGTCCGGCGGCGCCATCCACGTCGCCGGCGCCATCGCCGCGGCCGGTGGCCAGGCCGCCTTCGGCACGGCCGGCTTCGCCGGCGATGTCGTCCTCACCGCGGCCGGCAACATCACGGTCGACGGCATCGACAGCCGCGGCGGCAGCACCGGCAGCGGCTTCGCGACCGGCGGTGGCAACGTCTCCATCGCCGGCGGCGGCAGCGTCACGGTCACCACCGTGCTGGCGCGCGGCGGCGACGGGTCGGCCGGTGGCCACGGCGGCGAGGTTGCCGTCAACGCCGGCGGCGCGCTCACCGTCGGCCGCATCGATACCGGCGGCGGCAACGGCGCGCTCACGGTCGGCTCCTCCGGCGGCGGTATCACGCTGACCGCCGGCGGCGACATCACGATCGCCTCGGCGGCGCTGGTCGGCTCCAGCTACGACACCTCGCCGGGCCTGGTCTCGCGGGGCGGCTCCAGCGGTGGCGCCAAGGCCAGCACCGTCGGCGTCCAGGGCGGCAACGCCGGCAACATCACGCTCACCTCCACCGGCGGCGCGGTGCACCTCGAGGGCGCCTACATCAACGCCCTGGGCGGCGATGGCGGCGGCTCCAGTGTTGCCGGCGGCATGGGCGGTGACGGCGGCAACGGCGGCGAGCTGGTGATCAGCGCATTCGGCGGCGGCGTGTTCACCAGTGGCGTCGGGGCGTCCGCCAGCGCGTCGGCCGGCTACTACGAGACGGCCGGTGGCCGCGGCGCCGACGGCGTCGCCGGCAACGCCCGCGCCGGCAACGGCGGCGCTGGTGGCGCGATCCGGATCACGGCGCGGGACTCGTCGGCGCTCTACGGCAGCCTGTACGCGGGCGGCGGCGACGGCGGCGACACGCCGTCGGCCAGCGGCGTCCCGGCCGGCGATGCCGGCATCGGCGCGCCCATCAGCATCACCCTGACCGGTGCCACCGCCTCGCTGGTGCTGGCCGGCGAGGTGTCCACCCGCGGCCAGGGCGGCCTGTCGGCGGACGTCGCCGGCCACGATCCGGTCAGCGGCGAGCCGCTCTACACCAACGTGCAGGCGTTCCCGCTGTCGCGGCCGGCCGGCGCCGGCGCCGCCTTCACCGTCTCGGCGCCGGGCGGCATCCAGGTCCCCGGCATCTCCAGCGCCGGCGCCTCCAGCGGCGTGCCGGCCTTCGCGCTGGCCGTCGACGCCGACTGGACCACCAGCTCCAACCTCTCCCTGGCGCCCGGCGCCGTGGTGCTGGTCAACGGCGACCTCACCAACGGCGCCGCGCTGGCCCTCGACAGCGGCGCCTCGCTGCAGCTCGGCACCTACTCGTCCAGCTCCGACACCTTCACCGCCGGCAGCGGCACGCTGTTCAACACCAGCACCGGCTCGCTCACCGGGCTGGGCACGGTGGTCGGCAACGTGAACAACGCCGGGCTGCTGTCGGTCGGCACGTCCGCCAGCCCGATCGGGACCTTCTCGGTCCACGGCAACTACACCCAGAGCGCCGGCGGACGGCTGGTGCTGGACGTCGCGGACGGCACCGCGTTCATCCCGGGCGTCACCTACGACCAGCTGCGCATCCTGGGCACGACCTCGCTGGCGGGCACGCTCGAGGTCAACGCCGTCGCCGCGCCCAGCCCGGCGCCGGCACCGCTGCAATCGTTCGCGCCGCTGGCGCTGGCCGTGGCGCCGGTCGCCACGCCGACCGTGGTGCTGATCGACTCCGGCGGCGCGGCCACCGGCGGCTTCAGCGCGGTCACCGCGCCGGCACCGGTGTCGACGTCGTTGCAGATGAGCGCCGCCGGGACGCTGAGCGACATCATCGTCACCAACGTCGTCGGGACGCCGCCGCCGGCACCCACGCCGGCGCCGACACCGGCCCCGACGCCGGCTCCCACACCGGCTCCGACGCCGGCACCCACCCCGGCACCGACGTCGGCGCCGACCCCGGCCGCGGCCCCGGCCGGCACGCCGCTGGCCGAGCGGGTGTTCGCGCTGCTGCAGCAGGACACCACGCGCGAGGCGGTGCAGCAGGCCCTGATCGAACAGGAGACCGTGGTCACCAAGTTCGTCTCGCTCCTGCTGAAGGAGGAGAAGGAACAGGCCGAGGGGAAGAAGGAAACCGGCAAGCCGGACATCGTGCTCAAGGACGCCGGCTGCGGCCCGGCGTCCTGAGCCCGGGGCGGCGGCGCCGCCGCGCCGGCCGCGTGGGATGCGGCCGGCCGGCGCTCAGTAGCGCGGCAGCTCGGGGTGCGCCAGCCGGCCGCCGCGCACCAGCATCTTTCCGTACTCGGCGCAGCGCTGCAGGGTCGGGATCACCTTGCCGGGGTTGAGCAGGCCGGTGGCGTCGAAGGCCCGCTTGACGCCCAGCATCTGCTCGCGCTCGGCGGCGCTGAACTGCACGCACATCGAGTTCAGCTTCTCGACCCCGACGCCGTGCTCGCCGGTCACCGTGCCACCCATGGCGACGCTGGTCTCCAGGATGTCGGCGCCGAACAGCTCGCAGCGGTGCAGCTGGTCGGGATCGTTGGCGTCGAACAGGATCAGCGGGTGCAGGTTGCCGTCGCCGGCATGGAACACGTTGGCGCAGCGCAGCCCGTACTTGCGCTCCATGTCCTGGATGGCCAGCAGGATGTCGGCCAGCCGCTTGCGCGGGATGGTCGAGTCCATGCACATGTAGTCGGGGCTGATCCGGCCGGACGCCGGGAAGGCGTTCTTGCGCCCGCTCCAGAAGCGCAGCCGCTCGGCCTCGTCGCGGCTGACCGCGATGGCGGTGGCGCCGGCGCCGCGCAGCACCTCGCTCATGCGACCGATCTCCTCCTCCACCTCCTCCGGCGTGCCGTCGCTCTCGCACAGCAGGATGGCCTCGGCCGACAGGTCGTAGCCGGCCTGCACGAAGTCCTCGACCGCGGCCGTCATGGGCTTGTCCATCATCTCCAGGCCGGCCGGGATGATGCCGGCGGCGATGACGGCGGCGACCGCGTCGCCCGCCTTGCGCACGTCGTCGAAGCTGGCCATGATGCAGCGCGCCAGCTGCGGCTTGGGCACCAGCTTGACGACCACCTCGGTGGTGACGGCCAGCATGCCCTCGCTGCCGACCAGCACGCTGAGCAGGTCGTAGCCGGGCGCATCCAGGGCCCGGCTGCCGAAGGTGACCGGCTCGCCCTCGGCGGTGAAGCCGCGCACCTGCAGCACGTTGTGCAAGGTGAGCCCGTACTTCAGGCAGTGCACGCCACCTGAGTTCTCGGCCACGTTGCCGCCGATGGTGCAGGCGATCTGGCTGGAGGGGTCGGGCGCGTAGTACAGGCCGTGGCTGGCCGCGGCCTCGCTGATGGCCAGGTTGCGCACGCCGCACTGCACGCGCGCCGTGCGGCTGGCCGGATCGACCGCCAGGATGCGGTTGAACTTGGCCAGCGACAGCGTCACGCCGGCCCGGTTCGGCATGGCGCCGCCCGACAGGCCGGTGCCGGCGCCGCGCGCCACCACCGGCACCGCGAGGGCGTGGCAGGCCCGCAGCACGCCCTGCACCTGCGCCTCGTTCTCCGGCAGGGCGACCGCCAGCGGCCGCTCGCGGTAGGCGGTGAGGCCGTCGCACTCGTAGGGCCGGGTCTCCTCGGCGTGCCACAGCAGCGCATGGGCCGGCAGCACGGCGCGCAGGGCCGGCAGCAGGCGATCGAGCAAGCCGGCCTGGCTGGCCACGGCGGGGTCGAGCGGTGCATTCATGCGCCGACGGTACCGCAAGTCCAGCGGCCGGGGGCTGAGCGTTTTGGCGCTGCCGGCTGAAAAATGCCGCGCGCCGCGGCGTCACCCCGCCGCGACGGGCTGCCGCACGGATGCTGCGGCGTCGCGCGGCTCCAGGTGGTGCACCACCAGCCGGGGATCCAGCAGCATGCGGTCGAGCCGTCGGTTCAGCCGCTGCATCAGGTGCTGCTCGTCGGCCGTCCCGTCGCCGGTCAGCTCGATCGAGCCGTCGGGCGCCGACGCCGTCACCACCCGCAGGCGCAGGCTGAGATCGCGCGGTAGCCGCGGCACCGGCTCCAGCCCGCGCGCCACCACGTGCTGCGCCAGCAGCCGACGCCGCTCCGACGGCTGCGAGCCCTCGGTGAGGATGGCGAAGCGGTGGTCGGCGATGCGGCAGACGGTGTCCAGCTCGCGCACCACGGCCGTCAGGCGCGAGGCGGCGACGACCAGGGCGCGGTCGCCGGCTTCGCGGCCCGCGCGCGCCACGATGTCGGCATGGTTGGCGACCTCGACCAGCAGCACGGCGCAGCGCTGGCCGGTGGCATGGGCGCGCCGCAGCGCATCGCGCAGGCGCAGCTGCAGCACCGGCGGGATGGCCAGGCCGGTCAGGGGATCGGTGCTGTCGAGGGCGCGCAGGCGCACCCGGGTTTCGCTGAAGTCCTTGGCCCGGCAGTGCAGGATCCACAGCAGCAGGGGAATCTCGAGCGCCGAGCCGATCAGCACGGCGTACTCGGTGGCCCAGCTGTCCGGCAGCAGGCCGGCCGCCCGCAGGGCCGGGAACGGGTAGGCCAGGTGCACCGGCAGGAAGCCCAGCAGCAGCCAGCCCGAATAGCGCTCGCCGCGCCGCCAGGTCCAGGCGCACAGCGTGATGCTCAACACCACCGAGACCAGGCCGTAGGCGTTCAGCAGCGGATAGGCCCCGTGGCCGCGGGCCCACGGGTAGACGCCGGCCAGCACCAGGCCGAACAGCACGAAGGCGCAGGTCGCGCGGTCGACGCCGCGGTGGTGGCGCTGCAGGGCGGTCGCCTCGCGCACGAACCAGATGCCGGCCGCGATCATGGGCAGCATGAACAGCGCCGGCGCGGCGTCGTTGAAGGCCGCCGAGGTGCGCCACAGGAACAGCCCGCCCAGCCCGGTGAAGGCCAGCTGGAACAGCAGCATGCAGGCGACATAGGCGCAGTAGGCGTGGAAGGCGCGGTCGCGGTACAGGCGCGCATGCATCAGCCCGACCACGAACACCAGCAGGCCGAAGCCGAGGTAGCCGCCCACCAGCAGATGGGTCCACTGGCGCTGCGCCTGCACCCCGTCCTCGCTGACCAGCCGCAAGAAGGGGCTGGCCGGGGCCGGCTGGTTCTGCAGCCGCAGCCACACCGTGCCGCCGCTGCCGGCCGGCACCGAGAACAGCGGCGAGTCGTGCGGATGCGCCCACTGCGCCACCGGCAGGTGGTCGCCGGCACGCTGCTCGCGCCAGCGGCCGCCGGCATCGGCGGTGAACAGGCTGGCCCGGTCGATGAAGGGCGAGCCGGACAGCAGCAGGTACCAGCGCTGCGCCGGGTCGAGGACCGGCAGCTCGAAGCGCATCCACAACGCGCCGGTGCCGAGCGCGAACGCGCGGTGCCGGTCCAGGCGCTGCAGCGGCAGGGCGCCGCCGGCCACCGCCTCCACGCTGGCCTGGCCGCCGGGGTCGAACGCGTACCGGCCCTGCACGGTGATGTCGCCCTCGCCGGGCACGGCCCAGGCCGGCTGGCCGCCAGCCCCGGCGAGCAGCAGGAGCAGCAGCGCCAGCCGCCGCAGCAGCGCGGCCGCGCGCGCCCTCAGGCCAGGCTGTTCTTCAGCCATTCGGCGAAGGCGGCGCATTCCCAGCGGTCCATGGCGCCGGTGCGCCAGCACAGGTAGTGCGCATGCGGGCTGGGGACGTTGCGCGGCGACAGGCGGGCCAGCGTGCCGTTGTCCAGCCAGGGCTGGCCGAGCTTGAGGCGCACCAGCGCGATGCCCAGGCCCTGCGCGGCGGCGTCGCACATCAGCCCGATGTCGTTGAACGAGGAGCCGTCGCCGGGTTCGACCGCGTCCACGCCGTGGGCCAGGAACCAGGTGCGCCAGGGTTCCAGCGGGCTCTTGATCAGCTTGGCGGCCTGCAGTTCCTCGATCGAATCGAAGGGGCCGTGCTCGCGCAGGAAGGCCGGCGCGGCCAGCGGCGTGACCTCGTCGGTCATCAGGCAGGTGTGCTCGACGTCGGCGTAGCGGCCGGTGCCGAAGCGGATCATCAGGTCGGCGTCCTCGGCCACCACGTCCAGCAGCGGGATCGACACCTGCAGCGTGAGGTCGATCTCCGGATAGGTGTCGATGAAGGCGCGCAGGCGCGGCATCAGGATGGAGCGCGAGAACGTCGGCGTCACCGCCACCCGCAGCTTGCGCTTGCCGGCCGCGCCGGCCCGGCCGGGGAAGCGCTCCAGCACCGCCAGCCCCTCGCGCACGTGGGCCAGGTACTCGCTGCCGTCGGTGGTGAGCGAGAAGTCGGCGCGGCCGAACAGCTTGGCGCCGATGATCTGCTCGAGCTGGCGCACTCGGTGGCTGACGGCGCTGGGCGTGACGCACAGCTCGTCGGCGGCGAGCGTCACCGACCGCAGCCGGGCCAGGGCCTCGAACGTCAGCAGGCACTGGATGGGCGGGATGCGGGCCGTCATCGGCGGAACATCGGTGGCGCGAAACGGTGTCGAACCGGCGCCGGGTTGGCGCCGCTAGCTTGCGCGCGGCGTCAGCGGAACACCACGGTCCGGTGGCCGTTGACCAGCACCCGGTGCTCGCCGTGCCACTTCACCGCCCGCGCCAGCACCTGGCTCTCGGTGTCGCGGCCGACGGCGGTGAGCGCCTCCACCGTGTGGGCGTGGTCCACACGCGCCACGTCCTGCTCGATGATCGGGCCCTCGTCGAGGTCGGCGGTGACGTAGTGGGCGGTGGCGCCGATCAGCTTCACCCCGCGGTCGTGCGCCTGGTAGTAGGGCTTGGCGCCCTTGAAGCTGGGCAGGAAGCTGTGGTGGATGTTGATCGCCCGGCCGGCGAGCTTGCGGCACATCTCGTCGGACAGGATCTGCATGTAGCGCGCCAGCACCACCAGTTCGGCCTTCTCCGCCTCGATGATCTCGTACTGCCGTGCCTCGGCCTGGGCCTTGGTCGCCGCCGTCACCGGGATGTGGTGGAACGGGACGTTGTAGCTGGCCGCCAGCTGGTAGAACTCGCGGTGGTTGGAGACGATGGCCGCGATGTCGACCGGCAGCAGTCCGCTCTTCCAGCGGAACAGCAGGTCGTTCAGGCAATGGCCTTCCTTGCTCACCAGGATGACCGTGCGCAGCGGCTGGTTGGTGGCGTGGAGCTTCCAGCCCATCTGGAACGGCTCGCCGAACGACTGCAGCTGCACCTTCAGGTCCTCGTAGGTGAGCTGGTCGCAGCCGAACTGCACCCGCATGAAGAACAGCCCGGTGCCGGGGTCGTTGTACTGGGCCGCCTCCTCGATGTTGCCGCCCCGCTCGAGCAGGAATCCGGACACGGCATGCACGATCCCCGGGCGGTCGGGGCAGGACAGGGTGAGGATGTAGGAGTGGTTCATGGCGCCCCCCGATTGTCGCAGCCCGGCGGTTGCCCCGCCCCAGCCGCGCAGGGCATCATCGGCGCTCCCCATCCATCGCCCCATCGCTCAGCCGTCCATGCAACGCCGACCGTTCGCCCTTGCCCTCGCCCTCGCCGCCTCGCCCCTGGTGCTGCTGCCGCCCGCTGCCCGGGCCGGCGGGCTGGCCGCCCTCAGCGACGCCGACGCCAGCAAGGGCATCAAGGCGGCGCTGGAGACCGGCGCCCTGGCCGCGGTGCGGCTGCTGGGCGTGCAGGACGGCTTCCTGGCCAACCCCAAGGTGCACATCCCGTTGCCCGGCGCACTGCAGGAGGCGGCCAAGCTGCTCAAGGCGATCGGCCGCCGCCAGCAGGTGGAAGACCTCGAGCTGGCCCTCAACCGTGCCGCCGAGTCCGCCGTCCCGCTGGCCAGGAACCTGCTGGTGGACGCCGTGCGCACCATGTCGGTCAGCGACGCCAAGGGCATCCTCACCGGCGGCGACACCTCGGTCACCGCCTTCTTCGCCGACCGCACCCGCACCCCGCTGGCGGCCCAGTTCCTGCCGGTGGTGCACCAGGCCACCGCCCGGGTCGACCTGGCGGCCAAGTACGACCGCGTCGCCGGCCAGGCCGCCGGCTTCGGCCTGGTGAAGAAGGAGGACGCGAGCATCGACCACTACGTCACGCGCAAGGCCCTGGACGGCCTGTACCTGGTGATCGGCGAGGAGGAGAAGAAGATCCGCAGCAACCCGGTGGCCGCCGGCAGCGACATCCTGCGCAAGGTGTTCGGCGCCATTCGCTGAGGTCGGCGCCCGGCGTACGATCGACATCCGCATCCAGGAGAGCAGAGGCATGGCCTACACCGACTTCAACATGGACAACCAGTGGCTGCCGTTCACGCCGAACCGCCACTTCCGCAAGGACCCGCGCGTGTTCGTCGCCGCCGACGGCATGCACTTCACCACCCACGACGGCCGCCAGGTCATCGACGGCATCTCCAGCCTGTGGTGCGTGGGCGCGGGCCACAACCGCAAGCCGATCAACGACGCGATCAAGCAGCAGCTCGACACGCTGGACTACGCCACCGCCTTCCAGGCCTCGAACGACAAGGCCTTCAAGGCCGCCGAGGTGATCGCCGCGATGGCGCCCGGCGACCTGAACAAGGTGCTGTTCTGCAATTCCGGCTCGGAGGCGGCCGACACCTCGCTGAAGGTGGCGCTGGCCTACCACCGCGCCCGCGGCGAGGGCCACCGCACGCTGTTCATCGGCCGCGAGAAGGGCTACCACGGGGTCGGCTTCGGCGGCATGAGCGTGGGCGGCATCCCGGCCAACCGCAAGGCGTTCGGCAGCGCGCTGCTGCCGCGGGTGGACCACATGCGCTTCATCCACGACCCGGTGAACCACGCCTACGTGCACCACCAGGAACCGGTGTGGGCCGAGGACCCGCTGGCCGACCTGGAGCAGCGCATCCTGCCGCTGCACGACCCGAGCAACGTCGCGGCCATCATGGTCGAGCCGGTGGCGGGATCGGCCGGCTGGTACCTGCCGCCCAAGGGCTACCTGCAGCGGCTGCGCGAAATCTGCGACAAGCACGGCATCCTGCTCATCTTCGACGAGGTGATCACCGGCTTCGGCCGCATGGGCACGAACTTCGGCGCCGACTTCTACGGCGTGGTGCCCGACATGCTGAACTTTGCCAAGTGCGTGACCAACGGCGTCATCCCGCTCGGCGGCGTGATCTGCCGCGACAAGCTCTACGACACCATGATGAAGACCGACGCGCCCGAGCACGTGATCGAGTTCTTCCACGGCTACACCTATTCGGGCCACCCGGTCGCCTGCGCCGCCGCCATCGCCACGCTGCAGCTGTTCCAGCAGGAGAAACTGTTCGCGCGCGCCGGCGAGATGGGCCGGGTGCTGGGCGACGCCTTCCACGGCACCTTCAAGGGCCTGCCCAACGTGATCGGCATCCGCAGCATGGGGCTGGCCGCGGCGGTCGACCTGGCGCCCATGGCCGCAGCGCCGGGCAAGCGCGCCTACGACATCTTCCTCGACTGCTTCCACCACGGCGCGCTGGTGCGCCCGGCCGGGGACACGGTGGTGATCGCGCCGCCCTACATCGTCGAGAAGTCCCACATCGACCAGTTGGTGAACACGCTGGCCGACGCGATCCGGCGCCACGCCTGAGCGCGCCCGGCCTGGCTCCGCCCGGTCAGGCCGGCTGCCCGATCTGTCGCCGCAGGCCGGCGCAGTAGTCCTTGGCCTCGCTGTCCGCCGTGCGCGGCAGCCGCACCGACCGCACCACCAGCCGCGGCGGCAGGTGGCGCGGCACGCCCAGTGCCGGGTCGACATGGCCGCTGCCGGCCAGCAGCACCACCGTGCGCCCGCGCACCAGCGCGGACTCGATGGTCCGGGCCATGGCGAGGTCGCGTGCCACCTGCACCCGCACCATCAACCCCAGCTGCGCCGTGGGCAGCAGGTCGCAGTGGCCGGTGCGGATGGCCTCGCGTTGCGCCGCCAGCGCGGCGGCATCCAGCCGGTCGTCCAGGCTGGCATCGGCCATCGCGGCCCGCAGCTGCGCGCGCGGCAGGTTGGCACCGAGCACCGGCACGCCGGCCGCCACCGCGGCCATCACCGCCGGGCCGTAGGCGTCCCAGGGCCAGGCCTCGTCGTTCCAGCGCAGGGCGCGCAGCACGGTGGCCTCGCCGGCCGTCGGCGGCAGGCCGGCGGTGGTCGTGCCCTCCTCGGCCATCTCGAGCGCCAGCGCGGCCAGGCGGCCCTGGCCGGCGAACTCCTGCACCACCTGGCGGTGGGTGCTCTGGTGCCCGGCGTCGTCGTGCAGCTCGCCCAGCAGCACCACGTCGGCCTGGACCAGGTCCTGCAGGCGCGGGGTCATCGGCGCGCAGGCCGCCAGCGCCAGCAGGGCGAGGCCAATGGCAGCGCGGCGCACGGATGACATGCATCGATACTAAGCGTCTCCCGCCGTCCGCCGCATGCCGCCAGTCGTCCTCCTTCGCGTCACCGCCACCCTCGCCCTCGCCCTCGCCACCGCGGCGCTCTGTGCCTGGCTGCACACGCCCCTGCCCTGGATCCTGGGGCCGCTCATCGCCACCGCCGCGGCGTCCATGCTGGGCTTGCCGACGCAGAGCTCGACGCGGCTGCGCAATGCCGGCCAGCTGGTGATCGGCGTCGCGCTGGGCCTGTACTTCACGCCCCAGGTCACCGCCCTGGTCGGCCAGCTCTGGTGGGCCATCCTGCTGGGCATCGCCTGGGCCCTGCTGCTGGGCTGGGCGTTCGGGCGGCTGCTGCATCCGCTGGTGCGCGAGCACCTGCCGGGCTCGCCGGCCGAGCAGCGCGCCACCAGCTACTTCGCCGGTGCCATCGGCGGTGCCTCCGAGATGACGCTGCTGGCCGAGCGCGCCGGCGGCCGCACCGACCTGGTGGCTGCCGCGCACAGCCTGCGCCTGCTGGTGGTGACGCTCACGCTGCCGGTGGCGATCACGGCCAGCGGCCTGCACGGCGTCGATCCCAGCCTGCCCGGCCCGCGCACCGTCGTGCCGCTGGGCCTGCTGGTGCTGGGCGCCGGCGCCTGGGTCGGCTCCTGGCTGATGGCACGCACCGGCCGCGCCAACCCCTGGTTCATCGGGGCGCTGCTGGTGGCCATGGGCCTGACGATGAGCGGGATCGAGCTGTC
The DNA here is from genome assembly GCF_009758015.1 of Ramlibacter pinisoli. Taxonomy (NCBI): domain Bacteria; kingdom Pseudomonadati; phylum Pseudomonadota; class Betaproteobacteria; order Burkholderiales; family Comamonadaceae; genus Ramlibacter; species Ramlibacter pinisoli. The sequence continues at coordinate 203,713 of NZ_WSEL01000011.1, forward strand.
GGCCGTGCCGCAGGCGCTGAGCAATGCGGCCCAGCTGGTGATCGGCATCAGCCTGGGGGTGCGCTTCCGGGCCGAGTTCATCCACACGGCGCCGCGCTGGCTGGCCGCCGTGGCGGCCGGGACGGTGGTGATGCTGGTGACCAGCGCGCTGTTCGGGGTGGGGCTGGGCTGGCTGGCCGGGCTGCATCCGGCGACGATGGTGCTGGGGACCTCGCCGGGCGGTATCGCCGAGATGGCGATCACCGCCAAGGTGCTGCAGCTGGGGGTGCCGGTGGTGACCGCGTTCCAGGTCTGCCGGCTGATCGCCATCCTGGTGCTGGTCGAGCCGCTGTACCGGCGCGGGATGCTGCGCTAGCCGGCCGGGGCCGGCCGGCCGCCGGGCTCAGTGCATGACGAGCGGGTTCTGCGCCAGTTCGGCGTAACCGTCGAGCGTCTCCTCCACTTCCTCCTGCGTGGGAGTGTTCAGCTGCCAGGCGTTGATCTGGCGCTGGAACGCCTCCGCCCAGGTGCCGTCGAGGTACACCTCCTTGTTCGATCGCTTGTCCACGATCTCGAAGCCGTGCCGCACGATGGGCGGAGGAGCCTCGCCATCGACCGGTTCGTTCGCCTGCATGTGCACGACGACGAACGTATCGGAGTCATAAAGCATTTGCATGGTGGAGTCCTTTGCCCTTGCAGATAGCGACGTTGGATCCGGATACAAGACAGACTCCGGGCCGCGGCTTTCCATGGCTTCCAGAGTAGGCGGGGCAGCGGCTCAGCGTTTGTCGGTGCCGGACCACTGCATGTCGAGCCAATCGCCATTGGGCGGTGTCAGACGCAGGCGAACCGGGGCGTAGTCCGGTCCGGGACCGAGCCAGACCTCCAGCCGCAGGTCGTACTCGCGCTGGGGGGCGCGCGTGAGCTTGACGGTGCGGAGGCGGCCGGCCGGCAATGCGAGGTCATCGGGACCCTCGACGACATAGTCCCAGGGCTGCGCCTCGCGCGTGCCGGCCGTCTGCAAGGTGACCACCGTGCCGGCGACCAGCCGCGCCGGGTCGGCGGCCGCCAGCGCCGCCAGCTGCACCAGCGCGCTGACCCGGTCCTGCGCCCCGGGCAGCAGCGGCGCGTCGGGCCGGTTGCTGCTGAAGACGATGCGGCCCGGCCCGCGCTCGAAGTGGGTGGCCTGTTCGGTGCGGCTGCGGTCCGAGTAGCGCGTCGGTGCCAGGCCCTGGTCGGTCAGCCGGCCCACGCTGCGCTGCAGCCGTTCCGGCAGCGGCGGCACCTGCACCTGCAGCACGGCCTCATAGGCGCCGTCCGTGGGCTGCCACGCCAGGTCGGCGCGGCCCTGCAGGGTGACGCCGCGGTGCAGCGCGGTGGCCTGGTAGTGCCAGCGGGCCGGCGGCGGCAGCAGCAAGCGGGGCGGCGTGGTCGCGGTGGCGGGGGGCGTCGGGAGCGGGGCGGTGGTGGCGGTGGGGGCGGCCGAGGTGGCGGCAGAGGTGGCGCTAGAGGTGGCCTGGGTCGCGTCGGCGGCTGGCACTGGCGGCGCCGGCCGGCGGGCGTTGTCGGGTCGTGCGGCCGGTGCCGGTCCCGGTGCCGGCGCGGGTGCCGGCGCGGGTGCGGGTGCGGGTGCGATGTGGGGGCGCTCCGGCGCGGCCACCACCGTCTGCGCGACTGGTTCCGGCGGCAGCACGGGCGCCACGGCCGGCAGCAGCGCGCGCACGACCCGTGGCGGCGCCGGTGGGTCCCAGGTGATGCGCGCCGGGGCGCCCTGCAGCAGCAGCGCGTGCAGCGCCAGCACGCCGGCCGTGAGCGCCGCCAGCGGCCGCCAGGGCACGCCGGCGGCGGGGCTCATCCCCGCCAGCCCAGGTCGCTCGACAGCTGGGCCGCCGCCTGCTGCAGCGGGCCGTGGACGGCGCCGTCCCAGGCGCCGTCGAAGGTGCCGGTGGGACCGAGCGCGACGATGCCCAGCGCCATGTGGCCGTCGGCGTCGAACACCGGCACGCAGAACCCGACGATGCCCGGCAGCAGCACGTCGACGACCCGGGCGGCGCCGCGCGCGCGCACCTCCTCGAACAGCGCGCGCGCCTGCGCCAGCGTGGTCGGCACGTCGGTGCGGCCCTGCTTCTGGGCCCGCGCCAGTTCCTCCCGCAGCAGCCCGGCGATGGCGTCCTTGGGCGCGTGGGCCGCGAAGCAGCGGCCGGTGGCCGACGACAGCAGCGGCATCACGTCGCCCAGGCGCAGGTTGACGGTGACGGCGGTGGGCGACTCCTCCCAGTGCACCACGGTGGGCCCGTGGTTGCCCCACACCGCCAGCGCCAGCGTGTGGCCGATGCGCTCGACCAGCACGGCGACGCGTTCGCGCGCCAGCTTGACCGCATCGAGCCGCTCGAGCGACGCCAGCCCCAGCTTGAGTGCGGCGGGGCCCAGGTCGTAGCGGGTGCTGGCGGGGTCCTGCACCACCAGCTGCAGGCGCTGGAAGCTCACGAGGTAGCGGTGCGCCTTGGCGGCGCTCATGCCGGCGGCGGCGGCGAGGTCGCGCAGCATCAGCGGCCCGGCCGCCTCGCCGAGCGCCTGCAGCAGCCCGAAGCCGACTTCGACCGACTGGATGCCGGCGCGCTTCGTCATGCCGGAAGGCATCCGCTAGAATTTCGATTAGGTAAATTCATTTCACTATGCGTAACGCGTGGAGTCGCAGCGACTCTAGCGCAGCATGCCAACCGGAAGCAACCTGGATGAAGCTCGCGACGTACAAGGACGGCTCCCGCGATGGCCAGTTGGTGGTCGTCTCGCGCGACCTGGCGACGGCCCATTATGCGACCGGCATCGCCGGCAAATTGCAGCAGGCGCTGGACGACTGGGGCTTCGTCGCCCCCCAGTTGCAGGACCTGTCGGAGGCCCTGAACCAGGGCAAGTCGCGGCACGCGTTCCCGTTCGAGCCGCAGCGCTGCATGGCGCCGCTGCCGCGGGCCTACCAGTGGGCCGACGGCTCGGCCTACATCAACCACGTGGAGCTGGTGCGCGCGGCGCGCAAGGCGCAGGTGCCGCCCACCTACTACACCGACCCGCTGATGTACCAGGGCGGCAGCGACGACTTCCTGGGCCCGTGCGACCCGGTGCTGGTGCCCAGCGAGGACTTCGGCATCGACTTCGAGGCCGAGGTGGCGGTGGTCACCGGCGACGTGCCCATGGGCGCCAGCCCCGAGCAGGCGCTGGACGGCATCCGGCTGGTGATGCTGGCCAACGACGTCAGCCTGCGCAACCTGATCCCGGACGAACTGGCCAAGGGCTTCGGCTTCTTCCAGAGCAAGCCGGCCACCGCGTTCAGCCCGGTGGCGGTCACGCTGGACGAACTGGGTGACGCGTGGCAAGGTGGGCGCGTGCACCTCACCCTGCAATCGACCTGGAACGGCCGCCGCGTCGGGATGTGCGACGCCGGGCCCGAGATGACCTTCCACTTCGGCCAGCTGGTCGCCCACATCTGCAAGACGCGCAACGTGCGCGCCGGCAGCATCGTCGGCTCGGGCACCGTCAGCAACAAGGGCGTCGAGCAGGACGGCCGCACCGAATGGCCCAAGGGCTACAGCTGCATCGCCGAGAAGCGCGCCATCGAGACCATCCAGGACGGCCAGCCGTCCACCGCCTTCATGCAGTTCGGCGACACCATCCGCATCGAGATGAAGGGCAAGGACGGCCAGTCGGTGTTCGGCGCCATCGACCAGACGGTCGCCGCGCAGCGCTAGGGCCGCACCGTTGGCGCGCTGGTCCTGGCTGCCGCGCGAACACAGCTGGGGCTACCACGCGCTGCTGGGCGCGGCGGGCATGCTGGTGCTGGGCCCGCTGGCCGGCGTGACGGCGGCCTACATGAACTTCTCGCTCGGCTTCTTCGTCGGCGGCCAGGTGCTGGCGGGGCTGCTCGGCTCCGCCGTGACGGCCGGCTACGGCCGCAGCGGCCAGCATGGCGCCAACTACATCCAGACCGCCGCCGCCTCGGTGGCCAGCATGAGCGGCATGGCGGTGCTGGTGCAGGCCATGGCCTGGCTGGGGCTGCCGCAGCCGCCGGCCTGGCAGCTGGTGGCCTACTTCGCCTGCATCGGCCTGTTCGGCGTCGGCGTCGGCATGCTGTACACGCCGGTCCTGGTCGACCGCCTGCGGCTGGCCTATCCGTCGGGGCTGGCCGTGGCCAACATCCTGCGCGCGCTCACCGACGCCCGGCTGCTGCGCCATTCGATGACCCGCCTGGGCGGCGGGGCGGCCGCCGGCCTGGCCGTGGGGCTGGCGGCCAGCCGCTTCGCCTGGCTGGGCGCGCTCGAGGTCTCCGCCTCCACCTTCGGCGCCGGGCTGATCGTGGGCGCCCGCATCGGCATCCCGGCGGTCGTCGGCGGCCTGATCGGCTGGGCGCTGCAGCCGTCCTTCGTCGCGATCGGCTGGCTGCAGGCCGGCGACCCGCCGCGCAAGATCATGTTCCTGCTGGCGCTGGGCACCATCATGGGCGCCGCCGTCGTCGACCTCGCACTGGTGCTGCGCCAGGCGCTGGCCGCCGCCCGCGCGCCGGCGCCGGCCGTGCAGGCGCCCGACTGGCGCCGGGTCGACCAGCGCCGCCTGTGGGCCTGGGTGGTGGCCTGGGGCGCGGCGACGGCGGCCACCGGCCACTGGCTGCTGCAGCAGCCGCTGCCGTACCTGCTGGTGGCGATCGTCCTGGTGTTCCTGTTCGCCCTGGTCAACGGCATCGCCGCCGGCGTCAGCGACTCCAACCCGATCTCGTCCGCCTTCGTCGTCAGCGTGGTGGTGATGGCGGCGCTGGGCCTGGCCGAGCCCGCCGTCGGCCTGATGGCCGGCGCCATCCTGCTGGTGTCCACCAGCGTCGCCTGCGACATGCAGCAGGACCGCTCCACCGGCTGGCGGCTGGGCACGCCGCGGGTGCTGCAGTTCCGCTACCAGGTGCTGGGCATCCTGGTCGGCGCGGTGCTGGCGGTCGCGTTCGCGCGCCTGTTCATGGCGGCCTACCCGGTGCTGCTGCAGGACCAGACGCTGATGCGGGCCGGCCAGCAGCCGCCCGAGTGGGGCTCGGCGATGACGTACAAGTTCGTCGGCGTGCTGCGCAGCCTCACCGACGACCAGCCGCACCAGCGGCGCGCGATCGCCATCGGCATCGGCATCGGCTTCGCCATCGAGGTCGCACGCAAGTGGCTGCGTTCCCGCTCCCGCTACCGGCAGGCACTCGCGACGGCGCGCGGGCGCCGGCTCGACTTCGTCGTCGACGCGGTGCTGCTGCCCTCGCCCTATGCGCTGTCGTTCGGCGGCTTCGTCAACCTGCCCACCGCGCTGTGGCTGGGCGGCGGCGGGGTGGTGGCCAGCCTGCTGCAACTGCGGGCGCCGCGCCGGCCCGACGTGCCGGCCGACATGGGTGGGATGTCGCTGCTGGGCGGCGGCCTGATCGCCGGCGACGCGCTGGCCGCCCTCGGGCTGGGCCTGGCCGGCCTGCTCGCCACCGTGTTCTGACGGCGCTCACAGGCGCAGCCAGGGCGTGCCGCTCTCGTGGGCCTCGGTCTGGCCGAGCAGGTGCAGGAACGAGTCGCACCACCAGTGCACGTCGGTGCGGCGGATCGTGGCCAGCATCGCCACGTGGCGCTCGCGCCGCTCCTCCACCGGCATCTGCAGCGCGACGTGGATGGCGGCGGCGGTGGCCTCGGTGTCGTACGGGTTGACCAGCAGCGCCTCTTTCAGCTGCTCGGCCGCGCCGGCGAAGCGCGACAGCACCAGCACGCCGGGGTCCTCGGGGTCCTGCGACGCGATGAACTCCTTGGCCACCAGGTTCATGCCGTCGCGCAGCGGCGTCACCAGCGCCACCCGGCTGGCCCGGTACAGCCCCGGCAGGCGCGAGCGCGCCACCGTGCGGTGCATGTAGCGCACCGGCATCCATTCGAGCTCGCCGTAGTTGCCGTTGATCGAGCCGCACAGGCTCTCGAGCTCGTGCAGGATGTCGGTGTAGGCGCTGACGTCCTCGCGGCTGGGCGAGGCGATCTGGATCAGCGTGGCGCTGTTGCGCGTGTCCGGGTACTTGGCCAGCAGCTCGCGGAAGGCGCGCATGCGCTGCGGCAGGCCCTTCGAGTAGTCGAGCCGGTCCACCCCCACCAGCAGCTTGCGGCGCGAGTACTCCCGGCGCATCCGCTCGTACATGTCGACCGCCTCGATCCCCTGGGTGAGCGCGTTGAACTCCTGCACGTCGATGCCGATCGGGAACGCGCCCGCCTGCAGGGTGCGGTTGAACACCCGCCAGCGCCCCTCGCCCAGGTCCTGCGCGTGGGCCTCGCTGCGGATGGTGTCGGTGAAGTGCTCCAGGTCGGCCCCGCTCTGGAAGCCCACCAGGTCGTAGGCGCACAGGCCCTTGACCAGCCAGTCGTGCCCCGGGATGGCGGCCAGGATCAGCGGCGGCGGCAGCGGGATGTGCAGGAAGTAGCCGATGCGCTGCTGGCAGCCGAGCGCGCGCAGTTCGGCCGCCAGCGGGATCAGGTGGTAGTCCTGCACCCACAGGATGTCGTCGGGCCGCAGCAGCGGCAGCAGCTGGCGCGCGAACAGCTGGTTCACGCGCCGGTAGCCCTCGATGTAGCCGGCATCGAAGTCGGCCAGGTCGAGCCGGTAGTGGAACACCGGCCACAGCACCCCGTTCGAGTAGCCGACGTAGAAGGCGTCGTAGTCGACGCGCGTCAGGTCCATGGTGGCCAGCGTGACCTGGCCGGCGTGGTGCATCCGCACCGGCTGCGGGCTGCCGGCCGGCCGGTCGACCAGCTTGCCGCTCCAGCCGAACCACAGCCCGCCGCTGTTGTTCAGCACCTCGCCCAGGGCCACCGCCAGCCCGCCGGCGGCGGTCTTGCGCGGGTCGGCGACGCGGTTGGAGACGACGACCAGGCGCGACATGGTTCAGCGTGGAGGGTGGGTGGTGGAGCGGGCGCGGGCCGGCGGGGCTGCCGCGCGCGCGGTGGGATGACCGGCGGCGGCCCTCAGATCACCGTGTCCCACGGCGTCGACAGGCGGACCGCGGCGTTGATCAGGCCGACCATGGAGTAGGTCTGCGGGAAGTTTCCCCACATCTCGCCGGTGGTGGCATGGGTGTCCTCGGACAGCAGGCCGAGCGGGTTGCGGCTCTTGAGCATGACCTCGAAGATCTCGCGCGCCTGCTCCTTGCGGCCGATGCGCGCCAGCGCGTCGATGCGCCAGAAGGTGCAGATGTTGAACGCCGTCTCCGGCTTGCCGAAATCGTCGGCCGCCTCGTAGCGGCGCATGTACGGGCCGTCGCACAGCGAGGCCTCGAGCGCGTCGACGGTGGCCACGAAGCGCGGGTCGCGCGGGTCAATGATGTTCACCTCCGCCATCAGCAGCGCGCTGGCATCGAGGTCGCGGCCGCCGAAGCTCTCGGCGAAGGCCTGGCGCTCCTCGCTCCACGATTCGTTGAGGATGCGCTCGCGGATGGTGGTGGCGCGCTCGGCCCAGTAGTTGGCGCGGTCCTTCAGGCCCAGCGCGACGGCCACCTTGGCCAGCCGGTCGCAGGCGGCCCAGCTCATGAGCGCCGACGAGGTGTGGATGCGCGCCCGCGTGCGCAGCTCCCACATGCCGGCGTCGGGTTCCGAGTAGACCCGGAACGCCTGCTCGCCCACCGCCTCGAGCGAGGCGAACTCGGTGCGCCCGGCGCGCTTGAGCAGCCGGTGGTCGTGGAAGGCCTGGGCGGCGCCCAGCACGATGTTGCCGTACACGTCGTGCTGGAAGTGCTCGGCCGCCTGGTTGCCCACGCGCACCGGCCCCATGCCGCGGTACCCGGGCAGGTGCTCCAGGATGGCCTCGCCCAGGTTCTCCTCCTGGCCGACGCCGTACAGCGGCTGGATGTGGCCGCCGCGCGAGCGCACCACCACGTTGTTGAGCCAGCGCAGGTACTCCTCCATGGTCGCCACTTCGGAGATGCTGTTGAGCGCGCGCACGACGAAGAACGCGTCGCGCAACCAGCAGTAGCGGTAGTCCCAGTTGCGCCCGCTGTTGGCCGCCTCGGGGATGCTGGTGGTCATCGCCGCCACGATGGCGCCGGTGTCCTCGAACAGCGACAGCTTGAGCGTGATGGCGGCCCGGATCACCGCGTCCTGCCACTCCAGCGGCACCGCCAGCGCGCGCGACCAGTTGCGCCAGTAGGACGCCGTGTCCTGCTCGAAGGCGCGCGCGGTGTCCTCGATGCCGCCGGTGAGCGTTTCGTCCGGCCCGAGGATGAAGTTCAGCGGCCGGTCGACCACGAAGAAGGTCTCGGACAGGATGTAGTCGATCGGCGCGTCGGTGTTGACGCGCAGCGTCTGCTGCGAGCCGACGTAGCGCAGGTGGGTGCTGCCGCGGGTGATGTGCGGCACCTCGCGGCCCCAGTCGAAGCGCGGCCGCAGCACCACCCGCATGCGCGGCGTGCCGCCCAGCACCCGCACGCGGCGGATCATGGTCAGCGGCCGGAAGGTGCGGCCGCGGCTCCAGAAGCGCGGCGCGAAGTCGGTGATCTCGATGCCCTGGCCCTGGCGGTCGTACAGCCGTGTGCGCAGGATGGCGGTATTGGGCTCGTACTGGTGCTCGCTGCGCGCGAAGTCCTCCAGCTCGAAGGCCCACAGGCTGCCGTTCTCGCTCGGGTCGAGCAGGCCGTTGAACACCGGATCGCTGTCGAAGCGCGGCAGGCAGCACCAGACGATGTTGCCGCGCTCGTCGACCAGGGCGCTGTACGCGCAGTTGCCGATGATGCCGAGGTTGAGGTTCTGGACCGAGGTGTTGGCTTTCATGCCCTTGCCCTTGCCGTGGCCTTGGTGGCCATGGCGGTATCGAATGCTTGGCGCAGTGCGCCGGGATCGGCCAGACGCTGGTGGGCGATGGTGGGGCCTTCCCCCACCTTCACGCCCAGTCCGCCGAGGCGCTGGACGGCGGAAAAACCCGCCTCGTCGGTGACGTCGTCGCCGATGAACACCGGCACGCGGCCGGCATACGGTGGCTCGTTGAGGAAGGCCTCGATGGCCAGGCCCTTGCTCGCGCCCCCCGGCTTGGCCTCCACCACCATCTTGCCGCGCAGCAGCGTCAGCCCGGGCGAGCGGTCGATCGCATCCTGCATGGTGGCCAGGCAGACGGCTTCGAGCTCCGGCGCGCGCCGGTAGTGGACGGCGATCGAGGCCTGTTTGTGTTCGATCAGCAGCGCCGGATGGGCGGCGCCCAGCGCCATCGCTGCCGCTTCGACGGCCTGCAGGGGATGGGCGGCGGCGCGCACCAGCACGTCGGCGGCGGTCCGGCGCTCGACGCCGTGGATGCCGGCGGTGGGCAGGCGCAGCGGCGCCAGGAACTCGTCGATCTCGGCGATCGGGCGGCCGCTCACCACCGCGACCGCGCCGCCGAGGTATTGGTGCAGGGCGCCGAGCGTGGGCACCAGGCTGGAGTGAACGGTCACCGCGCCGGGTTCCGGTGCGATGTCGACCAGCGTGCCGTCGAAATCCAGGAAGAGGGCGCAGGCGGGACTGAGCAGGTCCACGAAATTCATGGGCGCCAACCGTACCACCGCACCCAGCCCGGCGGCGGGTCCCGCAGCCGCCGCCACGCGTAGGAGGCGTCCTACGCCAGGGCGAGACGGGGCAGAAAGAGTTGGACCAAGGTCCGATTCCGGGCCCGGCCGGGCTCCACTACGGTCGGGGACCCACCTAGAAGGAGATCGACATGATCCTGGTCCATCGGCGCACGGCCTTGGCGGCTTGCGCGGCAGTGTGCGGCGGGGCGTGGCTCCCCTCGGCCCGGGCCGACGAGTACGACGAGGCCCTTGCCACTTTCAAGAAGGCCGAGGAAACCGGCAAGTTCTTCGCCAACGCGCAGGGCTACGCGCTCTTTCCCAAGATCCTGAAGGGCGCCATCGGCATCGGCGGCGCGCGCGGCGACGGCCGCGTCTACGAGAAGGGCAAGTTGATCGGCGATTCGACCATGACCCAGGTCTCGATCGGCTTCCAGCTCGGTGGCGAGGGCTTCTCGGAATTGATCTTCTTCGAGAACAAGGCCGCCCTGGACAAGTTCACGGCCGGCGACTTCGAGTTCAGCGCGGGCGCGTCCGCGGTGGCGCTCACGGCCGGCGCCGGCGCCAAGGCCGGCACCACCGGCGCCGGGGCCGGGGCCAGCATCACCAAGGAGAAGGCCGCCGCCGCAGCGGCCTACAACAACGGCATGGCGGTGTTCACCATCGTGCGCGGCGGCCTGATGTACGAGGTGTCGCTGGCCGGCCAGAAGTACTCGTTCAAGAAGCGCTGAGGGCGTCGCGCCGGGCGCCGGGCGGGGCTGGGCGATACTCGTTTCCCCTTGTGCACGGGCCGGCCCACCGGCAGGCCGGCCGCGACCGCCTTCACGCCCACTGCCCATGGACTACGCGCGCTACCAGACCCTCGCCATCAGCCGCCGCGGCCCCGGCGGCGCCGTCCTCGACATCCAGATGCGGGCGGCCAACGGCAAGCTGCCGACGGCCGGCCACGACGGCCACCGCGAGCTGGCCGAGATCTGGCGCGACGTCGGCGCCGACGCCAGCGTGCGCTGCGCCGTGCTGCGCGGCGAGGGCCAGGGCTTCTCCGGCGGCGGCGACCTGTCGCTGGTGCAGGACATGGCGGACGACTTCGAGGTGCGCAGCCGGGTCTGGAAGGAAGCGCGCGACCTGGTCTACAACGTCATCAACTGCGACAAGCCGATCGTCAGCGCGCTGCATGGCCCGGCCGTCGGTGCCGGGCTGGTCGCCGGCCTGCTGGCCGACATCCCGATCGCGGCCCGCAGCGCGAAGATCGTCGACGGCCACACCCGCCTGGGCGTGGCGGCGGGCGACCATGCGGCCATCGTCTGGCCGCTGCTGTGCGGCATGGCCAAGGCCAAGTACCACCTGCTGCTGTGCGAACCGGTCAGCGGCGAGGAAGCCGAGCGCATCGGCCTGGTGGCGCTGGCGGTGGACGACGACCAGCTGCTGCCCAAGGCCTACGAGGTGGCCGACCGGCTGGCCAACGGCAGCCAGAGCGCGATCCGCTGGACCAAGTACGCGCTCAACAACTGGCTGCGCCAGGCCGGGCCCGCCTTCGACGCCTCGCTTGCCCTGGAATTCATGGGATTCGCCGGCCCGGACGTGCGCGAGGGCGTGGCCTCGCTGCGCGAGCGCCGGCCACCGCGCTTCCCCGGCGGTTGAGCTGGCCGGCGCGCGGCCGGCAAAAAAAAATAGCTGGCGTTGATCGAACTGGGGATGGCGGCGCCGGCGCGACGGTGGCCATAATCCGCGCCATGGACCGCCTGCGCCAGACCCGCTACCTCGCCCGCCTCGTGCTGGCCTGGTTCGCGCTGGCCGTGGGCGTGGCCATCGCCTCCCCGGTCGTCAACCCGCAGGGTGTCCAGCTCATCTGCAGCGGCGCCGGCGGCATGACCCTGAAGACGCTGGCCGGCGACGACGGCACGCCGGCCGTCCAGCACACGCTCGACTGCCCGCTGTGCGCGGCGGTCGCGCCGCCGCCGCCGGCGGTCAACGCCGCGCCGCTGGCGCTGCCGCTCGGCCACGTGGTCCAGTCCATCCCGGCCGCGCGCCATGCCGCGCGAATCGCCGCCCCCCTGCCCGCGCGCGGGCCACCGTCGCTCTCCTGATCGCCTGAACCGTTCCGCGGGGCCGCCGTGCCGCCGCGGCTTCCCGTTCGTTCGTTCAAGGAGTGCGCACCATGCGCCCCACCCGTCTTGCCCTGGCGCTGGCCCTGGGCTTCCCGTGCACGCAGGCGCCCGCCCAGGAGGCGCCGGCCAAGGCGCTCGGCATGGTCACCATCAACGGCGGCCAGCCGACCTCGCTGCCGACCCAGATCCCCGCCACCATGGAGGGGATGGACCGCGAGCAGATCGAGCGGTCCATCAACGCCACCGACAGCGCCGACGTCCTCAAGTACTTCCCCAGCCTGCTGGTGCGCAAGCGCTACCCGGGCGACTTCAACCATGCCATCCTGTCCAGCCGGGCCTCGGGCACCGGCAACAGCGCCCGCTCGCTGGTCTATGCCGACGGCATCCTGCTGTCCAACCTGCTGGGCAATGGCGTCGGCGGCCTGTCGTTCCCGCCCCGCTGGGGCCTGGTGACGCCGGAGGAGATCGACCGGGTCGACGTCATGTACGGGCCGTTCTCGGCCGCCTACCCGGGCAACTCGGTCGGCGCAGTGGTCGACTACACCACGCGGATGCCGACCCGGCTCGAGGGCCACGCCAAGCTGGGCTATTCGCTGCAGCCCTTCCAGCTCTACGGCACCGACGCCAGCTACCGCACCTGGCACGCCAATGCCTCGCTGGGCAGCCGGGCCGGTGACTGGAGCTGGTGGCTGGCCGCCGACCGCGGCGACGCCGAGAGCCAGCCGCTCACCTTCGCCACCCGGCTGGTGAGCACCGGCACGCCGGTCGGCGCCGGCGTGCCGGTCACCGGCGCCGTGCCGGACCGCAACAACGCCAACCAGCCCTGGTACATCCTGGGCGCCAGCACCCAGTACCACACGGTGCAGGACCACGTGAAGGCCAAGGTCGCCTACGACTTCCCGCAGCAGGTGCGGGCCAGCTACACGCTCGGCTGGTGGCAGAACTCGGCCCAGGGCAACTCGGCCAGCTATCTGCGCAACAGCGCCGGCGCGCCGGTGACCAGCGGGCCGATCAGCATCGGCGGCTCGACCTTCGCGCCCGTGACCGGCGCCGACCTGCCGCTGCTGGACGAGAGCGCCACCCACTGGATCCACGGCTTCTCGGTGCGCAGCCGCACCCAGGGCGTGTTCGACTGGGAGGCGACGGCCAGCCTGTACGACTACGCGCGCGACCTGAAGCGGCAGACCGCCGTGACCAACACGCTGCCGGGCGCGGCCAGCGGCGGCCCCGGGACGGTCGCCGACGGCAGCGGCACCGGCTGGTCGACGCTGGCCCTGCGCGGCACCTGGCGGCCGGCGGGCATGAAGGGCCCGCACATCGTCGAGGGCGGGGTGCAGCAGGACGACTACAAGCTGTCCTACCGCACCTCGACGATCACGGGCAACTGGCTGGCCGACCCGGGCGGCGCCCTGGCCAGCGACGTCGGCGGCCGCACCCGCCTGCGCAGCCTGTGGGGCCAGGATGCCTGGGCCTTCGCACCGGACTGGAAGGCGGTGCTGGGCGCCCGGGCGGAGCGCTGGTCGGCCTACTCGGGCTTCACCACCATCACCGCGGCGCCGGCGGTGAACACGGCCTGGCCGGAGCGCACCGAGAGCCACCTGTCGCCCAAGCTCGCCGTGTCCTGGCAGACCCGGTCCGACCTGGTGCTCAAGGCGGCGGCCGGGCGGGCGGTGCGCTTTCCCACGGTGGCCGAGTTGTACGGCGCCACCTCCACCACCAACTCGGCGTTCATCAACGACCCCAACCTGCGGCCCGAGCGCTCGTGGACCGGCGAGCTCACCGCCGAGAAGGACGTGGGCAACGGGGTCGCCCGGGCCACGCTGTTCTACGAGGACACGCACGACGCGCTGTACACCCAGACCACGTTCGACACCGTGGCCAACCGCAACGTGAGCCGGGTGCAGAACGTCGGCCGCATCGTCACCAAGGGCATCGAGCTGGCCTGGAACGGCGCCGACGTGGTCTGGCGCGGCCTGGACCTGCAGGCCAGCCTGACCTGGGCCGACTCGCGCATCAAGGAGAACGCCGGCTTCGTCACCGTGCCCGGCGACACCATCGGCAAGCGCCAGCCCAACGTGCCCGAGCTTCGCGCCTCCGGCCTGGCCAGCTGGCACTGGAGCGAGCGCTGGACGACCTCGGTGGGGGCGCGCTACAGCGGCACCCAGTACCGCACCCTGGACAACAGCGACGTCAACGGCAACACCTACATGGGCGTGAGCCCCTTCTTCGTCGTCGACGTGCGCGCCCGGGTGCAGATCGACAAGACGTTCAGCGCGGCGTTCGGCATCGACAACCTGAACAACCGCACCTACTGGAATTTCCACCCCTACCCGCAACGAACCTACTTCGCGGAAGTGAGAGCCGACCTATGAACCACCACCTCCTCTCCCCCCTCGCCCTGGTCCTGGGACTGGGCCTGGCCTCGTCGGCCGGCGCGCACGTCGTGCTCGAATACCAGGTCGCGCCGGCCGACAGTGCGTACAAGGCGACCTTCAAGGTCGGCCACGGCTGCGGCAGCGCGGCGACCCGCCAGGTCAGCGTGGCCATCCCGGCCGGCGTGGCCGGCGCGCGCCCCATGCCCAAGCCGGGCTGGACGGTGGAGATCCAGCGCGAGAAGCTGGCCCAGCCCTTCACCAGCCACGGCCGCACCGTCACCGAGGACGTGACCCGCATCACCTGGACCGCGCGCAGCGCGGCCGACGCCTTGCCGAGCGACCAGTACGACGAGTTCGTGCTGGTGGCCCAGCTGCCGGGGCGCGCCGGGCCGCTGTATTGGCCCCTCAGCCAGGTGTGCGATCCGGGCCGCCTGGACTGGGTCGAGGTGCCCAAGCCGGGACAATCGATCGCCGACCTCAAGAGCCCCGCCGCGGTGCTCGAAGTGCTGCCCGCCGCCGGCGCCAGCAGCCACCGCCACTGACCCCATCGGAGCGCCACCATGACCAAGACCCGACCTTTCCTCGCCGCCGCCCTGCTGCTGGCCGCCGGTGCCGCCTTCGCCCAGGCCGCCGCGCCCGTCACCGCGCAACTGCCCTGGGCCCGCCCCACGGTGCAGGGCCAGCGCAGCGGCGGCGTGTACGTGACGCTGACCGCTTCCGAGCCGGTCACGCTGGTGGGCGCCGCGACGCCGATCGCCGGCACCGCCGAGGTCCACGAGATGAAGCTCGAGGGCGACGTGATGCGCATGCGCGCGCTCGAGCGGCTGGAGCTGCCGGCCGGCAAGGCGGTGGAACTCAAGCCCGGCGGCAACCACCTGATGCTGCAGGAGCTCAAGGCGCCGCTGCAGGCCGGCACCAGCATCCCGCTGACGCTGACCTTCCGCACCGCCCGTGGCGAGCAGCGGCAGCTGGCGCTGCAGGTGCCGGTGTCGGCCACCCCGCCCAAGGAGCTGGGCGCCGCGGCGGCGGCCGGCGCGCACAAGCACTGACGCGGCGGCCGGCGTCGCCGGTCACCCTTTCTTGCGCATTGGGCGCGCGCACGCCATGCCCGGCCGCGCGGCGGGCTGCTAAGCTGCAGCAAACTTTCAGAGGCAGCCCCATGAGCGACTCCCAGCATGTCGGCTTCGGCAAGTTCGTCCCGGGCTTCGACTTCCTGCAGAACCTGGCGCAGGGCGCCAGCAAGGCCATCCCGCAGATGCCCAGCCTGTCGAACTGGGTCGCGCCCACCCTCAGCGTCGAGGAGCTGGACAAGCGCATCACCGACATGAAGGCGGTGCACTTCTGGCTGGACCAGAACTCCAAGGCGCTGGGCGCCACCATCCAGGCGCTGGAAGTCCAGAAGATGACCCTGGCCACCCTGCAGGGCATGAACCTGAGCATGGCGGAGGTCGCCAACGCCCTGCGGACCAACGCCGCCGACGCGGTGGCCGGCATGCAGAAGGCGGCGTCCACGCCGGCCGCCGCCCCCAAGGAGGCGAGTGCGGCGGCGCACGCCCCGCGTGCCAAGCCGGCCGAATCACCGGCGGCGTCGCGGTCCGACAAGCCGGCGGGGTCGGTGATCGACCCGCTGCAATGGTGGGGCGCCCTGACGCAGCAGTTCCAGCAGATCGCGACCGACGCCCTGAACGACGCGGCGCGCCACACCGCCGTCGACGCAGCGTCCGGCATGGGCGGCGCCGGCAGCGCCGCGCAGCCGCCGGCCGCGCCGGTGCACGCGGCCGCGCCCGGCGCCGCTGCCAAGGCACCGCGCAAGGCGGCCGCCAAGGCGCCGCGGGCGCGCAAGACAGCGGCGCCGCGCACGCGCAGCTGAGGGCGGGACAGCGGCATGCAGCTCTTTCCCTTCGGGCACGCCACCCACCCGCAGTGGCCGATGGCCGCCGGCCTGGTGCTGGCGCAACTGCGCGCGCAGATGGCCTTGCGCGACTACGCCTCGGCACCGACCCTGGGGCTGCTCTACATCACCGACCACTACGCCGCCCACGCGCAGGACATCCTGGACCACCTGAGCGCCGAACTGCCGGAAGTCACCGACTGGTCCGGCACCGTCGGCGTGGGCATCGCGTCCAGCAACGTCGAGTACTTCGACGAGCCGGCGCTGGCGGTCATGCTGTGCGCCATCCCGTCCGACCAGTACCGCGTCTTCTCCGGCGTCGCGCCGCTGGGCAGCGGCGAGGGCATGGGCTTCGAGCCGTACACGGCGCTGGTGCACGCCGACGCCGGCACGCCCGACGTCAGCGAGCTGATCGCCGAGATGGCCGGCCGCACCGCCACCGGCTACCTGTTCGGCGGGCTGGCCTCCAGCCGCTCCGACGTGGTGCAGTTCGCCGTCGGCGGCAACGGCAACATGCGCGGCCAGGGCAAGGCCCGCGGGGTGTACAGCGGCGGCCTGTCCGGCGTCGCCTTCGGCGAGGGGGTGGCGCTGGTCTCGCGCGTCACCCAGGGCTGCCAGCCGATCGGCCACCAGCGCAGCATCACCGAGGCCGACGGCAACGTGCTGGTCACGCTCGACGGCGAGCCGGCGCTGGACGTGCTGCTGGAGGAGGCCGGCATCTCGCTCGAGCAGCCGCAGCAGGCGATGGCCACGCTGCGCGGCACGCTGGTCGGCCTGACCGAGGCCGGGGCCGACGTGATGGGGCGCGCCGGCACCTTCGGCACCGACGTGGTGGTGCGTCACATCATCGGCCTGGACCCGGCCCGGCGGGCGGTGGCCGTGGCCAGCCGGGTCGAGGCCGGCATGCGCATGGCGTTCTGCCAGCGCAATGCGCAGGCGGCACGGGCCGACCTCACCCGCATCTGCGCCGAGGTGCGCGAAGAACTGGAGCCGGAGGAACTGCCGCGCACCGTGGCGGCGGCGCTGGCCGCGCCCGAGGCGCAGTCGGCGCCCAGCCCCGAGCGCCGCATCGCCGGCGCCGTCTACGTCAGTTGCGCCGGCCGCGGCGGGCCGCACTTCGGCGGTCCCAGCGCCGAGCTGCAGATCGTGCGCCGCGCCCTGGGCGACGTGCCGCTGGTGGGCTTCTTTGCCGGCGGCGAGATCGCCCGCCACCACCTGTACGGCTACACCGGGGTGCTGACCGTCTTCCGCTGAGCGCCGGTCAGCGGCGCCGCAGGGCGGCCCAGCGCAGGCCCAGCCAGCGCCGCATCACCCGCGCGGCCTGCCAGGTGGCGCTGGCCCGCACCTGTGCCAGCAGCGCCTCCTTCCATGCCGTCCAGCCCTCGTAGCAGCGGGCGAACCAGGGCAGGCGCATCAGGGCCGGGCGGGTGAGCGTGAAGAGCCGGGCCAGGACCGCCGTGCCGGCCACCTTGGCGGTGACGATGACGGCGGCGCCGAGCACGACGTGCCCGCTGCCGATCGCCGCCAGGGCGAGCAGCTTGACCGGCAGCAGCAGCAGCGCCGGCACCGCATACAGGGCCAGCGCCGGGTACGGCGGCAGGGCCCGGATGCGCGGCTCCAGCCAGCGCAGCCGCAGCCGCTCGGACAGGCGCACCAGCGCGTGCTGCAGCGGCTCCCAGCCCCATTCCTCGAACAGGATCAGCAGCGCCAGCGGCCAGCGCAGCAGCCAGCCCAGGAGGTTGACGAGCCAGCGACCCATGTCGGCGTGCCCCGCTAGACGCCGTGCGCGCGGTCGCGCCGGAACTGCTCGCGGAAGGCGGCGAAGCGGCCGGCGTCGAGCGCGTCGCGCACCTCCTGCATCAGGTTCAGGTAGTAGTGCAGGTTGTGGATCGTGGCCAGCATGGGCGCCAGCATCTCGCCGCAGCGCTCCAGGTGGTGCAGGTAGGCGCGCGAGAAGCCGCCGCTGACGCTGCCGTCGGCCGCCGTCTCGCCCCGGCAGGCGTAGCAGGTGCAGGTTTCGTCCAGCGGCCGCTGGTCGCTGCGGTGGCGCGCGTTGCGGATCTTCAGGTCGCCGTAGCGGGTGAACAGGTGGCCGTTGCGCGCGTTGCGGGTCGGCATGACGCAGTCGAACATGTCCACGCCCTGGGCGACGCCCTCGACCAGGTCCTCCGGCGTGCCCACGCCCATCAGATAGCGCGGCTTGTGCGCCGGCAGCCGGTGCGGCGTGTGGGCCATGATGCGCAGCATCTCGTCCTTGGGCTCGCCGACGCTGACGCCGCCGACCGCGTAGCCGGGAAAGTCCATGGCCACCAGGGCGGCCAGCGATTCGTCGCGCAGGTGCTCGAACATGCCGCCCTGCACGATGCCGAACAGGGCGTTCGGGTTGGCCAGCCGCGCGAACTCGGCCTGGCAGCGGCGGGCCCAGCGCAGGCTCAGCTCCATCGAGACGCGCGCCTCGGCCTCGGTCGTGATGTGGCCTTTGGTCTCGTACGGCGTGCACTCGTCGAACTGCATGACGATGTCGCTGTCCAGGATGGTCTGGATCTGCATCGACACCTCGGGCGTGAGGAACAGCTTGTCGCCGTTGACCGGCGAGGCGAACTTCACGCCCTCCTCGCTGATCTTGCGCATCTCGCCCAGGCTCCAGACCTGGAAGCCGCCCGAGTCGGTGAGGATGGGACGCTCCCAGCGCTCGAAGCGGTGCAGCCCGCCGAACTGCGCCAGCACGTCCAGGCCGGGGCGCATCCAGAGGTGGAAGGTGTTGCCCAGGATGATCTGCGCACCCATCTCCTGCAGCGAGCGCGGCGTCACGCCCTTGACGGTGCCGTAGGTGCCCACGGGCATGAAGATCGGCGTCTGCACGACGCCGTGGTTGAGCGTGAGGCGGCCGCGCCGCGCATGGCCGTCGGTGGCGAGGAGGTCGAACTGCAGCATGTCAGGAAGGAAGGGCCTGGCGTTCCAGCAGCATGGAATCGCCGTAGCTGAAGAAGCGGTAGCGATTCGCCACCGCGTGGCGGTACAGGGTCATCACCTCGTCGTGGCCGGCGAAGGCGCTGACCAGCATCATCAGCGTCGACTTGGGCAGGTGGAAGTTGGTGACCAGCAGGTCCACCACCCGGAAGCCGAATCCGGGCGTGATGAAGATGCTGGTGTCGCCGCGGGCCTGGCCGCTGGCGGCCCAGGACTCCAGCGTGCGCACGCTGGTGGTGCCGACCGCGACGATGCGGCCGCCCTGCGTGCGGGTGCGCGCGATCGCCTCCTGCGTGGCCGGCGGCACGTCGTACCACTCGCTGTGCATGCGGTGCTCGGCCAGGGTCGCGGTCTTCACCGGCTGGAAGGTGCCGGCGCCCACGTGCAGCGTCAGGCTGGCGCGGCCGATGCCGCGCGCGTCCAGGTCCGCCAGCACCGCCTGGTCGAAGTGCAGCGCCGCGGTCGGCGCGGCGACGGCGCCGGGGTGGCGGGCGAACACGGTCTGGTAGCGGCGCGCGTCCTCGGCGGTGTCGCCATGCTCGATGTAGGGCGGCAGCGGCACGTGGCCATGGCGCTCCATCAGCGCGAACGGGTCGTCGCTGAAGGCGAAGCGGAACAGCGCCCCCTCGTCGTCTGGCCAGCGCCCCAGCAGGGTGGCGCTGAAGCCGCCGTGCATGGCCAGCACCGTGCCGGGCGCCGGCTTCTTGCTCACCTTCATGTGCGCCACCACCTCGCGCGCGCCCAGCACGCGTTCGACCAGCAGCTCCAGCTTGCCGCCCGAGGGCTTCTCGCCGTACAGGCGCGCCTTGACGACCTGGGTGTCGTTGAACACCAGCAGGTCGCCCGGCGCCAGCAGGGCGGGCAGGTCGCGGAACACGCGGTCGACCGGCGGCAGCGTGCGGCCATCGAGCAGGCGCGAGGCGCTGCGCTCGGCGGCGGGATGCTGGGCGATCAGCTCGGGGGGCAGGGCGAAGTCGAAGTCCGCCGGGGTGAAGGGACGCATGCTGCTTGAGGGTCGGACGAGACCCGTGCCAAGAGGGAGGGGGACAGGGGAAGGCAGAATTGTCCCATGCCCGCTGCCCAGGCCGTCGCCGCGCCGAAGAAGGCCCTGTCCGAGCCCCAGAAGGCCCTGCGCAAACTGGGGCTGGTGCGCGACATCGACCTGGCGCTGCACCTGCCCCTGCGCTACGAGGACGAGACGCGGATCGTGCGGTTGTGCGACGCGCGCGAGGGCGAGACGGTGCAGATCGAGGCCACCGTCACCGACAGCCAGATCGCCTTCCGGCCGCGCCGCCAGCTGGTGGTGACCGTCGACGACGGCAGCGACACCTGCGTGCTGCGCTTCTTCTCGTTCTACCCGTCCCACCAGAAGGCGCTGGCGGTCGGCACCCGGCTGCTGGTGCGCGGCGAGCTCAAGGGCGGGTTCCTCGGCTGGCAGATGGTCCATCCGGCCACCCGGCCCGCCGGCGGCGCGTTGCCCGAGGCCCTGACCCCGGTCTATCCCACCGTGGCCAGCCTGCCCCAGGCCTACCTGCGCAAGGCGGTCCTGGCCGGGCTGGCGCGCGCCGACCTGTCGGAGACCGTGCCGGTGCCACTCGTGCCCCAGCTGGGCCTGCGCGACCCCTGGCCGCTGCGGGCGGCGCTGCAGTTCCTGCACCATCCGCCGCCCGACACGCCGCTGGCGACGCTGGAGGACCGCAGCCACCCGGCCTGGCAGCGCCTGAAGTCCGAGGAGCTGCTGGCGCAGCAGCTGTCGCAGCTGGAGAGCAAGCGCGAGCGCGACCGGCTGCGCGCGCCGGTGCTGGCCGCGCCGGCCGGCGGGCTGCACGAGCAGCTGCTGCAGGTGCTGCCGTTCCAGCTCACCGCCGCCCAGCGGCGCGTCGGCGAGGAGATCGCCGGCGACCTCGGCCGGGCGGTGCCGATGCACCGGCTGCTGCAGGGCGACGTGGGCGCCGGCAAGACGGTGGTGGCGGCGCTGGCGGCGGCCATCGCCATCGACGCCGGCTGGCAGTGCGCCCTGATGGCACCGACCGAGATCCTGGCCGAGCAGCACTTCCGCAAGCTGATCGGCTGGCTGGAGCCGCTGCTGGCGGCGCGCGGGCAGGTGGTGGCCTGGCTCACGGGCAGCCAGAAGAAGAAGGAGCGGGCGCCGATGCTCGAGCGCATCGGCAGCGGCGAGGCGGCGCTGGTGGTGGGCACCCACGCCGTCATCCAGGAGCAGGTGCAGTTCCGGCGGCTGGCGCTGGCCATCATCGACGAGCAGCACCGGTTTGGCGTCGCGCAGCGGCTGGCGCTGCGCGAGAAGATGGACGAGGGCGGGCAGGAGCCGCATCTGCTGATGATGTCGGCCACCCCCATCCCGCGCACCCTGGCGATGAGCTACTACGCCGACCTGGACGTCTCCACCATCGACGAACTGCCGCCCGGGCGCACGCCCGTGGTCACCCGGCTGGTGGCCGACAGCCGGCGCGACGAGGTGGTCGAGCGCATCCGGGCGCAGGTCGCCCAGGGCCGGCAGGTGTACTGGGTCTGTCCGCTGATCGAGGAGAGCGAGGCGCTCGACCTCACCAATGCCACCGCCACCCACCAGGCGCTGTCGGCGGCATTGCCCGGCGTGCTGGTGGGCCTGCTGCATTCGCGCATGCCGGCGGCCGAGAAGAAGGCCGTGATGGCGCTGTTCACCGGCGGCCAGATGGGCGTGCTGGTCTCCACCACCGTGATCGAGGTCGGCGTCGACGTGCCCAACGCCTCGCTGATGGTGATCGAGCATGCCGAGCGGTTCGGCCTGTCGCAGCTGCACCAGCTGCGCGGTCGCGTCGGCCGCGGCGCGGCGGCCTCGGCCTGCGTGCTGCTGTACGCGCCGGGCGAGAACGGCCGCCTGGGCGAGACGGCGCGGGCACGGCTGAAGGCGATGGCCGAGACCGCCGACGGCTTCGAGATCGCGCGCCGCGACCTCGAGATCCGCGGGCCGGGCGAGTTCCTGGGGGCGCGCCAGTCGGGCGCGCCGCTGCTGCGGTTCGCCGACCTGGCCACCGATGCGCACCTGCTGGAGCCGGCGCGCCGCCTCGCGCCGCTGCTGCTCGATCGCCACCCGCAGGACGCCAGCCGCCACACGGCGCGCTGGTTGGGGGGAAAATCCGACTTCCTCAAGGCCTAGGGGCGCCGCTTCTTTGCCCGACCGACGACCGAGCCAATCCGCACCGCATGACCCTCACCGAGCTCAAGTACATCGTCGCCGTGGCGCGCGAGAAGCATTTCGGCAAGGCCGCCGAAGCCTGCTTCGTGTCGCAGCCGACGCTCTCGGTGGCCATCAAGAAGCTCGAGGACGAGCTGGAGATCAAGCTGTTCGAGCGCAGCGCCAACGAGGTGAGCGTCACGCCGCTGGGCGAGGAGATCGTGCGCCAGGCGCAGAGCGTGCTGGAGCAGGCCGCCGCCATCAAGGAGATCGCCAAGCGCGGCAAGGACCCGCTGGCCGGCCCGCTGAAGCTGGGCGTGATCTACACCATCGGGCCCTACCTGCTGCCGGACCTGGTGCGCCAGGCGATCGCGCGCACGCCGCAGATGCCGCTGATGCTGCAGGAGAACTTCACGGTCAAGCTGTTGGAGATGCTGCGCACCGGCGAGATCGACTGCGCCATCATGGCCGAGCCCTTCCCCGACACCGGGCTGGCGCTGGCGGCGCTGTACGACGAGCCCTTCCTGGCGGTGGTGCCGACCTCGCACCCGTTCGCCGACCGCAAGACCATCACCTCGCAGGAGCTCAAGAGCGAGACCATGCTGCTGCTGGGCAACGGCCACTGCTTCCGCGACCACGTGCTGGAGGTCTGCCCCGAGTTCGCCCGCTTCTCCAGCGACGCCGAGGGCATCCGCAAGAGCTTCGAGGGCTCGTCGCTCGAGACCATCAAGCACATGGTGGCCGCCGGCATGGGCGTGACCCTGGTGCCGCGGCTGTCGGTGCCCAAGGACGCCCTGGCGCCCAAGACCACCCGGCGGCGCAGGGACGACGACCCCTACGTGCGCTACATCCCGTTCGACGGCGACCCGCCCACGCGCCGGGTGGTGCTGGCGTGGCGCCGCAGCTTCACCCGCTACGAGGCCATCGCGGCCCTGCGCAACTCCATCTACGCCTGCGAGTTGCCGGGGGTCCGGCGGCTGTCCTGACCCGGCTTCCCCTGCTGCCATGCAAGACGACCAGATCCCCCTCTACCAGCCCGGCATCCTGGAAGGCGTGCCGCGGGTCGCGCGCTACGTGCTGTTCACCATCGCCGGCGAGCAGCAGCCGGCCGGCGCCATCCGCGCCGCCCTGCAGCGCGCCTCGCCCCTGGTCGACGGCCGCGACGTCGTCATCGGCATCGGCCCGCTGCTGGTCCAGGCGCTGGGCGGCGACATCCCCGGCCTGCACGACGTGCCCGACTTCTCCGGCCCGGTCAAGGTGCCCGCCACCCCCGGCCAGCTGTGGTGCTGGGTGCGCGGCGACGACCTGGGTGACCTGCTGCACGTCACGCGCAAGCTGCAGAAGGCGCTGGTGCCGGCGTTCGCGCTGCGCCACGTCACCGACGCGTTCCGGCACCGCCACGACGCGGCCTCCGGCTTCGGCCGCGACCTCACCGGCTTCGAGGACGGCACCGAGAACCCGCACGGCGATGCGGCCCTGCAGGCGGCCTTCGTGCACGGCCAGGGCGAGGGCCTGGACGGCGCCAGCTTCGTCGCCGTGCAGCAGTGGGTGCACGACCTGGACGCCTTCGACGCCATGCCCGAGGACGAGCAGAACCATGCCATCGGCCGGCGCCTGTCGGACAACGAGGAGATCGACGACGCCCCCGCCTCGGCGCACGTCAAGCGCACCGCGCAGGAGAGCTTCGACCCCGAGGCCTTCGTGCTGCGCCGCTCGATGCCGTGGATGGCCAGCACCCAGGCCGGCCTGATGTTCGTCGCCTTCGGCAAATCGCACGCCGCCTTCGAGGCCCAGATGCGCCGGATGGCCGGCCTGGACGACGGCATCGTCGACGGCGTGTTCCGGCTCTCGCGACCGGTCACCGGCGCGTACTACTGGTGCCCGCCGATGCGCGCCGGCCAGCTCGACCTGCGCCGCATCGGCTGCCCCTGACGTGCCCGACCGGCTGGCGCTCTGGCTCGACCTCATCCGCTGGAACCGCCCGGCGGGCTGGCTGCTGCTGCTGTGGCCCACGCTGAGCGCGCTGTGGGTGGCGGCGGACGGCTTCCCGGGCTGGCACCTGCTGGCCGTGTTCACCCTCGGCACCATCCTGATGCGCAGCGCCGGCTGCTGCGTGAACGACGTCGCCGACCGCGACTTCGACCGCCACGTCAAGCGCACCGCGCAACGGCCGGTCACGTCCGGGCGCATCGGCGTGCCGGAGGCGCTGGCGCTGGGGGCGGGGCTGGCGCTGGCGGCCTTCGGGCTGGTGCTCACCACCAACGCGGCCACCATCGCCTGGTCGTTCGCCGCGCTGGCCATCGCGCTGGCCTACCCGTTCGCCAAGCGGCTGGTGTCGATGCCGCAGGCGGTGCTGGGCGTGGCCTTCAGCTTCGGCATCCCGATGGCGTTCGCCGCCCTCCAGTCGCGGGTGCCGCTGCTGGCCTGGGTGCTGCTGCTGGGCAACCTGTTCTGGGTGCTGGCCTACGACACCGAGTACGCCATGGTCGACCGCGACGACGACCTGCGCATCGGCATCAAGACCTCGGCCATCACCCTCGGGCGCGCCGACGTCGCGGTGGTGATGGCCTGCTACGCCGCCTTCCTCGTCATCTGGGGCGCGGCGCTGGCGCCGCGGGCGCTCGGCCTGCCGTTCTGGTTCGGGTTGGCGGCGGCGGCCGCCCAGGCGCTGTGGCACTGGAGCCTGATCCGCGGGCGCACGCGCGACGGGTGCTTTCGCGCCTTCCGGCTCAACCACTGGGTGGGCTTCGCGGTGTTCGCCGGCATCGCGGCCGGCTACGCCCTGCGCTAGCCCGGCTCAGTCGCGGCCGAACTCGTCGCCCAGTTCGGCGGCGCGGCGGCAGGCGGCATGCATGGCGGCGACGAACCTGTCGGCCACCGCGTCCTGCTGCAGGGAGGTGAGGGCCGCGTAGGTGGTGCCACCCTTGGACGTCACCCGCTCGCGCAGCACCGCCGGCGGCTCGCTGGAGGCGCGGGCCAGTTCGGAGGCGCCGGCGAAGGTGCCGATGGCCAGTTGCAACGCCTTGGCCGGCGGCAGGCCCATCTCGGCGCCCGCCCGGGCCATGGCCTCGATGAAATAGAAGACGTAGGCCGGTCCCGATCCGGACAGCGCGGTCACCGCGTCGAGCTGCTGCTCGGCATCGACCCACAGGGTGGCGCCGGTGGGCGCCAGCACCTGCTCGACCAGCTGGCGGTCGGCGGCGCTGACGGCGGCCCGGGCAAAGAGCGCCGTCATGCCGCGGCCGACCAGGGCCGGCGTGTTGGGCATGCTGCGCACGATGCGCTCGCTGCCGGTCCAGTGCGCGATGCTGTCCGAGCGGATGCCGGCGGCGACGCTCAGGTGCAGCGCGTTGTGCGTGTGCGCTGCGACGGCCTGGGCGGCGGCGCGAAAGGTCTGCGGCTTGACGGCCCACACGACCAGCTGCGCCGGCGCGAGGAAGTCCCCGGCCTGCTCGTGCGCCGTGACGCCGAACTCGCGCGCGAGCCGCCCGCGCGCCTCCTCGAACGGTTCCACGACCTGCACCTGCGAGGGCGCCAGGCCCTGTCGCAGCAGGCCGCCGAGGATGGCGCTGGCCATGTTGCCGCCGCCGATGAATGCGATCCGGATCGAGTGCAGGTCCATGCGCGCAGTCTAGCCCGCAGCACGTTGCAGACCCGCGGGTGGCGCCGTGCTGCCGCGCTGCACGAGCTGGACCGGGAACTGCTGGAACGGCTCCCAGGGGCCGCCCTCGAGCCGTGCCACCAGCTGGTCGGCCGCGGCCCGGCCGATGTCCACCACCGGCGTCGCGACGCTCGTCAGGCCGGGCGTCTGCGTGGCACCCAGGTCGGTGTTGTCGACCCCCGTGATCGACATCTCCTGCGGGACCCGGACGCCGGCCTTGCGGCAGGCCAGCATCGCGCCGACGGCGAACACGTCGTTGGTCGCCACCACGGCCGTCGGCCGGTCGGGCGCCGCCAGCAGGCGTGCCATGCCCGCCTCTGCCGTCGCCAGCGAGATGGGCTCGTAGGCGACATGGCGCGGATCGAGGCCGAGGCCGTGTTCCGCCAGCGCGGCGCGCAGGCCTTCGCCGCGGGCCCGGGCGCGGTCGTTGCCGGACAACGGCGCGCTGAGCAGGCCGATGCGCCGGTGGCCCAGCGCAATCAAGTGCCGCGCCACTTCGTAGGTGGCCGCGCGGTTGTCGAACCCGATGCTGGGATGGCGTTGCAGCGGGTCCACGCCCCAGGTGAGCACGAACGGCCGGCCGTAGTCCTCCAGCAGCGAAAAGAGGGCCTGCTCATGGTCCAGGCCGACCAGCAGGAACGCGTCGACCCCGCGCTCGATCAGCTGGCCCGCGATGCGGGTCTCGACCGCGAGGTCATAGTGGTGCTCGGCCAGGACGAGGGCGTAGCCGCGCTCGTCCAGCCGCTGCTGCAGGGCGCTCGTGGTGCGGGCGTAGAGCGCGTAGTCGAACGAGGGCACGATCGCGCCGATCATCCGGCTGCGGTGGCTGCGCAGGGTGCGGGCGGCGCCGTGCGGCACATACCGCAGCTTGGTGGCCGCCTCCAGCACCCGCCGGCGGGTGTCGGGGTCGACCTGCTGCGAGTTGTTCAGGACGCGGGAGACGGTGGCCGTCGATACGCCGGCGAGCTGGGCCACGTCCTTGGCGCCGGAGCGCGCCTTCGCCGCCCCCGCGGGCCGCTTGCTGCCGGAATGCTCGGTGCCCATGACTCCCTTGTAATCGATTGCAGGAATCTAACCCAGCGGAGAAGCTCATGACAACTCGGTCTATGGGGAAAGCCCCTAGACCGGCCACAATGACAGCACCGGAGCCGGTCGCTAGACTGCCATGTAATCGATTGCATGGCCACTGCCGCCTCCTCCACCTTCCACCGCCTGGAGATCGACGCATGAAGAAATCAGTTCGCTCGCCCCTCGACCTGGACGCCAGCCGCCGCGAGTTCCTGGGACAAGCCGCGGCGCTGGGCGCCGTCGGCGTGGCCGGGACATGGCCCGCGATGGCGCAGGCGCAAGCCGCGGCCGACCTGGGGCCCTACCGCTCCGCGAAGATCAACTGGCGCCAGGCCGAAGGCGAATCGATCTCGGTCGCGGTGATCCCGGCCAGCTACTTCGACAACCTGCTCGGCCTGCTGCCGCAGTTCGAGGCCCTCACCGGCATCAAGGTGCGGGCGGAGAAGGTGCCGCCGGGCCAGATCCGGCAGAAGGCCCTGCTGGACCTGTCGTCCAAGACCGGGACCTACGCGACGCACGCGGCCGACCCCATGTACTACCCGCTGTACGTCTCCAACAAGTGGGTCGAACCGCTGGACAAGTACCTCGGGGACGCCACCCTCACCGACCCGGCCTGGTTCAACTACAACGACATCTTCAAGGCCTGGCGCGACGCCGATTCCGTCGACGGCAAGCCCTATGGCATCCCATACGACGGCGAGGTCACCGTGCAGGTCTACCGCAAGGACCTGTACGACGCCAAGGGCCTGAAGCCGGCCGAGACCTACGACCAGCTGCTGTCCAACGCCAAGGCCCTGCACGACCCGGCCAACCGCATGTACGGGCTGGCGCTGCGCGGGTTCGCCGGCGCGGGCCAGAACATGTACATCTACCCGTCCCTGCTGCGGGGGTTCGGCGGCGACTGGTTCAGCAACAAGGCGCTGACCGTCAACGGGCCCGAGGCGGTCAAGGCGCTCGACTGGTACGTCCAGGCGCTGGCCCAGTACGCGCCGCCGGCGGTGCGCAACTGGAACTGGCCCGACATCGCCGACGCGTTCTCGCAGGGCACGGTGGGTTGCTACATCGACGCGCACTCGTCGGCCGCGGTCATCACCAACCCGGAAAAGTCCAAGGTGGTCGGCAAGGTGGCGTACGCCCGCTGGCCCAAGGGCCCGTCGGGCAAGCGCGTCACCTCGATCTGGAACTGGGGCTTCCCCATCAATGCGTCGCTGAGCGACAAGGCCAAGAAGGCCACCTGGCTGTTCATCAGCTGGGCCGCGTCGGCCGAGACCCAGGCCCGCACGTCGTGGAAGTTCGACGGCCCGGCCAAGCGCTCGGGCCTGAACCGCGCATCGTTGTGGAAATCGGCGGAGTTCGCCGCCGCCATGAAGGGCGCGGGCGACAACTTCATCCCCGCCGCGCTGGAATCGCTCGAGCAGGACACGGACGTCGACTGGCGGCCCCGCGTGCCGCAGTGGCCCGCCATCGGCGACACCATGGCCACGGCCATCCAGGCGGCGCTGGTCGGCCAGAAGAAGCCGAAGGAGGCGCTCGACGAGGCCCAGGCCCGCATCGCGCAGGTGATGAAGGGCTGAGGCCGGATGCCTGCGCCCCGCGCGGCGGGCGCAGGGACGCTGGAGCGACAGGAGCGGCGCTTCGCGCTGGCCCTGTTCGCGCCGGCATTCCTGCTGCTGCTGCTCACCACCACCGCCCCGCTGGTGTTCCTGGCCTGGAACAGCCTGCACAAGCTCGACCTCGGCATGCCCTGGATGACGGGCTTCGCGGGCCTGGGCAACTACGCCAAGATGGGCGGCGACCCGCGCTTCTGGAATTCGCTGGCGCTCACCGTCGTCTACACGGCCTCCACGGTGATGCTGCAGGTGGCCATCGGCCTGTCGCTGGCGCTGCTGGTGCTGCAGATCCCGCGGGGCCAGGCGTGGCTGCGGGTCGCGGCCATCCTGCCCATCGTGCTGGCGCCGGTCGTGGTGGGCCTGTTCTGGCGCACCCTGGTGCTGTCGCCGGACGTCGGCCTGGTCGACGTCGTCACCCGCTGGCTCGGGCTGGGCAGCCACAACTGGCTCGGCGATCCCCAGCTCGCGCTGATCTCGGTGATCGCCATCCACACCTGGCAGTGGACGCCGTTCGCCTTCCTTGTGCTGCTGGCGACCCTGGCGACCCTGCCGCCGGACGTCTACGAGGCCGCCCGGCTCGACCGCGCCAACGCCCGCCAGCGCTTTCGCCACATCACGCTGCCACTGATCCGCCCGGCCGTGGTGATGGTGGTGATCCTGCGCACGATGACGGCGCTGTCGGCGTTCGCGGCCATCTTCGCCGCCACCGGCGGCGGCCCGGGAACGTCGACCGAGATCCTCAACCTGTACGCCTACCGGACCTCCTTCACCGAGCTGAACATCGGCTACGGCTCCGCGCTCGCCATGGTCCTGCTGGCCGTCACCATGCTCGTGTCGTGGCTGCTGTTCCGGCGCCGGAAGGCCC
This sequence comes from Ramlibacter pinisoli, assembly GCF_009758015.1. NCBI lineage: Bacteria > Pseudomonadati > Pseudomonadota > Betaproteobacteria > Burkholderiales > Comamonadaceae > Ramlibacter > Ramlibacter pinisoli. Next base: position 232,977 of record NZ_WSEL01000011.1, read on the forward strand.
CCGCATGATGCGCGGCGCGTCACGGCAGGTGGTCCTGTTCGCCGTCGCCGGCCTGCTGGTGTCGGTGTGGGCGTTCCCGGTGCTGTGGGCGTTGCTCACGTCGTTCAAGACCGAGCGCGACGTGCTGGCCTACCCGCCGCTGCTGGTGTTCACGCCGACCCTGGCGAACTACCGCGACGTGCTGTGGGGCCCGACATCCATCCTGCCGAACCTGTGGTCGAGCGCCGTGGTGAGCTGCTGCGCCACGCTGCTGACGGTGGCCTTCGCCACGCCCGCCGCCTATGCCCTGGCCCGCCTGCGCTATCCGGGCCGGCGCGCCAGCGGGTTCTATGTCCTGGTCACCCAGATGCTGCCGCCGGTGGGGCTGGTCATCCCCTACTACCTGGTGCTGCAGCGCATCGGCGCCCTCGACACCTACACCGGGCTGGTGGTGATCTACCTCACCTTCTCGCTGCCGTTCGCCATCTGGCTGCTGGTCTCGTACTTCGAGGACGTGCCGTACGAGATGGAGGAGGCGGCGCTGCTCGATCGCGCCGGCCGCCTGCGCGCGTTCTGGCACGTGGTCCTGCCGCAGGTGCGCGGCGGGCTGGCGGTGACCACCGTGTTCGTGTTCCTGAACGCCTGGAACGAATTCATGTTCGCCGTCGTGCTGGGCGGCAACAAGGTGCGGCCGGTCACGGTCGCGATGTTCAATTTCATCTCCGTCGAGCAGACCCAGTGGGCGCGCCTGGCCGCCGGGGCGATGGTGGCGATGGCGCCCGTGATCCTGGTCGGCCTGTTCGCGCAGCGCCACATCGTGAAGGGATTGACGGTGGGCGCGGTCAAGGGAGGGGGACGTCGATGAACGGGGGGGCGGTGCGCCTGCAGGGCGTGGTCAAGCGGCATGGGGAGACGACCGTGCTGCACGGCGTCGACCTGGAGATCCAGGCCGGGGAATTCTTCGTCCTGCTCGGGCCCTCGGGGTCGGGCAAGACCACCACGCTGCGCATCCTCGCCGGCCTGGAGACCGTCAGTGCCGGGCAGGTGCTGATGGATGGCGCCGACGTGACCGAGCACGAGCCGGGCCTGCGCGACGTCGCCATGGTGTTCCAGAGCTACGCGCTGTACCCGCACATGACGGTGGCCGAGAACATCGGGTTCCCGCTGCGCATGGTCGGCACCCCGCGCGCGACGATCGCGCGATCGGTCGAGGACGCGGCGGCGCGGGTGAGCATCGGCCACCTGCTGCAGCGGCGCCCCGGGCAACTGTCCGGCGGGCAGCAGCAGCGCGTGGCGCTGGCCCGCGCCATCGTGCGCAAGCCGCGGCTGTTCCTGCTGGACGAGCCGCTGTCCAACCTGGACGCCAAGCTGCGGCTGGAGACCCGGCTGGAGCTGCGGCAACTGCAGCGCTCGCTGGGCGTGACCACCGTCTACGTGACGCACGACCAGGAGGAAGCCATGACGCTGGCCGACCGCGTGGCGGTGTTCATGGACGGCCGCATCGTGCAGGTCGCCACGCCGCGCGAGATCTTCCGGCGGCCCTCGCAGGTGTCGGTGGCCGGCTTCATCGGCACGCCGCCGATGAATCTGCTGGACGCCACCTGGCAGGGCGACGCGGTGTCGATCGACGGCGTCGCCCATCCGGTCGGCGCCAGGACGGAGCAGCCACGCGAGGTCACGCTGGGCGTGCGGCCTGGCGACCTGCGCGCCGGCAGCACCGGCATCCCGGCGCGCGTCGAGTACGTCGAGGAGCTCGGCGACCACTGCGTGCTCGACCTGCGGGCGGGCGCACAGCGCCTGAAGTGGCGCGCCGACGGACATCCCGACCTGCGCGAAGGCGACACCACCTGGCTCAGCTTCGCCCCAGCGTCGGCCCACCTGTTCGACCGCGCCGGCGGCGAACGCCTGAACTGATCGATTGGCCGGAAGGAACCGAGATGAACCAGCGCCCCAACATCCTCCTGATCCTCAACGACGACATGGGCTACTCCGACATCGGCTGCTTCGGCGGCGAAGTCGACACCCCCAACCTGGACCGCCTGGCCCGGGGCGGACTGCGCTTCACGCAGTTCTACAACACCGCGCGCTGCAGTCCTTCGCGCGCCTCGCTGCTGACCGGGCTGCATCCGCACCAGACCGGGATCGGGATCCTGACGTACGACTCGGGACCGGAAGGCTACGCCGGCAACCTGAACCAGCGCTGCGCGACGATCGCCGAAGTGCTCAAGCCGGCCGGTTACCGCAGCTACCTGAGCGGCAAGTGGCACGTGTCGAGCAACCTGAAGCAGCCGACCGATTCGTGGCCGATGCAGCGGGGCTTCGACGACTTCTACGGCACCATCATCGGGGCCGGCAGCTTCTACGACCCGAACACGCTCACGCGCCGCAACGAGAACGTCGAGCACGAGGCGCGCGAACCGGGCTTCTTCTACACCGACGCCATCAGCGACGAGGCGGTGGCGTTCCTGCGCCGGCACCAGGCCGAGCACGCCGACAAGCCGTTCTTCCAGTACGTCGCCTACACCGCGCCGCACTGGCCGCTGCATGCCCATCCCGAGGACATCGCCAAGTACAAGGGGCGGTTCGACGAAGGCTGGGACCGGCTGCGCGAGCAGCGCCTGGAACGGCTGGTCAGTTCCGGCATCCTGGACGCCCAGTGGAAGCTCACGCCGCGCGATCCGAACCAGCCGCCTTGGACCGACGTGCAGCACAAGCGCTGGCTCGCCAACTGCATGGAGGTGTACGCCGCCCAGATCGACCGGATGGACCAGGGCATCGGCCGCATTCTGTCCACCCTGGAGCAGTCCGGGCAGCTCGAGAACACGCTGGTGATCTTCCTGTCCGACAACGGTGCCTGCGCCGAGGACATCCCGGAGGACGTCACCATCGACGAAGTGGTGAACAAGCTGATGATCGCGCGCTCGCACACGCGCGACGGCCGCGAGGTGCGCTTCGGCAACAACCCCGACGTCGAGCCCGGCCCCGAGGACACCTACCAGAGCTACGGGCAGGCCTGGGCCAACCTGTCGAACACGCCGTTCCGCCTGTACAAGCACTGGATCCACGAAGGCGGCATCTCGACCCCGCTGATCTTCCACTGGCCCCGGGGCATCGCGCAGCGCGGCGAGATCCGGCACACGCCGGGCTACCTGCCCGACATCATGGCCACGATCCTGGATGTCAGCGGCGCCCCCTACCCGCAGCAGCTGGACGGACGGGCCATCCTGCCGCTGGAAGGCCACTCGTTGAAGCAGGCGTTCGCGGCCGACGCCGGCGAGCGGCCGCCGATGTTCTGGGAACACGAGGGCAACGCGGCCGTCCGCATCGGCCAGTGGAAGCTGGTGCGCGAGTACCCCAAGGGCTGGGAGCTGTACGACATGGAGGCCGACCGCACCGAGTTGCGCAACCTGGCGTCCGAGCACCCGGACCGGGTGGCCGACATGAAGCGCCAGTACGACGCCTGGGCCGCCCGCTGCGGCGTGCTGCCGCGCGACAAGGTGGTGGCGCTGATGCGCAGCCAGGGCGTGACCAGGGCATTCTGGGAGGACGAGTGACGGGTTGCTGCCTGCCTCGCGCGGCCGGCACCGGCGTGGCGCGCCTGCCCGCCGCGCCAGCGCCGGGCAGCCGCGCCGGCGAGCTGCTGCAGCTGCCGGCCGGCCGGTTCCTGATGGGCAGCGAGGCGGCCGAAGGGTTCGCCGAAGACGGCGAAGGTCCGGTGCGGGCCGTGCAGCTCGGCGCCTTCCGCATCGGCCGCACCGCGGTCACGAACGCGCAGTTCCGGGACTTCGTGCGCGCGACCTCCTACATCACCGAGGCCGAGCAGGCCGGCAGCTCGTTCGTGTTCTACCTGCAGCTCGAGGCCCGGGTGCGGCCGTCGATCCGCCAGGTCTCGCGCGACCTGCCCTGGTGGGTGCCGGTCGAAGGCGCCTGCTGGCAACGGCCGGCAGGGCCCGGGTCGTCGATCCACCAGCGGCTCGACCACCCCGTGGTGCAGGTGTCCTGGAACGATGCCGCGGCGTTCTGCGCCTGGTCGGGCACGCGCCTGCCGACCGAAGCGCAGTGGGAGTACGCGGCGCGGGGCGGCTTGGCGGGCAGGCGCTACCCCTGGGGCGACGAGTTCGAGCCCGACGGGCAGCGGCGCTGCAACACCTGGCAGGGCGCGTTTCCCGCCCAGCCACGGCCAGGCTGGACGCCGGGCACCGAGCCGGCGGATGCCTTCCCGCCGAACGGCTGGGGCCTGTACGACATGGCAGGCAACGCCTGGGAGTGGTGCGCCGACTGGTTCAGCGCCGACTACCACCGCGTCACGGCCGGCCAGGATCCGCTGCACGACAAGCCGACCGGGCGCAAGTCGATGCGGGGCGGCTCGTTCCTCTGCCACGAGTCGTACTGCAACCGCTACCGCGTTGCCGCGCGCGGCGCCAACTCGCCCGGCACGGCCAGCAGCAACTGCGGCTTCCGCGTTGCCGCGGCCGCCGGCGGCTGAGGGACAATCCTGGCCATGCGGAGAGAGGAACTGCTGGCTGCGCTGGCGCGCACGACGGCATGCGATGTCGCCGTCATCGGCGGCGGCGCCACCGGCCTGGGCGTGGCGCTCGACGCGGCCAGCCGCGGCCTGTCGGTGGTGCTCCTCGAGTCGCACGATTTCGGCGGCGGCACCTCCTCGCGGGCGACCAAGCTGGTGCACGGCGGGGTGCGCTACCTGGCGCAGGGCAACGTGGCCCTGGTGCGCGAGGCGCTGCACGAGAGGCGCGTGCTGCTGCGCAACGCGCCGCACCTGGCGCAGCCGCTGCCCTTCGTCATGCCCTCCTACCGGCTCTGGGAAACCCCGTTCTACGGCGCCGGCCTCAAGCTGTACGACGCGCTGGCCGGGTCGGACGGGCTGGCCGACACCCGCTTCCTGAACCGGGCCGAGACGCTGGCCGCGCTGCCGACGGTGCGGCCGGACGGCCTGAAGGGCGGGGTCGAGTACTGGGACGGCCAGTTCGACGATGCCCGGCTGGCGCTGGCGCTGGCGCGCACCGCAGCCGCCCGCGGCGCCCTGGTGGTCAACTACTGCGCCGTCACCGGCCTGCTGCACGAGGGCGGGCGGGTGGCCGGGGTGCGCTGCGAGGACCGCGAGGGCGGCGCCGTGTTCGAGGTGCGGGCGCGCTGCGTGGTCAACGCGGCCGGCGTCTGGGTCGACCGCCTGCGCCAGGCCGACGGCGAGGCGATCGGGCGCGCCGTCCAGCCGATGGTGGCGCCCAGCCAGGGCGTGCACGTGGTGGTCGACCGCGAGTTCCTGCCCGGGCGGCATGCGCTCATGGTGCCCAAGACGGCCGACGGCCGGGTGCTGTTCGGCGTGCCCTGGCTGGGCAAGGTGATCCTGGGCACCACCGACACGCCGCGCGGCGACCTGGCGCGCGAGCCGCGCCCGTTCGACGCGGAGCTGCGCTTCATCCTCGGCGAGGCCGCGCGCTACCTGGTGCGGGCGCCGCGCCTGCAGGACGCGCGCAGCGTCTGGGTCGGGCTGCGCCCGCTGGTGCGGCCGCCGGACGACGAGGGCGCCCCCACCAAGGCCCTGAGCCGCGAGCACACGGTGCTGGTCAGCCGCTCGGGCCTGGTCACGGTGACCGGCGGCAAGTGGACCACCTACCGCGCCATGGCCGAGGACGTGCTCGAGCGCTGCGCCGAGGCCGGGCTGCTGCACGGGCTGGAGCGCGGAGTGACTGCTGACTTGCCGCTGGTCGGCGCCGATCCGGACACCGCCGGCCGGCGCCCGCTCAGCGATCCGCCGGGGCTGCACCTGTATGGCAGCGAGGCCGGCGCGGTGCAGGCGCTGCCGGGCGCCGGCGCCGAGCTCGGCGGCGGCCTGACCGAGGCCATGGTGCGCTTCGCCGCCCGCCACGAGTACGCCCGGACGGTGGAGGACGTGCTGGCGCGGCGCTCGCGGCTGCTGTTCCTGGACGCCGCCCAGGCCGCCCGGCTCGGCGCCGCGGTGGCCGGCATCCTGCGCGAGGAGACCGGGGTGGACCCGCACGAGGCCGCGTTCGCCGCCCTGGCGGCCAGCTACCGCCCGGACCGCCAGCCCGCCTAGGCCGCCCCGGGCGGGCAGCCCTCCCGGAACCCCCGGCGCACGGCCGCCGGAGGGGGCCCGGCCGGCGTCCGGCGCGGCGGCAGCGCCACGGCCCGCCAGGGGGTGTTGACAACTCCTGCGGACAAGCTATGATCGCGGGCTCGCCTATTTTTGGGCGAGATTCTGCCCATTCGAAAACACCCGCGAGCGGTTTGCGGGGGTGGACGGCGGGCCCAAGACTGCCCTGGCCCTTCAGCCGGGGACAAGTTGGGAATACAAGACATGATCCAGACTGAATCCCGGCTCGAAGTCGCCGACAACACGGGCGCGAAGTCCGTGCTTTGCATCAAGGTGCTCGGTGGCTCCAAGCGTCGCTACGCCAGCGTGGGCGACATCATCAAGGTGAGCATCAAGGAAGCCGCGCCGCGTGGCCGCGTCAAGAAGGGCGAGGTCTACAGCGCCGTGGTGGTCCGCACCGCCAAGGGCATCCGCCGTGGCGACGGCTCGCTCGTGAAGTTCGACGGCAATGCCGCCGTGCTGCTCAACAACAAGCTGGAGCCGATCGGCACCCGCATCTTCGGACCGGTGACGCGCGAGCTGCGCACCGAGAAGTTCATGAAGATCGTGTCCCTGGCCCCGGAAGTTCTGTAAGAGGACGACACCCATGAACAAGATTCGCACCGGCGACGAGGTCATCGTCCTCGCGGGCCGTGACAAGGGCAAGCGTGGCAAGGTCGTCCTGCGCAAGGACGACGAGCGCGTGGTGGTCGAGGGCATCAACCTGGTGAAGAAGCACACCAAGCCCAACCCCATGAAGGGCACCACCGGCGGCATCGTGGAGAAGGCCATGCCGATCCACCAGTCCAACGTGGCGATCTTCAATCCCGCGACCGGCAAGGCCGATCGCGTCGGCGTCAAGACCCAGGGCGACAAGCGCGTGCGCGTGTTCAAGTCCAGCGGCGAAGAAATCAAGGTGGCATGAGCATGGCAACCGCACGACTGCAACAGCATTACCGCGAGAAGGTGGTCCCCGAGCTGACCACCAAGTTCGGCTACAAGTCGCCGATGGAAGTCCCGCGCCTGACCAAGATCACGCTCAACATGGGCGTGAGCGAGGCGGTCGCCGACAAGAAGGTCATGGACAACGCCGTGGGCGACCTGACCAAGATCGCCGGCCAGAAGTCCGTGGTCACCAAGGCCAAGAAGGCCATCGCCGGCTTCAAGATCCGCGAAGGCCAGGCCATCGGCTGCATGGTCACCCTGCGCGGCGTGAAGATGTACGAGTTCCTGGACCGCTTCGTCACCGTGGCCCTGCCGCGCGTGCGCGACTTCCGCGGCATCTCCGGCCGGGCCTTCGACGGCCGCGGCAACTACAACATCGGGGTCAAGGAACAGATCATCTTCCCCGAGATCGAATACGACAAGGTCGACGCCCTGCGCGGCCTGAACATCAGCATCACGACCACGGCCAAGACCGACGACGAGTGCAAGGCGCTGCTCGCGGGCTTCCGTTTCCCGTTCAAGAACTGAAGGTGCACCGTGGCTAAAACAGCTTTGATCCAACGCGAACTCAAGCGCGACAAACTGGTCGCCCAGTACGCCAAGAAGCATGCGGAACTGAAGGCCATCGCCGGCGATGCGAAGAAGAGCGACGAGGAACGCGCGGCTGCGCGCCTGGCGCTGCAGAAGCTGCCGCGCAACGCCAACCCGACGCGTCAGCGCAACCGCTGCGAAATCACCGGCCGTCCGCGCGGAACCTTCCGCCAGTTCGGCCTGGCCCGCAGCAAGATCCGCGAGATGGCCTTCACCGGCGACATCCCGGGCGTGATCAAGGCCAGCTGGTAAGGCGAGGAGTACAGACATGAGCATGAGTGATCCCATCGCCGACCTGCTGACCCGCATCCGCAATGCGCAGATGGTGGCCAAGCCGACGGTGAGCGTCCCCGCCTCCAACCTCAAGGTCGCGATCGCCCAGGTCCTGAAGGACGAGGGCTACATCGACGGTTTCGAGGTCAAGAAGGACGGCAACAAGAGCGAGCTCGAGATCTCGCTGAAGTACTACGCCGGCCGCCCGGTCATCGAGCGCATCGAGCGCGTCAGCCGTCCCGGCCTGCGCGTCTACAAGGGCGCCGGCGCCATCCCCCAGGTCCAGAACGGCCTGGGCGTGGCCATCGTCACCACCCCCAAGGGCGTGATGACCGACCGCAAGGCCCGCGCCACCGGTGTCGGCGGCGAAGTGCTGTGCTACGTGGCCTAAAGGGAAGGAACGACAAATGTCCCGAGTAGGAAAGATGCCGGTCGCCGTCCCGCAGGGCGTGGACGTGCAGATCAAGGACGACCAGATCAGCGTCAAGGGCACCGGCGGCACGCTGTCGCTGGCCCAGAACGCCCTGGTCAAGATCACCAGCGAAGGCGGCAAGCTGAGCTTCGTGCCGGCCAACGAGTCGCGTGAAGCCAACGCGATGAGCGGCACGATGCGCCAGCTGGTCAACAACATGGTGCTGGGCGTGACCAAGGGCTTCGAGAAGAAGCTCACCCTGGTCGGCGTGGGCTACAAGGCCGCCGCCCAGGGCGCCAAGCTGAACCTGTCGGTGGGCTATTCGCACCCCGTCAACAAGGACATGCCGGCGGGCATCACCGTCGCGACCCCGGCCCCGACCGAGATCGTGATCAAGGGTGCCGACCGCCAGCGCGTCGGCCAGATTGCCGCCGAGATCCGTGCCATCCGTCCGCCAGAGCCCTACAAGGGCAAGGGCATCCGCTACGCGGACGAGAAGATCACGATCAAAGAGACCAAGAAGAAGTAAGGAGCAGGACGATGTTGACCAAGAAAGAGCAGCGTCTTCGCCGGGCCCGCCAGACCCGCATCCGGATCGCCACCCAGGGCACCGCGCGTCTGACCGTGAACCGCACCAACCTGCACATCTACGCCTCCGTGATCTCCGGCGACGGCAGCCAGGTGCTGGCCAGCGCCTCCACGGCCCAGGTCGACCTGCGCAAGTCGCTCGGCGGCTCGGGCAAGGGCGGCAACACCGCCGCCGCCCAGCAGGTGGGCAAGCTGATCGCCGAGCGGGCCAAGGCTGCCGGCGTCGAGAAGGTCGCCTTCGACCGCTCCGGCTTCGCGTACCACGGCCGCGTCAAGGCGCTGGCCGATGCCGCCCGTGAAGCGGGCCTGCAGTTCTAACGGACACGGATACCAACATGGCACGAATTCAAGCGAAGACGCAAGGTGACGGTCCCGAAGACGGGATGCGCGAGAAGATGATCGCGGTGAACCGCGTCACCAAGGTGGTCAAGGGCGGCCGGATCCTCGGTTTCGCGGCCCTCACCGTGGTCGGCGACGGCGACGGCCGGGTCGGCATGGGCAAGGGCAAGTCCAAGGAAGTGCCCGCCGCCGTGCAGAAGGCGATGGAAGAGTCCCGCCGCAACATGACCAAGGTGTCGCTCAAGAACGGCACCCTGCACCACACGGTGTACGGCCAGCACGGCGCGGCCCGCGTGATGATGTCCCCGGCTCCCAAGGGCACCGGCATCATCGCCGGCGGCCCGATGCGCGCCGTCTTCGAGGTGATGGGCATCACCGACATCGTGGCCAAGAGCCACGGTTCGACCAATCCCTACAACATGGTCCGCGCGACCTTCGACGCGCTCAAGCGCTCGACCACCCCGTCGGAAGTGGCGGCCAAGCGCGGCAAGTCGGTCGAAGACCTCTTCACCGCTGACCCGGAGATTCGACATGGCTAACCAACAGACGGTCAAGGTGCAGCTGGTGCGCAGCCCCATCGGCACCAAGGAATCGCACCGCGCCACCGTGCGCGGCCTCGGCCTGCGCAAGGTGAACTCGGTGTCCGAACTGCAGGACACCCCGGCGGTGCGCGGCATGATCAACAAGATCAGCTACCTGGTGAAGGTGCTCTGACATGGAACTGAACACGATCAAGTCTGCCGACGGCGCCCGCAAGCCGCGCCGCCGCGTCGGCCGCGGCATCGGCTCCGGCCTGGGCAAGACCGCGGGCCGCGGCCACAAGGGCCAGAAGTCCCGCGCCGGCGGCTACCACAAGGTCGGCTTCGAAGGCGGCCAGATGCCGCTGCAGCGTCGCCTGCCCAAGCGCGGCTTCAAGTCGCAGTCGCTCAAGTTCAACGGCGAGGTCACGCTGGCCGCGCTGGAGAAGCTCGGCGCCGCCGAGGTGGACCTGCTGACCCTGAAGCAAGCCAAGCTGGTCGACCAGCTGGTGCGCAACGTGAAGGTCATCAAGTCGGGCGAACTCAAGATCGCCGTCAAGCTGACCGGCATCGGCGCGACCGCCGGCGCCAAGGCTGCCATCGAGGCGGCCGGCGGCAGCCTGGCCTGAGCAAGTTGGACCTGACGAAGGCAAGCAGTGGCCACTAACGCAGCCCAACTCGCGAAGACCGGCAAGTTCGGCGACCTGCGTCGCCGGCTGGTGTTCCTGCTGCTCGCGCTGGTGGTCTACCGCATCGGCGCGCACATCCCCGTGCCCGGCATCGACCCCGGTCAGCTGCAGCAGCTGTTCAGCGGCCAGCAGGGCGGCATCCTGAGCCTGTTCAACATGTTCTCGGGTGGCGCGCTGTCGCGGTTCACGGTGTTCGCGCTGGGCATCATGCCGTACATCTCGGCTTCCATCATCATGCAGCTGCTCACCTACGTCGTGCCGACGTTCGAGCAGCTGAAGAAGGAAGGCGAGTCCGGCCGCCGCAAGATCACGCAGTACACCCGCTACGGCACGCTGGGCCTGGCGCTGTTCCAGTCGCTGGGCATCGCCATGGCGCTGGAGGCCTCGCCGGGCCTGGTGCTGGCGCCGGGCTTCGGCTTCCGCATGACCGCGGTGGTGAGCCTGACGGCCGGCACCATGTTCCTGATGTGGCTGGGCGAGCAGATCACCGAGCGCGGTCTGGGCAACGGGATCTCGATCCTGATCTTCGCCGGCATCGCCGCCGGCCTGCCCAACGCCATCGGCGGCCTGCTGGAGCTGGTGCGCACCGGTGCCATGAACATCCTGACGGCGCTGTTCGTCGTCGCCCTGGTGGTCGGCGTGACCTACCTGGTGGTGTTCATCGAACGCGGCCAGCGCAAGATCCTGGTGAACTACGCGCGGCGGCAGGTCGGCAACAAGGTCTACGGCGGCCAGTCGTCGCACCTGCCCCTGAAGCTGAACATGGCCGGCGTCATCCCGCCCATCTTCGCCTCGTCGATCATCCTGCTGCCCGCCACGGTGGTCAGCTGGTTCTCGGCCGGCGACTCGATGCGGTGGCTCAAGGACATCGCCTCCATGCTCAAGCCGGGCGAGCCGATCTACGTGCTGCTGTACGCCGCCGCGATCGTGTTCTTCTGCTTCTTCTACACGGCGCTCGTGTTCAACAGCCGCGAGACCGCCGACAACCTGAAGAAGAGCGGCGCCTTCATCCCGGGCATCCGGCCGGGCGACCAGACGGCGCGCTACATCGACAAGATCCTGGTCCGCCTGACGCTGGCTGGCGCGGTGTACATCACCTTCGTCTGCCTGCTGCCCGAGTTCCTGATCCTCAAATACAACGTGCCGTTCTATTTCGGTGGCACGTCGCTGCTGATCATCGTGGTGGTGACGATGGACTTCATGGCCCAGGTGCAGAACTACCTGATGAGCCAGCAGTACGAGTCGTTGCTGAAGAAGGCCAATTTCAAGACCTCCCTCGGCGGGTAAGCCGGCCGGACGTACCGGTTCAGGAAAGATTTAGGAGAAAGACAAATGAGAGTTTCGGCTTCCGTCAAGAAGATCTGCCGCAACTGCAAGATCATCCGCCGCAAGGGCGTGGTCCGCGTGATCTGCACTGATCCGCGCCACAAGCAGCGCCAGGGCTAAGACAGGTTCAGAGGTAAAGACATGGCACGTATCGCCGGTATCAACATCCCGCCGCACCAGCACGCCGAGATCGGTCTGACCGCCATCTATGGCATCGGACGCACGCGCGCCCGCAAGATCTGCGAAGCGACGGGCATTCCGTACTCGAAGAAGGTCAAGGACCTGTCGGACGCCGACCTCGAGAAGATCCGCGACCAGATCGCCCAGATCACCATCGAGGGCGACCTGCGCCGCGAGACCACGATGAACATCAAGCGCCTGATGGACATCGGGTGCTACCGGGGCTTCCGCCACCGCCGCGGCCTGCCGATGCGCGGCCAGCGCACCCGCACCAATGCGCGCACCCGCAAGGGCCCGCGCAAGGCCGCCCAGGCGCTCAAGAAATAACCGGGAAAGAGAACTGACATGGCCAAGGCTCCCGTCAACAACGCCGCGCAGCGTGTGCGCAAGAAGGTCCGCAAGAACGTCTCCGACGGCGTTTGCCACGTGCACGCGTCCTTCAACAACACGATCATCACCATCACCGACCGCCAGGGCAACGCGCTGAGCTGGGCGTCCTCGGGCGGCCAGGGCTTCAAGGGCTCGCGCAAGTCGACCCCGTTCGCCGCCCAGGTGGCCTCGGAAGTCGCCGGCCGCGCCGCGATCGAGCAGGGCATCAAGAACCTCGACGTCGAGATCAAGGGCCCCGGCCCGGGTCGCGAGTCGTCGGTGCGCGCGCTGGCCGCGCTGGGCATCCGGATCAACTCCATCTCGGACGTGACCCCGGTTCCCCACAACGGCTGCCGTCCCCAGAAGCGCCGCCGCATCTGATCGCCCTGCGCGATCGGTGCGCGGTCGAAGTCCCCAGGACTTCCACCAAGCCCACCGCCATCGGCCTGCGGCTGATGGCTCCCGCGGCAAACGGCCGCGGCAGATGAATCAAAGGAAAGACAAGTGGCACGTTATCTCGGCCCCAAGGCCAAACTCTCCCGCCGTGAAGGCACGGACCTGTTCCTCAAGAGCGCCCGCCGCTCGATCAGCGACAAGGCCAAGTTCGACTCCAAGCCTGGCCAGCACGGCCGCACCTCGGGCCAGCGCACCAGCGACTTCGGCCTGCAGCTGCGCGAGAAGCAGAAGGTCAAGCGGATGTACGGCATCCTGGAGAAGCAGTTCCGCCGCTACTTCGAGGAAGCCGCCCGCCGCAAGGGCAACTCCGGCGCCAACCTGCTGTTCCTGCTCGAGTCCCGCCTGGACAACGTGGTGTACCGCATGGGCTTCGGCTCGACCCGCGCCGAGGCGCGCCAGCTGGTGAGCCACAAGGCGATCACGGTCAACGGCCACCCGGTGAACATCCCGTCGTACATGGTCAAGACCGGCGACGTCGTCGCGGTGCGCGAGAAGTCGAAGAAGCAGAACCGCGTGGTCGAGGCCCTGCAACTCGCCCAGCAGGTCGGCCTGCCGGCCTGGGTGGAAGTCAATGCCGACAAGGCCGAGGGCACCTTCAAGAAGGTCCCCGATCGCGACGAGTTCGGCGCCGACATCAAGGAAGCGCTGATCGTCGAACTGTATTCGCGCTAAGCGGATCGCAACGTTCTTGTTCCCCCTGCCACGGGGCACCGTGGCGTGGGGACTTCACCAGCCTTACCGGTGTAACGAGCCGGGGGTATTGAGAGGAAGTCCTGCATGCAAACAAACCTGCTGAAACCCAAAGCCATCAACGTCGAGCAACTCGGGACCAACCGGGCCAAGGTCACGCTCGAGCCGTTCGAGCGCGGCTACGGCCACACGCTGGGCAACGCCCTGCGCCGGGTCCTGCTCTCCTCGATGGTCGGGTATGCGGCAACCGAAGTCACCATCGCCGGTGTGCTTCACGAGTACTCGTCGATCGACGGCGTCCAGGAGGACGTGGTCAGCATCCTGCTGAACCTCAAGGGCGTGGTCTTCAAGCTGCACAACCGCGACGAGGTCACCCTGTCGCTGCGCAAGGATGGCGAGGGCGTCGTCACGGCGGCCGACATCCAGACCCCGCACGACGTCGAGATCATCAATCCCGACCATGTCATCGCCCACCTGTCGCAAGGCGGCAAGATCGACATGCAGATCAAGGTCGAGAAGGGCCGCGGCTACGTGCCGGGCACGATGCGCCGCTACGCCGACGAGCCGACCAAGTCCATCGGCCGGATCGTGCTGGACGCCTCGTTCTCGCCGGTCAAGCGCGTGAGCTACACGGTCGAGAGCGCCCGCGTCGAGCAGCGCACCGACCTGGACAAGCTGGTCGTCGAGATCGAGACCAACGGTGCCATCACCGCCGAGGACGCCGTGCGCGCCTCGGCCAAGATCCTGGTCGAGCAGCTGGCGGTGTTCGCGCAGCTCGAGGGCAGCGAACTGGCCGCCTTCGACCAGCCGGTGCAGCGCAGCTCGCAGCAGTTCGACCCGATCCTGCTGCGCCCGGTCGACGAGCTGGAACTCACGGTGCGTTCGGCCAACTGCCTGAAGGCCGAGAACATCTACTACATCGGCGACCTGATCCAGCGCACCGAGAACGAGCTGCTCAAGACCCCCAACCTGGGTCGCAAGTCGCTCAACGAGATCAAGGAAGTGCTGGCTTCGCGCGGGCTCACGCTCGGCATGAAGCTGGAGAGCTGGCCGCCGGCCGGCCTCGACAAGCGTTAATCAACCACTGTGCACCGGGCAGTACCTGACACGGCTGCCTGATCGATAAGGAAAGGAAAGCACATGCGCCACGGACACGGACTCCGCAAACTCAATCGCACCAGCGAGCACCGCCTCGCGATGCTGCGCAACATGATGAACTCGCTCATCGAGCACGAGGTGATCAAGACCACCGTGCCGAAGGCGAAGGAACTGCGCCGCGTCGTCGAGCCGATGATCACGCTGGCCAAGGAGCCCACGCTCGCGAACAAGCGCCTGGCGTTCGACCGCCTGCGCGACCGCGACAGCGTGACCAAGCTGTTCGCCGATCTCGGCCCGCGCTACAAGACCCGTCCGGGCGGCTACACCCGCATCCTCAAGATGGGCTTCCGCGTCGGCGACAACGCGCCGATGGCGCTGGTCGAACTGGTGGATCGTCCCGAGCCCACCGAAACCTCTGCTGCTGACGCAGAAAGCAGTGTTTCTTAACCTATAATCAAGTCTCTGACGCGCGGTGGAGCAGCCTGGTAGCTCGTTGGGCTCATAACCCAAAGGTCGCAAGTTCAAATCTTGCCCGCGCAACCAATAGACAGCCTGAGGGCCGACGGTTCATCCCGTCGGCCCTTTTGCTTTTGAGGCGCTGAATGGGGCCTCGCCGTTACTGCGGAGCCGTGCCGCGCGGTTCACACAAGTCGAGGCCTGAGGTTCATCGCGATCCAGCCCGGCAGTCCGGCAGGGCGCATGACCTTGCGGGCCATCGCCCTCACCGGTCGATCGCGTATTGCCTGAGATCGCCTCGCACGAGCGCATCCGTCAGGGCGTCGGCCTGCCGCAGCACGCGCTCGCGCGCCGCGCGGGAGCCGAGCGTTGCCAGCACCCGTTGCGCAACGTCGCCTTCGCAGGTGCCGATGGCGAGGCACGCGGCATGGGCTGCGT
Organism: Ramlibacter pinisoli; assembly: GCF_009758015.1. Classification (NCBI taxonomy): domain Bacteria; kingdom Pseudomonadati; phylum Pseudomonadota; class Betaproteobacteria; order Burkholderiales; family Comamonadaceae; genus Ramlibacter; species Ramlibacter pinisoli. The sequence goes on from NZ_WSEL01000011.1 coordinate 248,436, forward strand.
CGGAGCCGGGGCTGCAGTCCTCGCCGAAACGGCAGCGCGCGATCTGGACAGCTTCCGGTTCCAGCGGCTCGAACACGTCGCCGTCGGGCTGGCTGGTGCGCTGCTCGACGTAGGCGGCCAGGGCATCGCCGGCCCACAGCACGGCTGTGCCGCCGTGCTGCCTGAAGGTGCTGACGAGCCACTCTGCCTCGACTGGCGTGGGCGAAGAGGCGCGGGCCACGACCAGCGGAACCGGGTCCAGCCGGCGTTGCAGCGCGTCCAGGTCCCGCAGGCCGCGCAGCGACTGGCAGCGCCCCGCCAGGGCCTGCCAAGCCTGCTCCGCCAGCCGGACGCTGTCCGGCTTCATCCAGGCCGCGGGCGCCACGAGAGGGGCGACGCTGGCGGGCGAGAGCACGAAGGCGCAGTGGCGCAGCAGGCGGTAGGCCTCGGTGCGCCGGAGCAGGTCCTGGCTCTCCAGGGCGCTCTCGACCAGCACGCGCGGGCTCGCAGCACCGGTGTCCGCGCGTGGCGGCGCCGGCTCCTGCACAGGCGGCGCACCGGCCGCTGCGCCTGGCACGCTCGCCGCCGTGCTGGCGGGCGTGTTCCGCGCCAGCGCCGTCGCCGTGAGGCGCACCGGCTCGTGCGGCGGTTCACGCAGCGCCGGCCGTGTCGCCAGCGCCGCCAGCAGCACGACAACCGCTGCCAGGCTCGCGGCCACCCCATGGCGCGGGCGCGGATCCAGGCGCATGGACACGAGTGCGGCTCGGTGGTGTGGCTGTGCGGGGATCCGTTCAATGGTTGGTCACGCTGCCGCGGTACCGGGTGAGAACCTTGCCCACCTCCTGGACGTCATCCCCCGCCACTCCTGCGGCGAGCGCCTCGGTGGCCACGATGTTGATGAACAGTGCGAACTGGGCATCGGTGATGCGCATCCCGCGGTGCACGTCGGACATGGAACTGCGGCACTGGTGCTCGACCGGGAACGGCGCGGCCGCCGCGTCGACCGCCACGCTGCCGTTCTTGGCTGACCGGCCGCCGAGGTCGTGGTCCAGCAGCCGGGCCAGGCAGGTCACCGTCTGCGACGTGGATTCCGTCAGCGGCACCACCCCGCCCGTGAAGAACACCTTGAGTTCCGATGCCAGCAGCGCCGGCACCACGCGCGCCTGGATGAAGGCGCCGATGCCGTCGGCGCCACCCAGCCGGGCCGCGACGCTGTCATCGTCGTCGCGGGCGAATGCGGTCGTGGAAGCGAACAAGGTCGACGCGGCCAGGAGTGCCAGGCAGGCGCGAGAGGGACGGAAGGTGAGTGCCATGATGAGTCTCCAAGGCTGAACCGGATCCCGCCGGCGGCGGGGGCGACGTGCGCGACTCGATCGCGCACTCACGGTACGCACGGCCCGGGCGCCCGGACGCATGCCCCTGCCAACCAAGGTGTGATCGACGGGCCTACGCACGGCCGGCATCGACGGATGCAAGTCACCCGAGGCTGCCCGGGATTGCGCATCCATCCGGCAAGGCGCCGCGTATTGGAGGGTGTCGTGGCCACGACGCCGACCCACTCCAGGAGACCCACATGCAACCCATCCTTGCTTCCCGTCGTTCGTTCATCGGCACCGGCGGCCTGCTGTCGGCTGCCGCCGTCGCGCTGCTGGCCGGCCGCGAATCGCTCGCGCAGGGCAGCGCTGCCGATCCCGCCCGCGACGTCTCCATCCTCAACACCGCGCTCGCCCTAGAGCACGAGGCGATCAACGCCTACCAGCTCGGGGCCGGCAGCGGCCTGCTGCAGAAGCCCGTGCTGGATCTGGCCGTGCAGTTCCAGGGCCACCACAAGGCCCACCGCGACGCGCTCGCCGCCGCCATCCAGAAGCTGGGCGGCCGGCCGGTCGAGGCGATGAAGCTGCAGGACTATGCGCGCGCGCTCGATGCAGACCAGCTGCGCAGCCAGGCCGACGTGCTGGGGTTGGCGGCGCGACTGGAACTCGGCGCGACCAACGCCTACCTCGGCGTGATTCCCGCCTTCTCGCAGCGCGAGCTGGGCCAGGTCGCGGGCCGGCTGGCGGCGGACGAGACCATGCACTACACCGTGCTGGCGAACGCGCTCGGCCGGCCGTTGCCCGCGCCGGCCCTCAGCTTCGGCGCGTGACCAGAACCGGCGCGCGAAGCGGCGCGGGCAACGCTGCTTCGTGTCTAATCCCGACACCACCGGACCCGCGCCATGGACAGCCGTGACTCCGAAGCGCGCCTGATCGCGCTGCTGCGCACGATCGCCGAGACCGACGTGCACCCGCGGCAGGCGCGCGAAGCGGCCTTCCGCGAGCTCTACGAACGCACCTCCGCGCGCATGTACGGGCTGGCATTGCGGGTCACCGGCGACCGCGTGGCGGCCGAGGACGTGCTGCAGGAGGCCTTCCTGTCGATCTGGCGGATCGCCGACACCTACCGCGACGCCCTCAGCCCGCCGCTGGCGTGGATGGGCGTCGTGGTGCGCAGCCGGGCACTGGACTTCCTGCGGCGGCGCGCTGCCCAGCGCGCCGACCGGAGCGTGGAATTCGACGAGTCCGTCCACGACGTCGCCGGCGCCGACAGCGCCACGCCGCTGGACCTCACCGAGTCGAGCGAGCAGGCCTGGGCGCTGCACGAATGCCTGCGCAAGCTCGAGGCGCGCCAGCGCGAGGTGCTCAGCCTCGCCTACCTGCGAGACCTGAGCCACAGCGAACTCGCCCGGCAACTCGAACTGCCCATCGGCACCGTGAAGTCCTGGATCCGCCGCGGCATCGACCAGCTGCGCGGCTGCATGGCGCACTACGCCTGAGGAGCCGTCCCGTGGACCTGCTGCGACATCCCGAACTGGCCGATCGGCTGGCCGCTGCGCACGCCCTGGGCACCTTGCGCGGCGGCGCGCGCCGGCGCTTCGAGTCGCTCGCCCGGCACGATCCGCGCCTGCGGGCGCTGGCCCTGATCTGGCAGGAGCGCATCGCCGCCATGACCGAACTGCAGCCGCAAGAGGGACCGGGTCCCAACGTCTGGAAGCGCATCGAGATCGAGCTGCAGCGCGAGCGGGCCGGCCGCGACCGCCCTGCCCTGCAGCGGGCGGCCGCCGCGGCGGATGCGGGCTGGCTCGCGCGCTGGGGTTGGCCGGGCGCGGCCCTGGCCGGTGGCGTGGCCACGCTCGCGGCCATCGCCGTCAGCGTGCAACTCGCGTCCAGCCTGCAGGACAGCGAAGGCGCGCTGGCGCGGGCCCAGGCCGAGCGCGCCGCGGCCGGCCTGCAGAACGCACAGCTGGTGTCGCAACTCGGTGCCACGCCGCAGATCCGCTACGTCGCGGTGCTGCAGGACGACCGCTCGGCGCCGGCCGTGCTGGTCACCTTCGACGTGCGCAGCAGCACGCTCACCTTGCGGCGCGTGGGCGACTTCCGCGAAGGCGCGGAACGCTCGCTGCAGCTGTGGGCATTACCCGCCACGGGCGGGCCGCGTTCGCTCGGTGTGCTGGGCGAGGGCGGCGTGGTGCGCCTGGGCGCCGAGGAACAGGCGGTGCGCGAGGTGCCCACCCTGGCCATCAGCCTGGAGCCCAAGGGCGGCGTGCCTTCCGAGCGCGGCCCCACCGGGCCGGTGCTGTTCAAGGGAGCCCTGCTGCCGACGTCCTGAGCCGGGCGGTCGTCCGCTCAGCGCACGGGCGCCATGTCTGGAGTGGGAATCACGAGACCCGAAGGTCTGGAGGCGCGCACCGCGAACGGTGGCAAACGGTGAAGTGGCGCGGCTGGCGGGGATCGAACCCACGACCCTTGGCTTCGGAGGCCAATACTCTATCCACTGAGCTACAGCCGCGCGAACCTCGCATTGTACCGGGCGTGCGACGCGACGGCCGCGCCAGGCGTGCGCCGTCGGGCTGCACGGAGTGCGCTGGCTATAATCAAAGGTTGTTTTGACAAGCCGCCGCGCAATCCCGAGGACGCCATGAGCGACAACACGCACGAAGAAGCCCACACCGGTCCGATCAAGACGCCCAAGCAGTTGCTGCTGGCCGTCTTCTTCTCCTTCCTGGTGCCCGTGCTGATCATCATCGGCCTGGTGTCCTACGTGACCAACGAGGCCAAGCCGGCCGGCACGACGCAGGCTGAATCGTTCACGCTGGGTGGCGTCACCGCGCAGGATGTCGAGCGCGGCGTCGCCGAGCGCATCCGCAAGGTCGGCACCGTCGAGATCCGTGACGCCAACCGGCCGCTCAAGGGCGGCGAGGACGTGTTCAAGGCCCAGTGCACCGCCTGCCACACGGCGGGTGTCGCCGGTGCCCCCAAGTTCGGCGACGAGGGTGCCTGGGCGGCCCGCATCAAGACCGGCTTCGACACGCTGGTCGCCTCGGCTCTGAAGGGCAAGGGCGCGATGCCGCCCCAGGGTGGCGGTGACTTCGAGGACACCGAGATCGCGCGCGCCGTGGTCTACATGGCCAACGCCGCCGGTGCCAAGTTCGCCGAGCCGCAGGCGCCCAAGGCCCCGGCCCAGGCCGCGGAAGGCGGCGCCGCGGCGCCCGCCGCCGCAGCAGCGCCTGCCGCGCCGGCAGCGGCGGCCACCCCCGTTGCGGCCGCTGCACCGGCCGCCGCGCCGGCTGCCGCCGGCAACGGCGAAGCCCTCTACAAGCAAGCCTGCGTGGCCTGCCATGCGGCCGGCGTGGCCAACGCGCCCAAGTTCGGCGACAAGGCGGCCTGGGGCCCGCGCGTCGCCCAGGGCGTGCCGGCGCTGGTCCAGTCGGTCGTCAAGGGCAAGGGCGCGATGCCGCCCAAGGGTGGCACGGCGGCCTCGGACGCCGAGATCCGCTCGGCCGTCGAGTACATGGTGAACGCGGCCAAGTAAACCGCCGCTCGCTCCAGTCCCCACAAGCCGGTCAACGACCGGCTTTTTCGTTGGCGCGCGCCTGCGGGCTGGGCACGAAGCCGAAGCGCGCCGGCAGGCTGGCGGCTTCGACCGGCTCGGGCTTCCAGCCGCCCGACTCCACCAGGTCGGCGGCGACATGCATGTCCAGCGTGTGCAGCAGGCCGAGCCCCGACTCGGTGTCGACGAACAGGCGGCCGTGGTCGTCCAGCAGGCACGTGCGGCACGCCACCGTGCGGCCGGTGTGCGTGGTCAGCGTGCCGTCGCCGGACAGCCGCAGCACGAAGGGCGCCGCTTCCAGTTCCACGTACACGCGCTGCGGGCCGTTCTGGAAGAACCAGCAGCCGTCGTCGTCGCGCTCGTAGTTGCGGTGGATGAAGTCGACCAGCTTCTCGTGCCGCAGCAGCGAGCCGCGCGCCTGCGGGAAGGGACCGGCGGCCTGGGTGCGGTCGTCACGCATGTACCAGTTGCCGCGCGCATCCAGCCCCAGCCAGCCGAAGCAGTGCGGCACGTTGGGCCACTTGGCCATGGCCTGGCGGACGATGTCATCCATCGATCCATTATCGGAGTCCGTGCGGTGGAGCGGGAACCGCGCCGGTCGCGCCCGCCAGGTGGCTCTGCGGGGCCGGAAAACAAAAGGCGCCGGGGTTGCCGGCGCCTTGTCAATCTGCATCTTCGGATGCAGCCATCGTTCTTAGTCTCGTCTCCTCGGACCCCCGCCTTCCGCGGACCTTGTCCGCTTGCGAGTGCATGGACTCTACCGGCCGCACCGCGCGAGTGCATTGGTGGTTTCCCCCGGGGGCAATCGGGCCTTTCGCCGCGTTGCCGTCGCCCTGCAGCCACGGAGTCGACCACCGTGGCACAGCTTATGCGTGCTCCGTAACCAAGTGTGTTCGTTCGGATCGGAGATTCAGATGGCAGTGATGGCTAGATACCGGCTCGTCGCAATCGCGCTCGCCTGCACCGCGTGGAGCTTCGCCCAGGCCCAGTCTCCCGCCGTGCCCGGCGGCCCGGCACCGGTTGCCGTTGCTGCGCCTGCCGCCGCCGCGCCGCTCGAGCCGGCGGCCCCGGTGGCGCCCACGAGTGCCGCGGTGGCCGTGTCGGCAACGGCCACGCCCGCGGCCACTGCGGCCGTCGTGACGCAGGCACCCGCGCCGCTGACCGGTCCCACGCTGGTCCGGCAGGACACGCTCAATGGCGCCGACACGGCCTGGATGCTCACCGCGACCGCGCTGGTGCTGCTCATGACGCTGCCCGGCATCGCGCTGTTCTACGCCGGCATGGTGCGGCGCAAGAGCGTCCTCAACACCATGGCCAGCGTGGTCGCGATCACCGGCGTGGTGAGCCTGCTGTGGTTCGCCGTCAGCTACTCGCTGGCCTTCACGCCCGGCAATGGCTGGATCGGCAGCGGCAGCCGCCTGTGGTTCGGCGGCCTGGACTACGTCAAGGACACCGGCAAGGTGATGGTCAGCCACGTGGCGCCGAACGTGCCCGAGTCGGTCTACGCCATGTTCCAGCTCACCTTCGCCATCATCACCGCGGCCCTGGTGGTGGGCTCGTTCGTCGAGCGCATGAAGTTCTCGGCCATGCTGTGCTTCGTCGCGCTGTGGTCCGTGCTGGTCTACGCACCGATCGCGCACTGGGTCTGGGAGCCGGGCGGCTGGCTGGCCCAGTTGGGGGCACTCGACTTCGCCGGCGGCTCGGTGGTGCACATCAACGCCGGCATCGCGGGCCTGGTCTGCGCCTATTTCATCGGGCCGCGCCGCGGCTACGGGCGCGAGCCGTTCGAGCCGTACAGCCTGGGTCTCACGATGGCGGGCGCCGGCCTGCTGTGGGTCGGCTGGTTCGGCTTCAACGCCGGGTCGGCGGTGGCGGCGGACGGTCGTGCCGGCCTGGCGATGGCGGTCACGCACATCGCCGCCGCCGCCGGCGCGCTGGCCTGGATGGCCGCCGAATGGCTGGTGCGCTCGCGGCCCTCGCTGCTCGGCCTGTGCTCGGGCGTCGTCGCCGGCCTGGTGGCCATCACGCCGGCCTCGGGCTACGTGACGCCCAGTTCGGCCCTCTTCATCGGCGCCGTCGCCGGCATCGCCTGCTACTGGGGCGCCACCGGCCTGAAGCGCCTGCTCGGCGCCGACGACTCGCTCGATGTCTTCGGCGTGCACGGCATCGGCGGCATCGTCGGCTGCCTGCTGACCGGCCTGCTGGCCAGCAAATCGGTCGCGGGCGTCGAAGGCAGCATCGTGGTGCAGGCCATCGGCGCCGTCGTGGTGCTGGCGTACAGCCTGGTGATGACCGCGCTCCTGCTCGTCGTCACCAAGGTCCTGGTGGGCCTGCGGGTCGACGAGCACAGCGAGCACAGCGGCCTGGACATCGCCCAGCACCGTGAACGGCTGGGCGCCTGAGCGCCCGCACCATCAGGAGACGCCATGCTGGCGAGCGAGAAACTGGCGGTCGCCGCCCACCTGCACGTGCTGCTGCGCCGCAAGACGGGCCGCGTGACCGACACCGAGTGGATGGCGCAGAACGCGGAGTACGCCGCCGAGATCGTGCGCTTCGCACGCGCCAAGGCCCTGGAGGACGGCCACCCGGACCTCGATGAATGGGCCGGCAAGCTCGAAGCCGCGGTCCTGGCCCACACGGCCTTGCCGCCGCGGCCGTTCGCACAGGCCGCCCTGCAGGCCATGCGCGGCCGGCCGGCCATGCCCGCTCCAGCGCCTGCGGCCGCGGCGGCGCCGCTGTCCGAGTTCCCGCCCGAGACCGGATTCGCCGAATCGACGCTCGACCCGGCGCGGCCCCCCAAGGACCCGGGCACGCCGCGCTACGTCGGCGGCATCCGCTGACGCAGGCGCCGCGGCCCCGGTGCTACAGTGCCCGCGGGCCGCGTCGGCCACCGTTGGGAGGGGATTCATGGGATCGAGATTCGCAGGGCCGGCGGCCCTGCCCGCCGCGCGCGCGCGCCAGGTCGCCTGGGCGGCCGCACTGGCCGCGGCGGCCACCGGCGCGCTGGCGCAGCCGATCGAGTTCACGGGCTCCGTCGGGGTGTCGCAGCGCCGGCTGCAGGAGCGCAGCGCCGGCGCGACGCTGCTGACCGAGCAGGGGCCGGTCGGCGTGCTGCAACTCGAAGGAACGCGCAACTACGCGGACGGCAAGGCGCTGTCGGTGCGCTTCACCGCCCTGGGCGGCGATCTCGACTACGACGGCCAGACCCAGGCCGGTGCGCCGCTGTCGACGCGCTCGCGCCACTCGGAGGCGGGCCTCGACCTGCTGGTGCGGCCACACGCGCCGGCGCCCTGGGGCGAGGCCTGGCTGACGCTCGGCTGGCTGGGCAACCGGCGCGACATCCGCAGCACGCCGGCCGCCACCGGGCTGCTGGAGGATTCGTCCTCGGTCTGGGCCGGCCTGCGCTGGCGCGCGCCCCAGCTGCCCGCGGCCGGCTGGCAGCTGCGCCCCGAGGTCGAGGGCCGCATCAGCGTGTGGCACCGCATCGACGTCGACTTCCGCGGCGCGCGCGAGCCGCTCGCCCTGCGGCCGCTGGACGACGCCTCGTTCGAGGGCGCGCGCCGGCGCCAGCTGGTGCTGCGGCTGGTGGGCTCCAGGCCCGAGTCGCCCTGGTCCTGGGCCCTCGAGTGGTCGCGCATCACGCAGGGCGAGAGCCCCAGCGCCCCCCTGACCGCCAATGGCGCCCCGGTGGGCACCGTGCGCCAGCCCGAGCTGTCGATCGAGGACTTCGGGCTGCGCGTGTCGCGCCGCTTCTAGCCCGCTTCGCGCACCACCCACTCGGCGGCCTTCTCGGCCATCATCAGCGTCGGCGAGTTGGTGTTGCCGCTGGTGATGGTGGGCATGGCGCCGGCGTCCACCACCCGCAGGCCGGCGACGCCGCGCACCCGCAGCTGCGAGTCGAGCACCGCCAGCGGGTCGTCGTCGCGCCCCATGCGGGTGGTGCCCACCGGGTGGAAGATGGTGGTGGCGATGTCGCCGGCCAGCCGCGCCAGTTCGGCGTCGCTCTGGTACTGCACGCCCGGCCGCCACTCGGTCGGCTGGAAGCGCGCCAGGGCGGGCTGGGCAACGATGCGGCGCGTCAGGCGCAGCGAGTCGGCCGCCACCTGCCGGTCCTCGGCGGTGCTGAGGTAGTTGGGCGCGATCGCCGGCGCGTCCTCGAAGCGGTTGCTGCGGATGCGCACCGTGCCGCGGCTGGTGGGATTGAGGTTGCAGACGCTGGCGGTGAAGGCGTTGAACGGGTGCAGCGGCTCGCCGAAGGCGTCCAGGCTGAGAGGCTGCACGTGGTACTCGACGTTCGGCCAGGGCTGCTCAGGCGTGCTGCGGGTGAAGGCGCCCAGCTGCGACGGCGCCATGCTCATCGGCCCGCTGCGCTTGAGCAGGTACTCCAGCCCGATGCGCGCCTTGCCCCACCAGCTGTTGGCCAGGGTGTTGAGCGTCTCCACGCCCTGCACCTTGAACACCGCGCGGATCTGCAGGTGGTCCTGCAGGTTGCCGCCGACGCCGGGTGCATCGTGCAGCACCTCGATGCCATGGCGCTGCAGCAGGTCGGCCGGACCGATGCCGGACAGCTGCAGCAGCTGCGGCGAGCCGATCGCGCCGGCGCACAGCAGCACCTGGCGGGTGGCACGCACGTTCAGCAGTTCGTCGCCGGTCCAGACCTCGGCGCCGTCGCAGCGCAGCGCGCCGTCGGCGCCGGGCGCGATGTGCAGGCGCTTGACGTGCGCCCGCGTCCACATCTCGAAGTTGGGCCGGCCGTAGCAGATCGGCCGCAGGAAGGCCTTGGCGGTGTTCCAGCGCCAGCCGTTCTTCTGGTTGACCTGGAAGTAGCCGACCCCCTCGTTGCTGCCGCGGTTGAAGTCCTCGCTGTGCGGGATGCCGGCCTCCTGGGCCGCCTGCGCGAACGCATCGAGGATGTCCCAGCGCAGGCGCTGCCGCTCCACCCGCCACTCGCCGCCCACGCCGTGCACCGCGTCGGCGCCCTTGTAGTAATCCTCGTGCTTCTTGAAGTACGGCAGGCACTGCTCCCAGCGCCACGAGGCGTCGCCGGTGAGCTGGGCCCACTGGTCGTAGTCGCGCGACTGGCCGCGCATGTAGATCATGCCGTTGATGCTCGAGCTGCCGCCCAGCGTCTTGCCGCGCGGATAGCGCAACTCGCGTCCGTTCAGGCCGGCGTCGGCCTCGGTGCGGTAGAGCCAATCGGTGCGCGGGTTCCCGATGCAGTACAGGTAGCCGACCGGGATGTGGATCCAGTGGTAGTCGTCCTTGCCCCCGGCCTCGATCAGCAGGACCCGCCGGCCAGGGTCGGCCGACAGGCGATTGGCCAGCAGGCAGCCCGCGGTGCCGGCGCCGATGATCACGTAGTCGAAGGTGGTGTCGCTCACCCCGAAACTATCGCACGACTCAACCGGGCCCCGTCCGGGCGGCCGGCCCGGACCGGGCAGCTCACTTGGCCGTCGGCATCACGAACTCGGCGCCCTTGCCGATGCTTTCCGGCCAGCGCTGCATGATGGACTTCTGCTTGGTGTAGAAGCGCACGCCTTCCTCGCCATAGGCGTGCATGTCGCCGAACAGGCTCTTCTTCCAGCCGCCGAAGCCGTGCCAGGCCATGGGCACCGGGATCGGCACGTTGATGCCCACCATGCCGACCTGCACCCGGCGGCTGAACTCGCGCGCCACGTTGCCGTCGCGCGTGAAGCAGGAGACGCCGTTGCCGTAGTCGTGGCCGTTGATCAGGGCCACGGCCGCCGCCAGGTCGGGCACGCGCATGCAGCCGAGCACCGGGCCGAAGATCTCCTCCTTGTAGATCCTCATGTCGGGCGTGACCCCGTCGAACAGGGTGCCGCCCAGCCAGAAGCCGTTGTCGCAGCCGCTGCCGGCCCGGGTGCCCTGGAAGCCGCGGCCGTCGACCACCAGCTTGGCGCCCTCGGTCTGGCCCTGGGCGATGTAGCCGGTGATGCGCTCGTGCGCCACCTTGCTGACGATGGGCCCCATCTCGGCGTCGAGCTCGACGCCGTTCTTCACCTTGAGCGTGCGGGTGCGCTCGGCCAGCTTGTCCATGATCTTGTCGGCGGCCTCGCCGACCAGGATGCCCACCGAGATGGCCATGCAGCGCTCGCCGGCCGAACCGAAGGCGGAGCCGATCAGGGCGTCGATGGCCTGGTCCATGTCGGCGTCGGGCATCACCACCATGTGGTTCTTCGCCCCGCCCAGGGCCTGCACGCGCTTGCCGTGGCGGGCGCCGGTCTCGTAGATCTTCTGCGCGATCGCGGTCGAGCCGACGAACGACACGGCGCTGACGTCCGGGTGCTCCAGCAGCGCGTCGACCGCGTCCTTGTCGCCCTGGACGACGTTGAACACGCCGTCGGGCAGGCCGGCCTCCTTCAGCAGCCGCGCCTGCAGCAGCGAGGCCGAGGGGTCGAGCGGGCTGGGCTTGAGGATGAAGCTGTTGCCGGCCGCGATGGCCACCGGGTACATCCACATCGGCACCATGACCGGGAAGTTGAACGGCGTGATGCCCGCCACCACGCCCAGCGGCTGGCGCATCGTCCAGTTGTCGATGCCGGTGGAGACCTGGTCGGTGTACTGGCCCTTGAGCAGCTGCGGGATGCCGCAGGCGAACTCGACGATCTCGATGCCGCGCGTGACCTCGCCCTGGGCGTCGGTGAACACCTTGCCGTGCTCGGCCGTGATGGCGTGGGCCAGCTCGTCGCGGTGCTTGTTGAGCAGCTCGAGGTACTTGAACAGGATGCGCGCGCGCCGGATCGGCGGCGTGTCGGCCCAGGCCGGGAAGGCCGCGTGCGCCGAGGCGACCGCCCGGGCCACTTCCTGCGCGCTGGCCAGCGCGACCTTGCCGGTGACCGCGCCGGAGGCGGGATTGAAGACGTCGGCCGTGCGGCCGCTCTGACCGGGGACGACCCGGCCGTCGATCCAGTGGTCGATGGAGGCGAGGGCGGCGGCGCGGGCGGGATCGGGTGCGTTCATGGCGGGGTGCGGGTCGGGGGGAAAGGAGCGCCAGTCTAGGCGCCGGTCCACCCTTTGCAAAGCGCATCCGGCTGATTACATTGTTCAGGATGTTGAACGATCCGCCGCCCGCCAAGGGCCCCGCCGCGCCCGCCTTCGCCGACCTGCACCTGCTGACCATCCTGGCCCACACCCGCAGCTACACCCAGGCCGCGCGCCGCCTGGGGGTTTCGAAGGCGTCGGTCAGCATGCGCATCGCCGAGCTGGAGCGCAGCGCCGGCGTGGCGCTGGTGCGCCGCACGACCCGCTCGGTCGCGCTCACCGAGGCCGGCGAGCAGCTGGTCGAGGAGACCCGCGGCGCCTTCGAGCGCATCGAGCAGAGCTTCGCCGGCGTGCGCGACCTGGCCGGCCACCCGCGCGGCCTGGTGCGCATGACGGCCCCGGTGGCGCTGGGGCGCCAGCACGTGGTGCCGACGCTGGCGCCGTTCCTGCGCCAGTACCCCGAGATCCGCCTCGAGCTGGACCTGAGCGACCGCTTCGTCAACCTGGCCCAGGAGGGCTACGACCTGGCGGTGCGCCACGGCCACGAGCCGCCCGACACCCATGTCGCGTGGACCCTGTGCGAGACCCGCTCGCTGCTGCTCGCCAGCCCCGACTACCTGCGCCGGCACGGCACGCCCGCGCAGCCGGCGGACCTGGTGCGCCACCAGTGCCTGCTGTACCTGCGCGGCCCGGCGGGCCAGAGCTGGTCGTTCGAGCGCGAGGGCCGCAAGCCCGGCGAGCCGGTCATCGTGCCGGTGCACGGGCCGCTGCGCGCCAACAACAGCGAGGCCCTGCGCGAGGCCGTGCTGGGCGGGCTGGGCATCGGCCTGCTGCCCGACTTCAGCGCCGGTTCCGAGCTGGCGGCGCGCCAGCTGGTGCGGGTGCTGCCCCAGTGGCGTCCGCGCGGCTTCTTCGGCGAGCGCATCTTCGCCATCCGGCCCTGGAGTGCCCACGTGCCGCGGGCCGTGCAGTGCCTGGTCGACCACCTGCGGACCGCGTTGCGGAACGGCTTCTGAGGGCCGGCAGCCGTTTGGAGGACCACGGCCAGCCCGGCAACGGCTAGGATGACCGCTTCCCCGCTCCGGCCCGCCCCTCCCGCACATGCAGGACGATCCGACGACGCCCCGACTCGAGCCCCCGGTGGCCGGCGATGCCCCGGCACGGATCCTCGGGCAGTGGACGGCCGCGCAGTTCGCCCGCCCGCGCCTGCTGCGCTCGCTGCAGCGGCACCTGGTTGCGGTCGGCGCCGGGGCGGCCTGGGACCTGCGTGGGGTGGACCGCCTGGACCATGTGGGCGCCCAGCTGCTCTGGGACCACTGGGGCGGCCGGCGGCCCGAGCGGCTGGAGGTGACGCCGGCGCAGCAGGCCGTGCTGGCGCGGATCGAGCAGTTCTGCTCCCAGCCGCCGGCGCGTCGGCGTCCGCGCGGCTGGCGCGGTGCGGTCACCGACTTCGGCGCCGGCGTCCTGCACGCCCTGCACGAACTGCGCGAGTTCGTGCGCCTGACCGGGCAGCTGGCCCTGGACATGCTGCGGTTGGCCCGCAAGCCGCACGAGGGACCCTGGCGCGACCTGTCCGGCCACCTGTACCGCATCGGTGCCACGGCGCTGCCCATCACCGCCCTGGTGGGCTTCCTCATCGGCGTGGTGCTGGCCTACCTGACCGCCAAGCAGCTGCGGCAGTTCGGCGCCGACGCCTACATCGTCGACATCCTGGGCGTGGCCCTGATCCGCGAACTGGGCCCGCTGCTGGCCGCCATCCTGGTCGCGGGCCGCTCCGGTTCGGCGATCACGGCGCAGATCGGCGTCATGCGGGTCACCGACGAACTCGATGCCATGGTCGTGATGGGCATCTCGCACAGCTTCCGCCTGGTGCTGCCGCGCGCCCTGGCGCTCGCCGCCGCCATGCCGCTCATCAGCGTGTGGACGACGCTGTGCGCGCTGGCCGGCGGCATGCTGGCGGCCGACATCGCGCTGGGCATCACGCCCTCGTACTTCCTGCGCGCCCTGCCCGAGGCGGTGCAGATCGGCAACCTGCTGCTGGCCACCGCCAAGTCGGTCATGTTTGGATTGCTGATCGCGCTGATCGGGTGCCACTACGGCCTGGGGGTGCAGCCCAATACCCAGAGCCTGGGCGAGGGGACCACGTCCTCGGTCGTGACCTCGATCACCGTGGTCATCCTGGTCGATGCCCTGTTCGCGATCGCGTTCCAGGAAGTGGGATTCTGACCTTGCTCGAGCCGGCCGCGCTCGCCCAGATGCCGCCGGCCGGCGCGCCGATGATCGAGATCAGCGGGCTGAGCACCGTGTTCGAGCTGCCGGGCCGGCGCCTGACGGTGCACGAGAACCTCGACTTCAGCGTGCAGCGCGGCGAGGTGGTGTCGCTGGTGGGCGGCTCGGGGACCGGCAAGACCGTGCTGTTGCGCCAGATCCTGGGGCTGGAACGGCCGACGGCGGGCGACGTCCGCCTGCTGGGCCAGCCGGTGGCCGAACTCGGCGAGCGCGGCGCATCGGCGCGCATCGGCATGCTGTTCCAGCACGGGGCCCTGTTCTCCGCCTTCAGCGTGCTCGAGAACATCGCCTTCCCGCTGCGCGAACTGCGCACGCTGCCGCGCTCGCTGGTGCGCGAGGCGGCGATGGTGAAGCTGCAGATGGTGGGGCTGCGGCCCGAGGACGGTGCCAAGATGCCGGCCGACCTGTCGGGCGGCATGATCAAGCGGGTGGCGCTGGCCCGCGCCCTCATCATGGATCCGCCGCTGCTGCTGCTGGACGAGCCCACTGCCGGCCTCGACCCGGACAGCTCGGACGGCTTCGTCACGCTGCTGCGTTCGCTGCACCGCGAGCTGGCGCTCACGGTGGTGATGGTGACGCACGACCTCGACACGCTGTTCGAACTGTCGACCCGCATCGCGGTGCTGGCCGACCGCCGCGTCATCGTCGACGGCCCGCCGCGCGAGGTGATCGCCTTCCAGCACCCGTTCGTGCATGATTTTTTCCTCGGCCAGCGGGGCCAGCGCGCGATGGAACTGCTGCGCGAATACCCGTTTGCCGTCTAGGAGCTCCCGATGGAAAACAAGGCCCACGCCCTCGCCGCCGGATTGTTCGTCCTGGCCCTCACCGCGCTGCTGCTGGTGCTGGGCGCGTGGCTGACGCGCGACCAGGGGCCGCGCGAGCGCTACGAGATCTCCACCCGCGAGCCGGTCACCGGCCTGCAGGCGCAGGCGCCGGTGCGCTACCGCGGCGTCGACGTCGGCAAGGTGGCCGAGATCGGCTTCGACCCCAAGGTGCAGGGCAACGTCCTGATCCGCCTGGACGTCGACCATGGGGCGCCCGTCACCGGCGAGACCTTCGCCACCCTGTCGTTCCAGGGCGTCACCGGCCTGGCCTTCGTGCAGCTGGACGACTCGGGCAAGCCGTCGATACGGCTCGCGCCGGCCGACGGCGCGCCGCCCCGCATCCCGCTGCGGCCCGGGCTGCTGTCCAAGCTGACCGACAAGGGCGAGGCCATCCTGGGCCAGGTGGAGCAGATCACCGAGCGGCTGAACCAGCTGGTCGACGGCCCCAACCAGCAGCGCCTCACCGAAGCGCTGGACAACATCGCGCGCGCCGCGGCCAACATCGGCACGCTCAGCGCCGACGTCGACCGGACGCTCACCACGCAGTTCAGCCCGCAGCGGGTGGACATCCCCGCGCTGGTCAAGCGCGTCGACAGCACGCTGGCCTCGCTGCACGACACCTCCGAGCAGGCGCGCGTCACCATCGGTGAAATCAACCGCACCGCGGGCCGCCTGAACGAGAAGGACGGCCCCATCGACCGCCTGGCGATCGGCGCCGCGTCGCTGTCGCACGCGGCCGACTCGTTCAACCTGGCCACCTTGCCGCGCGTGAACCGCGTCACCGAGGACACCTCGCGCGCCGTGCGCCAGCTCAGCCGCACGGTCAACGGCATCAACGACAACCCGCAATCGCTGATCTTCGGGACCGGACGGGTCGATCCCGGTCCGGGCGAGGCGGGCTTCACAGCACCGGGAGGGGCACGATGAACCACGTTGCATCCAGCGCGCGCCGCCAGTGGCTGGCAAGCGCGGCGAGCCTGGCGCTGGCCGGTTGCGCCAGCGTCGTCGACAAGCCGCAGCGTCCGACGCTGTTCGACCTCGGGCCGATCGCGTCCGTGGCGCCGCCGCCCGAACGGCCCGGGCCGCGCGCGCCGCTGGTCATCCCGGAGATCGATGCCTCGGGCGCGCTGGACGGCTCGGCCATCCTGTACCGCCTGGCCTACTCCGACGACCACCAGCTGCGCGCCTACTCGATGTCGCGCTGGAGCGCGCCGGCGCCGCAGCTGGTGCGCCAGCGGCTGCGCCAGCAGCTCGGGCGCGAGCGGCCGGTGCTCACCCTCGACGAGAGCGCCGCCATCGCGCGCCAGGCCGGCGAGCCCCTGTACACGCTGCGCCTGGAGCTGGAGGAGTTCTCCCACGTGTTCGACACGCCCGAGCGCAGCCGCGGCGTGCTGCGGCTACGCGCCACGCTGCTGGCCAACACCGCCGCCGGCGAGGCGCTGCTCGGCCAGCGCAGCATCGGCGTCGAGGGTGTCGCGCCCAGCCCCGACGCTCCGGGCGGCGTGCGGGCGCTCACCGCCGCCACCGACGCGGCGGCGCAGGACATCGGGCAATGGCTGCGGCAGGTGTCGGCACCGCGATGAGCGGCCCTGGCGTGCAGACGGCCAGCGCTGCGGCGCTGGTCACCAGCGTGGCGCCGCGGCGCCCGGTCGAGGAGCAGCTGCGCGCCGCCGGCCTCGAGCTGCTCGGCTGCTGCGTCCAGCTGTCCGACCGGCGCGAGCTGCTGCAGGAGTCGCCGCTGCTGGCCGATTTCACGCCGGCCGAACTCGACATCCTGGGCGAGGCCATGCTGCGCGTGCGCGCGCAGGCCGGGCAGGTGCTGATCGCCGAAGACGACATCAGCGACTGGATGATGCTGCTGCTGTCGGGGACCGTGGACGTCGGCAAGCGCAAGGTGGGGGCCGAGGTGCTGCAACCCCCGCGCGCCGACACGACGCGGCTGGCGGTGGTCAAGGCCGGCGCGGTGCTGGGCGAGATGTCGATGCTGGACGGCGAGCCACGCTACGCGAGCTGCTGGGCGCTGGGCGAGGTGGAGGCGGCGGTGCTGTCGCGGGCGGCGGTGGCGCGCCTGATCACCGAGCAGCCGGCGGTCGGCGCCAAGCTCCTGGTCAAGCTCACGCAGCTGCTGGCCCAGCGCCTGCGCAACACCAGCAACCAGGTGATGCGGATGCTGCAGGCCGGCTGAAGCGGCTCAGCGGCCCAGGGCCGGGAACAGCTTGAGCAGGCCGAGCGCCATCACTTCGACGGCCAGCGCCGCCAGGATCAGGCCCATCAGGCGCGTCATCACGTTGATGCCGGTGCGCCCCAGCACGCGCGCGATCACGTCGGCCAGCGACAGGCAGACGGCGGTGGCCAGGGCGATGACCACCCCGTAGCCCACCAGCGTGAGCAGCTGCAGGACGGTGTGCGCCTGCTCGGCGTAGATGACCACGGTGGAGATGGTGGCCGGGCCGGTGAGCAGCGGGATGGTCAGCGGGACCACCGCGATGCTGGCGCCCATGGCCGCCTTCTCCGCGCCTTCGGCCATCTCGTCGCCCGAGCGCTTGGCTTCGGCCGGCTGGGCGTTCAGCATGTTCAGCGCGCTGGTCAGCAGCAGCATGCCGCCGCCGACCTGGAAACTGGCCAGCGAGATGCCGAAGAACGCCAGCAGCTGCAGCCCCAGCAGGGCGCTGGAGGCGATCACCACGAAGGCGGTGAACGAGGCCGTGAGCACCGTGCTGCGCCGCTGCAGCGCCGAGAAGCCCTGGGTGTA
The DNA here is from genome assembly GCF_009758015.1 of Ramlibacter pinisoli. Classification (NCBI taxonomy): domain Bacteria; kingdom Pseudomonadati; phylum Pseudomonadota; class Betaproteobacteria; order Burkholderiales; family Comamonadaceae; genus Ramlibacter; species Ramlibacter pinisoli. Next base: position 266,148 of record NZ_WSEL01000011.1, read on the forward strand.
GTGGATGAAGAACGGCACGATCGCGAGCGGGTTCACGATCGCGAGCAGGGTGACCAGCGGCTTGAGGTCCATCTCAGCCCGTGGCCCGGCGCACCGCGCCGCCGCAGTGCGGGTGCAGCGCCATTAGCGGCCTCCCGACACGTCGACCAGGCTCATGGTGGTGTAGCTGGCCTGCGGCGACAGCAGCCAGACGATGGCCTCGGCGACCTCGTCGGCGCCGCCGCCGCGTTGCATCGGCACCAGGTGGGCGAGCTGCTGCACCCGGTCGGGGATGCCGCCGGAGGCGTGGATCTCGGTCTCGATCAGGCCCGGGCGCACCGCGTTGACGCGGATGCCCTCGGCCGCCACCTCCTTGGCCAGGCCGATCGTGAAGGCGTCGATGGCGCCCTTGGCGGCCGCGTAGTCGACGTACTGGCCCGGCGCGCCGAGCCGGGCGGCCGCGCTCGAGAGGTTGACGATGGCCCCGCCGGAGCCGCCGTGGCGCGTGCTCATCCGCCGGATGGCTTCACGTGCGCACACCATGCTGCCGATGACGTTGATGGCGAACATGCGCTGCAGGCGCTCGGTGGACATCTCCTCGACCCGCGCCGCCACGTCGACCACGCCGGCGTTGTTCACCAGCCCGGTGAGCCGCCCCAGCCGGGCCTCGACCTGCTCGAACATGGCGAGGACCTGCTCCTCCCGTGCCACGTCGGCCTGCACCGCCAGCGCGGTGCCGCCAGCCGACTGGATGGCGCGCACCACGGTGTCGGCCGCCGCGGCGTTGGCCGCGTAGTTGACCGCCACAGCCCATCCGCGTGCCGCGGCCAGCCGGGCGGTCGCAGCGCCGATCCCGCGGCTGCCGCCGGTGACCAGGATGACTTGTTCCATCGGCTCCTCCTGCCCCGGTCGGGCGATTACGATACGGCCCGATTAGAACAAAGCGGCCCCCAACCGCGCCTTCCGGAGACGACGTGCCCCACGCGATCGAATACTTCCTCGCCCCGCAGAGCCCCTGGACCTATCTGGGCCACGAGCGCTTCGTGGCCATGGCCCGCGCTGCCGGCACCGCCGTCCGCGTGCTGCCGATGGACCTGGGCCGGGTGTTCCCGGTCAGCGGCGGGCTGCCGCTGCCCAAGCGGGCGCCGCAACGGCAGGCGTACCGGCTGGTCGAGCTGCAGCGGTTCCGCGACCACCTGGGCCTGCCGCTGAACCTGCACCCCAAGTTCTTCCCGGTCTCGGCCGATCCGGCCTCGCGCCTGATCATCGCGGTCGACCTGCACGACGGCAGCGAGGCCGCGCTGCGCCTCACCGGTGCGGTGCTGACGGCGGTGTGGGCGCAGGAGCGCGACATCGCCGATGCGGCGACGCTGGCCGGCCTGCTGCGCGAGTGCGGGCTGGCCGCGGCGCGGCTGGACGACGCCGCGGCGCCGGCGGTGCAGCAGCGCTACGACGAGAACACGCAGGCCGCCATCGACCGCGGCCTGTTCGGCTCGCCCAGCTACGTCGTCGATGGCGAACTGTTCTGGGGGCAGGACCGGCTCGAGTTCGTGCAACGCAAACTTCAATCCTGACCGACTAGGAGTACGACATGGGTGCATTCGTGGACCTCAAGGCCGCCGACGGCTTCGCCTTCCCCGCCTACGTGGCGCAACCCCAGGGCGCCGCCAAGGGCGCGGTGGTGGTGCTGCAGGAAATCTTCGGCGTCAACTCCCACATCCGGGCGGTGGCCGACGGCTACGCGGCGCAGGGCTTCCTGGCCGTGGCGCCCTCGACCTTCCACCGCGTCAAGCCGGGCGTGGAGCTGGGCTACACGCAGGACGACATGTCGGCCGGCTTCGCGCTCAAGACCGCGGTCGAGGCCCTGCCGGCACCCGGCGTGCTGCAGGACATCCAGGCCGCGATCCAGCATGCCGCGCGCGGCGGCAAGGTCGGCATCGTCGGCTACTGCTGGGGCGGGCTGCTGTCCTGGCGCTCGGCCTGCCAGCTCGACGGGCTGTCGGCCGCGGTCACCTACTACGGCGGCGGAATGACCACGCCGGACGAGGCGGCCCGCCATCCCAAGGTGCCGGTGCTGTCGCACTTCGGCGACCAGGACCACTGGATCCCGCTGGACAGCGTGGAGGCTTTCAAGAAGGGCCACCCCGAGGTCGAGGTGCACGTCTACCCGGCCAACCACGGCTTCAACTGCGACCAGCGCGGGTCCTACGACGCCGCGGCGGCCAAGCTGGCCCTCGAGCGCTCGCTGGCCTTCTTCGGCAAGCACCTGGCGGCCTGATGCGCGCCCGGCTCGTCGCGGCGCTGCTTTCGCTGGCCGCGGCGGCAGCGCCGGCGCTGGCGCTGGCGGCGGGCTATGCCGGCCCGCTGTTCGACGCCCACCTGCACTACAACGAGGAGGCCTGGAACGGCAGCAGCGGGCCGCACCCGCCGGCCGACGTGCTGGGCCGGATGCAGCGCAACGGCGTCAAGGCCATCATCGCCAACTCGCGTCCCAACGACGGCACCCACCTGCTGGCCTCCCTGCCGCAGGTGCGCGCCGCCGGCGTCGCGGTGGTGCCGTTCGTGCGCCTGTACCGCAACCGGGCCGACTACGACAACTGGTTCCGCGACCCGGGCATCTACGCCATGGTGCAGGCCGAACTGGCGCGTGGCACGGCGGCCGGGCCGTTCCGCGGCATCGGCGAGTTCCACCTGTACGACAGCGCCAATGCCAACGGGCCGGTGGCGCGCCAGCTGATGCAGCTGGCGGAGGAGCGGCAGCTCGCGGTGCTGGCGCATGTCGACGACGCGGCGATCGACCTGCTGATGGCGCACACCGCCAGCCGGGGCCAGAAGCTGCGCCTGATCTGGGCCCACACCGGCATCGGCGGCGCGCCGGTGGCCCGCGTCGACCAGCTGCTGACGCGCTACCCGCTGCTGGTGGGCGAGCTGTCGTACCGGCCCGGCCTGACCTGCGATGCTCGCAAGCTGTGTCCCGAGTGGCGCCAGCTGCTGCTGAAGTACCCGACCCGCTTCGTGCTGGGCTCGGACACCTGGGTCAACCAGCGCTGGACGTCCTACGACGACACCATGAACGGCTACCGCAGCTGGCTGGCCGAGCTGCCGCCGGACGTGGCGCGCCGCATCGCCTGGGACAACGCCGCCGGCCTGTTCGGCCTGCCCTCGCCCCCATGATCGAACTGCACCACTATCCCGGCACCGCGGCCATGGTGCCGCACATCCTGCTGGAGGAGATCGGCGCGCCGTACCGGCGGGTCCACGTCGACCGCCCGGCCAACGAGCACAAGCAGCCGCCCTACCTGCAGCTGAACCCGAACGGCCTGATTCCCGTGCTGGTCGACGGTGACCTGGTGCTGTACGAGACGGCCGCCATCGTGCTGCACCTGTGCGACCGCCAGCCGCGGGCGGGGCTGGCGCCGGCCGTCGGCACGGACCAGCGCAGCCACTTCTACAAGTGGCTGGTGTGGGCCACCAACACCCTGCAGGCGACCCTGATGGCGTACTTCTATCCCGAGCGCTGGGTCGATCCCGGCAACGCCGAGGGGGCGGCGCAGGTCAGGCGCCAGGCGCAGGCCAGGGTGGCCGGCATGCTCGACCAGCTCGATGCCCAGCTCGCCGCCGGCGGGCCCTGGTTCCTAGGTCCGCAGTACTCGGCCGTGGACGCCTACCTGTGGACGCTGTGCCGCTGGACGCGCAATTTCAGCGCCGACCGCGCGCGCGACCGGCCGCACCTGGGGCCCTACCTGCAACGCGTGTTGGAGCGGCCGGCCGTGCAGCGGGCGATTGCCAACGAGAAGCTGCAGCCGCCCTACGTCTGAGCGAGCAGCTCGCGCAGACGCAGCGCATCGCCGGTGGCCGCGCCGCGGGCCGTGTTGTCGAAGATGCACCAGGCGTCCCTGCCTTCGTCCGCGGCCAGCCGCAGCCGCTGCGCCAGTGCCAGCAGCGTCGCCTCCGGATACGGTGAGGTGTAGACCCGCGGCCAGCCGTGCAGGCGCAGATAGACGCACTGCGGCCAGCCGCCCGGCCAGCGGCCCGGTGCATGGCGCACCGGGTCGGCCAGGACGCGGGCGATGCGGCGCTGTGCCAGCCAGGCGTCGACGGCGGGCGTGAACCAGCTGGCGTGGCGCGGCTCCAGCACCGCCGGCGCCGGATGCAGCCCGTGCAGGGCGGCGAAGAAGGCATCGGCCGTCGGAGCGTCGAACGCCAGGCTGGGTGGCAGTTGCACCAGCAGGGCCCGCAGGCGGTCTCCGAGCGCGCCGGCGGCGTCGAGGAACGACCGCAACGGCGCCTCGCAGTCCACCAGGCGCCGCTCATGGGTGATCTCCCGCGGCAGCTTGGCCGAGAACGCGAAGCCGTCCGGCACCTCGGCCGCCCAGCGGGCCCAGGTCGCGGCGCGGTGCGGACGGTGGAAGGACGAATTGATCTCGCAGGCCTCGAAGACCTGCGCGTAGCGCTGCAGGTGGCTGGCGCCGGCAGGAAACCGGTGCTGCTCCCCGGGTGCCAGCGACCAGCCGGCGGTGCCGATGCGGATCGTGCCGGCCACGAGCGCTAGCGCGCGCTGCGTTCCAGGTAGTGCTTGCGCCAGAACACCAGCCCGAGCAGCGCCGCGACCGCCGCCATGCTGCCGATGGCCAGCCAGAAACCGAACCGGTCGTGCAGCAGCGGCATGCTGGCGAAGTTCATGCCGAACACGCCGGTGATCAGGTTCAGCGGCAGGAAGATGGCCGTCAGCGCCGTCAGGGTGCGCATGATGTTGTTGGTGCGGTGGCTCTGGGCCGAGAAGTGGATCTGCACCACGCTCTCGGCGCCCTGCTCCATGCGCCGGACCTGGTGCACCACCCGCTGGATGTGCTCGATGACGTCGCGCGCCCGGGCGGTCAGGCCATCGCGCTCGGCCTGCGTGAGGCCGGGCGGCGGCTGCTCGCGGGCGGTGTCCAGCCACTCCTGCATGGCGTCGTTCTGCTCCTCGCACAGGTCTTCCAGCATGTGCAGCTCGCGCCGGGCGACCATCAGCGCGCTCCAGCCGCGGTAGTCGGAGCCCGGCCGCAGCAGCTCCTGCTGCCAGCGGTCGAGCTCGGTGCTCAGCTGCTTGCGCAGTTCCAGGTAGCTGTCGACCATGACGTTCACCATCCGCAGCATCAGGTCGGCCGGACTGCCCGGCAGGCGGCTGCGGTTGCCGTTCAGGCCCTCGCTCTGCACCGCGTCGGACAGGTAGCGGCTGATGAACGAGCGCGCGGTGAAGCAGCCCTGCGGGTGCACCGTCACCAGCAGGCGGTCGAACACCACGAAGGCGACAGCCCGGGTGCGGATGCGGAAGAAGCTGGCCAGCATCTGGGCGCCGGCGCCGCGCGGCAGCCCCTGGCCCTGCAGCTCCTGGTCGACCTCGTCGGCCGTCGCCAGGCGGCGGAACACCACCAGGTCGTACACCGAGGTGTAGTCGTAGTGCGAGGGGTGCAGGGCGTTGTCCAGGTCCTGGACATGGAGGTCGAGCAGGGCCGAGCCACCGATGCGCTGCACCGCCGCCTGCAGGGCCGGCAGTTCCTCGTGCAGCGTCTCGCGGTCGAGGTAGATCCAGACGAAGCCGTCGGCCGGCCCCCGCCGGGGCAGCGTGTCGAGGAAGCGGAGCGTGCCGGCCGTGAATTCGACGAGCTGCATCGGGAGGCGCTAGGCGCGCAGCTGGCGGGCGGCCTCGAGGGCGAAGTAGGTCAGCACCCCGTCGGCGCCGGCGCGCTTGAAGGCGAGCAGGCTCTCCATCATCACGGCCGGGCCGTCGAGCCAGCCGTTGCGCGCGGCCGCCTGCAGCATCGCGTACTCGCCGGACACCTGGTAGGCGAAGGTCGGCACGCGGAACTCGTCCTTCACGCGCCGCACGATGTCCAGGTAGGGCATGCCGGGCTTGACCATCACCATGTCGGCGCCCTCGGCGATGTCCATCGCCACCTCGCGCAGCGCCTCGTCGCTGTTGCCCGGGTCCATCTGGTAGACCTTCTTGTTGCTCTTGCCGAGATTGCCGGCCGAGCCGACCGCATCACGGAACGGGCCGTAGAAGGCGCTCGCGTACTTGGCGCTGTACGCCATGATGCGGGTGTGGATGGCGCCGCGTTCCTCCAGCGCCTTGCGGATCGCGCCGATGCGCCCGTCCATCATGTCGCTGGGCGCGACGATGTCCACGCCGGCATCGGCCTGCACCAGGGCCTGGCGCGTCAGCACCTCCACCGTCTCGTCGTTCAGGATGTAGCCGGTCGGATCGAGCAGGCCGTCCTGGCCGTGGCTGGTGAAGGGATCCAGGGCCACGTCGGTCATCACGCCCAGTTCCGGGAAGCGCTGCTTGAGCGCCCGCACCACCCGCGGCACCAGGCCCTCGGGGTTCCAGGCCTCGCGTCCGTCCTCGGTCTTGAGCGCGGGGTCGATGACCGGGAACAGCGCCAGCACCGGAATGCCGAGCTCCACGCACTGCTGAGCCACCGGCAGCAGCAGGTCCAGGCTGACCCGCTCCACGCCCGGCATGGAGGCGACGGCTTCGCGCCGCCCCGCACCGTCGAGGACGAACACCGGGTAGATGAGGTCGTGCGCGCTGAGGGCGTGCTCGCGGACGAGGTTGCGCGTGAAGGTGTCGCGGCGCAGGCGTCGCGGGCGGCCATGGGGGTAGGAGGCGTGCAGGACCATGGGGAAAATTGTGCCCCATCGTCCCCTGGGCCGCCGGGGTTGACGCTGCGGCCGCGTTGCATTGAGAGGCCGGTGCTGCCGGCCAGCGCGCTTGCTGGCGGGAGGGTGCTTTGTTAAATTACGCGCGGGCGGCATGCCGCTCCCCGCTTTTCCTCCCTGAGCGGGCGCCTTGATGTGTGACAGCAAAAAGGCTTCCCACCCCGGCTGATGGCCGGGGTTTTTTTGCCTCCGGCGCTTTCCACCCATGGCCGACGGGCCAGCTTGGCCCTTCCGTACACTCGGGCCATGCTCTGGGTCAAAGCCCTCCACATCGTGTTCGTGGCCAGCTGGTTCGCCGGCCTGTTCTACCTGCCACGCATCTTCGTGAACCTGGCGCTGGTGCCGGCCGGCTCGATCGCCGAACACGAGCGGCTGCTGCTCATGGCCCGCAAGCTGCTGCGGTTCACCACCATGCTGTCGATCCCGGCGCTCGGTCTGGGCCTGTGGCTGTGGCTGGGCTATGGCATCGGCCGCGGCCCGGGCAACGGCTGGCTGCACGCCAAGCTGGCGGTGGTGGTGCTGGCAGTCGGCTACAACCATGTGTGCGGCGCCCTGCTGCGCCGCTTCGCGACCGGCTCCAACCGGCACGGCCATCGCTGGTACCGCTGGTTCAACGAGTTGCCAGTCCTGATGCTGCTGGCCGCCGTGGTGCTGGTGGTCGTCAAACCGTTCTGAGCGAGGGCCGATGGTCGCGCGCAAGACGTCGGCCTGGCCCCTGGCGCAGGCCTACGCGGCGCTGATCGTCTACGCCAGCCTGTATCCGTTCAGCGGCTGGCGCGACCAGGGCATTGCCTCCTTCGCCTTCCTGGCCAGTCCCTGGCCACGCTACTGGACCGGGTTCGACGTCGCCGCCAACGTGCTGGGCTACGCGCCGCTGGGATTCCTGCTGGCGCTGAGCGTGCTGCGGCGCGGGCACCGGCCGGCCAGCGAGACCGGCGTCGGCCGCGCGGTGCTGCTGGCCACGGCCTACGGCGCCGCACTGTCGCTGGCGATGGAGGCGCTCCAGACCTACCTGCCCGCGCGCGTGCCCTCCAACGTCGACTTCGGCCTGAACGCGGCCGGTGCGGGGCTGGGCGCCGGCCTGGCCGGCGCGCTGGAATGGGCCGGCGCCGTCGACCGCTGGAGCCGGTTCCGCCAGCGCTGGTTCGTCGAGGACGCGCGCGGCGCCCTGGTGCTGCTGGCGCTGTGGCCGTTCGCGCTGCTGTTCCCGGCCGCCGTGCCACTGGGGCTGGGCCAGGTGCTGGAACGCGTCGAGGCCGCCCTGGGCGACTGGCTGGCCGACACGCCGTTCCTGGAGTGGATGCCGGTGCGCGACGTCGAACTGCAGCCGCTGGTGCCGGGCGTGGAGCTGCTGTGCGTGGCCCTGGGGGTGCTGGTGCCCTGCCTGCTGGCCTACTCGATCATGCAAACGGTCGGCCGCCGGGCCCTGATCGCCGCCTTGCTGGTGGCCCTCGGCGTGGGCGCGACGGCCCTGTCGGCGGCCCTGAGCTGGGGGCCGGTGCATGCCTGGGCCTGGCTGAGCCTGCCGGTGCGGCTCGGACTCGCGGTCGGCCTGGTGCTGTGCGCGGCGCTGCTGCTGCTGCCGCGGCGCTGGTGCGCCGCGCTGGGGCTGGTGGCCCTGCTGCTGCACCTGGTGCTGCTGAACCAGGCGCCGGCCAGTGCGTACTTCACGCACACCTTGCAGGCCTGGGAGCAGGGCCGCTTCATCCGCTTCCATGGGCTGGCCCAGTGGCTCGGCTGGCTGTGGCCCTATGCGACGCTGGCGTACGTGCTGGCGCGGGTCTCGCGGCCGCACCCCGCGGCCTAGAATTGCCGCGATGAGCGACGCATCCTCCCGGCCCTCGTACTACGAGCGCCACATCTTCTTCTGCCTGAACAAGCGAAGCAACGGCGAGAACTGCTGTGCCGACCACAACGCCCAGGAGGCGTTCGACCGCTGCAAGGCGCAGGTGAAGTCGCAGGGGCTCGCCGGTCCGGGCAAGGTGCGGGTGAACAAGGCCGGATGCCTCGATCGCTGCGCCGCCGGCCCGGTCGCCGTGGTCTACCCCGAGGCGGTCTGGTACACCTACGTCGACGCCCAGGACATCGACGAGATCGTCGAGTCGCACCTGAAGAACGGGCGCGTGGTCGAGCGCCTGCTCACCCCACCCCACCTGGGCCGATGAACGCGCAGACCGAACGGCTGCACCTGCAGGGCGCGGCCGGCGCCATCGAGGTGCAGCGCGACGCCCCCGCCGGCACGCCGGTCGGCACTGCCGTCATCGCCCACCCGCATCCGCTGTTCGGCGGCACCATGGACAACAAGGTGGTGCAGACCCTGGCGCGCGCCTTCGTGCAGGCGGGCTGGACGGCAGTGCGCTTCAACTTCCGCGGCGTCGGCGGCTCGGCCGGCGTGCACGACGAGGGCCGCGGCGAGGCCGAGGACATGGGCGCGGTGCTGCAGGCGCTGGCCCCGGACGGCCCGGTGGCACTGGCCGGCTTCTCGTTCGGCGCCTTCGTGGCCAGCCGGGTGCTCGCGGCCGCGTGGAGCACGCGCGAGGTGCGCAAGGTGGTCCTGGTCGGCACCGCAGCCCAGCGCTTCGAGGTGTCGGTGCTGCCGCCGGAGGCGCACGATCGCACGCTGGTGGTCCACGGCGAGCAGGACGACACCGTGTCGCTGCAGTCGGTGATGGACTGGGCGCGCCCGCAGTCGCTCCCTGTTACGGTTGTGCCAGGAGGCGGGCATTTCTTCCACGGACAATTGCCGCTGCTGAAATCCCTGGTGGCGCGCCACCTGCGTTCCTGATCCCCCGCCCATGATTCGACTCGCCCAGGCGCTGGCCGCGCCTTTGCTGGCGTTGCTTTGCCTCGCGGCCGCCGCCCAGACGCCACAGCCGCCCGACATCGCGGCGCGCAGCTACCTCCTGCTGGACGTCAGCGCCAACCAGGTGCTGGCCGGGCGCGAGGCCGACTCGCCGGTGGAGCCGGCCTCGCTCACCAAGCTGATGTCGGCCTACCTGGTGTTCGATGCGCTGCGCTCCGGGAAGATCTCGCTGCAGCAGCCGCTCCCGGTCAGCGTGCGGGCCTCGAAGATGCCCGGTTCGCGCATGTTCATCGACGCCGGCATGCAGGTGCCGGCGGAGGACCTGATCAAGGGAATGGTCGTGCAGTCCGGCAACGACGCGACGATGGCCCTGGCCGAAGCCGTGGGCGGGACCGCCGAGCGCTTCGTGCAGCTGATGAACGACCAGGCCAAGGCGCTGGGCATGAAGAGCACGGACTTCCGCAACCCGGTGGGCCTGTCGGAGCCGGGGCACATGACCACGGCGCGCGACCTGGGCATCCTGGCCACGCGGCTGATGCAGGACTATCCCGAGTTCGTGGGCTATTACGCGATCAGGAAGTACCGCTACCAGGGCACGCCGACCGCCAACGACACCAACCGGAACATGCTGCTGTTCCGCGATCCCACGGTCGACGGCCTCCATGCCGGCCACACCGACACGGCCGGCTACTGCCTGATCACCACCGCCCGGCGCGACTTCCCCAACCTGCCCGGCCGGCGCCTGCTGTCCATCGTGCTGGGCGCCGGCAGCGAGGCCGGTCGCGCCAACGAGTCGCAGAAGCTGTTGAACTGGGGGTTCACCGCCTACGAGGGCATCAAGCTGTTCGATGCCAACCAGGCGGTGGTGACACCGCAGGTCTGGAAGGGCACCGCGCCGACGGTCAAGCTCGGGCGTCCGCAGCCGCTGGTGGTGGCGGTGCCGGCCGGCACCGCGGGCCAGCTCAAGACGGCGGTGGCCCGGCCCGACCCGCTGGTGGCCCCGTTCACCAAGGGCCAGCAGGTCGGCGCCCTCAAGGTGACGGCCGGCGACCGGGCGGTGGCCGACGTGCCGCTGCTGGTGCTGGAGCCGGTGGAGCAGGCCGGCATCCTCGGCCGCGCCTGGGACGCGCTGCGCCTCTGGATCAAGTGAGCGGGCGCGGGCGCGTGCCGCCCGCTGCCGGCCGGCGCCCTGCTGGCGGGGCGCCGTTCCCCGGCCCTTGAGGGAAAACCCGTCCCGGGATATACTGGCGGGCTTTCCCGCATTTGGGGCGGGAGGGGTGTTGCCAGCCGCAGCCGCGGCTGGCGCCGTTTACAGACGTTTAGGGACGTTTTCTCAATGCCAACCATCAATCAACTAGTGCGTCAGGGGCGGGAGGTCGAAAAGACCAAGTCCAAGTCCCCCGCGATGCAGAACAGCCCCCAGCGCCGGGGCGTGTGCACGCGCGTGTACACCACGACGCCGAAGAAGCCGAACTCGGCCCTGCGCAAGGTCGCCAAGGTGCGCCTGACCAACGGGTTCGAGGTCATCTCGTACATCGGCGGCGAAGGCCACAACCTGCAGGAGCACTCGGTCGTGCTCGTGCGCGGCGGTCGCGTCAAGGATCTGCCCGGCGTTCGTTATCACATCGTGCGCGGTTCGCTGGACCTGCAGGGCGTGAAGGATCGCAAGCAGTCGCGTTCCAAGTACGGCGCCAAGCGCCCGAAGAAGGCCTGATCGGCCGGTCGTGAGTTTGTCGGTGCTGTCCAGCCCTGGCAGGCTGAGTCAGCGGAGTGACCCGAAGCACGGATGTCCCGTGTGGGTCGAGTAAGCGAAGGTCCCATGACCTTCTGGGCCCCCGACAGGGACAAGCCAGCTGAAGCAATGGAAGAGGTGAAGAAATGCCACGTCGTCGCGAAGTCCCTAAGCGTGAAATCCTGCCGGATCCCAAGTACGGCAATGTCGAGCTCGCCAAGTTCATGAACGTCATCATGCAAGGCGGCAAGAAGGCGGTCGCCGAGCGCATCGTCTACGGTGCGCTCGAGCAGATCGAGAAGAAGAACCCCGGCCGCGATCCGGTCGAGGCGTTCACCATCGCCATCAACAACGTCAAGCCGATGGTCGAGGTGAAGTCCCGCCGCGTCGGCGGCGCCAACTACCAGGTGCCGGTCGAAGTGCGCCCGGTGCGCCGCCTGGCGCTGTCGATGCGCTGGCTCAAGGAAGCCGCCAAGAAGCGCGGCGAGAAGTCCATGGCCATGCGCCTGGCCAACGAACTCATGGAAGCCACGGAAGGCCGCGGCGGCGCCATGAAGAAGCGCGACGAAGTGCACCGCATGGCGGAGGCCAACAAGGCCTTCTCGCACTTCCGCTTCTAAGAACCGTCCCAACCTGCGGTACGGGCCCGCCACGAGCGGGCCTTTATCGCTTCCAACGAAAGATCATCATGGCCCGCAAAACGCCCATCGAGCGCTATCGCAACATCGGGATCTCGGCGCACATCGACGCCGGCAAGACCACGACCACCGAGCGCATCCTGTTCTACACCGGTGTGAACCACAAGATCGGTGAAGTGCACGATGGCGCCGCCACCATGGACTGGATGGAGCAGGAGCAGGAGCGCGGCATCACGATCACGTCCGCGGCGACCACCTGCTTCTGGAAGGGCATGGACATGTCCTTCCCCGAGCACCGCATCAACATCATCGACACCCCCGGCCACGTGGACTTCACCATCGAGGTGGAGCGTTCCATGCGCGTGCTGGACGGCGCCTGCATGGTGTACTGCGCCGTGGGCGGCGTGCAGCCCCAGTCCGAGACGGTCTGGCGCCAGGCCAACAAGTACAAGGTGCCGCGCCTGGCGTTCGTCAACAAGATGGACCGCACCGGTGCCAACTTCTACAAGGTCTACGACCAGATGCGGTTGCGCCTGAAGGCCAACCCGGTGCCCATCGTCATCCCGATCGGCGCCGAGGAGAACTTCACCGGCGTGGTCGACCTGCGCAAGATGAAGGCGATCATCTGGGACGAGGCGTCCCAGGGCATGAAGTTCAGCTTCGAGGAAATCCCCGCCAATCTGGTCGAGCAGGCCAAGGAATGGCGCGAGAAGATGGTCGAGGCCGCCGCCGAGGCGAACGAGGACCTGATGAACAAGTACCTCGAGGAGGGTGACCTCTCCGAGGAAGAGATCACGCTCGGCCTGCGCACGCGCACCATCGCCGGCGAGATCCAGCCGATGCTGTGCGGCACCGCCTTCAAGAACAAGGGCGTGCAGCGCATGCTCGACGCCGTCATCGAGCTGATGCCCTCCCCGGTGGACATCCCCCCGGTGTCCGGCACCGACGAGAACGAGCAGGCCGTCACCCGCAAGGCCGACGACAACGAGAAGTTCTCCGCCCTGGCGTTCAAGCTGATGACCGACCCGTTCGTCGGCCAGCTGACGTTCGTGCGCGTCTACTCGGGCGTGCTCACCAAGGGTGACAGCGTCTTCAACCCGGTGCGCGGCAAGAAGGAGCGCATCGGCCGGATCGTGCAGATGCACGCCAACAACCGCCAGGAAGTCGAGGAAATCCGCGCCGGCGACATCGCCGCCTGCGTGGGCCTGAAGGACGTCACGACCGGCGAAACGCTGTGCGACCCGGCGTCCATCGTCACGCTCGAGCGCATGGTGTTCCCCGAGCCCGTGATCGCGCAGGCCGTCGAGCCCAAGACCAAGGCCGACCAGGAGAAGATGGGCATCGCCCTGAACCGCCTGGCGCAGGAAGACCCGTCGTTCCGCGTGCGCACTGACGAGGAATCCGGCCAGACCATCATCGCCGGCATGGGCGAGCTGCACCTGGAAATCATCGTCGACCGCATGAAGCGCGAGTTCGGCGTGGAAGCCAACGTCGGCAAGCCGCAGGTCGCCTACCGCGAGACCATCCGCAAGACGGTCGACGAGGCCGAAGGCAAGTTCGTCCGCCAGTCGGGCGGCAAGGGCCAGTACGGCCACGTCGTGCTCAAGCTCGAGCCCAACGAAGCCGGCAAGGGCATCGAATTCGTCGACGCCATCAAGGGCGGCGTGGTTCCCCGCGAATTCATCCCCGCGGTGGAAAAGGGCATCAACGAGGCCGTCACGCAGGGCGTGCTCGCCGGTTACCCGGTGGTGGACGTGAAGGTCACGCTGCACTTCGGCTCGTACCACGACGTGGACTCGAACGAACTCGCGTTCAAGATGGCTGCCATCTTCGGCTTCAAGGAAGGCGCGAAGAAGGCCAGCCCGGTCATCCTCGAGCCGATGATGGCCGTGGAAGTCGAGACCCCGGAAGACTACGCCGGCAACGTGATGGGCGACCTGTCGTCGCGTCGCGGCATGGTGCAGGGCATGGAAGACATGGTCGGCGGCGGCAAGGCCATCAAGGCCGAGGTGCCGCTGTCCGAGATGTTCGGCTACTCGACCTCGCTGCGTTCGATGTCGCAGGGCCGTGCCACCTACACGATGGAGTTCAAGCACTACGCCGAAGCTCCGCGCAACGTGGCCGAGGCGATCGTCGCCGCCCGCGCGAAATAACAGCAACCCGTCTGCGACGGCGTGCCCCCTGCTGCCCGTGGCAGGGGAACCAGGCAACGCCGTGCAGACGTAAAACCAATCCACGGGCATTGCTCTTTAGAGGACAGAAATGGCAAAAGGTAAATTCGAGCGGACCAAGCCGCACGTGAACGTGGGCACCATCGGTCACGTGGACCACGGCAAGACCACGCTGACGGCGGCCATCACGACGGTGCTGTCGACCAAGTTCGGCGGTGAAGCCAAGGCCTACGACCAGATCGACGCGG